>DTRN01000127.1 GCA_012965905.1 Nitrospirales bacterium | reverse complement strand
ACAGCCTTTACCAACGGCAACTGCTGAAGATCAGCAGGCAATTCCGGCAATAATCGTTCCTGAGTCATCAGCGTAATCGCCCTCCCCTCATTGATCAGCCGGTCAAGCGGGGCACGATGTCCTTTGTGCGTAAAGATAATCTTGTGCCGCGCATAAAAGACATAACTCGGTTTCGTGCGCCCATACACAACGAGGGCGTCATCAGCCCCGATGCAATCTCCCGCAAGAGACGCAAGCACATGTGGGCGCGAGAGAAAGTGTTTGTCAAAGATTGGAAGTCCAACATGAATGATGAGTAGGGCCGATAGACCGATCGTCACGGCCGCTATTCGAATCGCCATCCGTACACGTTTCGCCACAATCCCAAAAAAAGCGGTCGCCACAAAGCCAATGAACATAGCCATCCCAATAATCGAAATGCCAATCCCCGGATCAACGCTGCCAGCCATGGGAAACTCTTTCGCGATAAACTCAACGAGTTGGCCATACACAAACGGAAACACTGCGAGGCTTCCACCTAACACCATTCCAAGCACCACAATGATCCAAAAGGCGCTTGTGGCTTTGGGCCGCGCCTCACCACTCATAAGCCGTGCAATGGGAAACGCGACGAGAATCGCCGCTGCCGGAAATAGCGGCGCAATGTAGTGCGGAAGCCTGGTTGCAGAAAGCGTAAAGAAGAGAAACACCACCACAAACCAGCAGGCGGCAAAGACAAACAGAGATTGGCCGCGGCCACCAGCCGTGCGATGCGCTTTGAAATTCGACACCGCGTCCCGAAGCGCTAACGGTAGAAAGCCGCTCCAGGGAAGAAACCCCAACAGGAGGACTGGAATGTAAAAGAATATCGTCCCGCCATGCCCCCCAATAATGCTGGCGTACCGACCAAGCGTGTTCGCCTGTGCTGATTCCAAATATGTATCGCCATGGATCATGAGCATTGCCCCATACCAAGGCAAGGCGAGACAGCAAAACAAGACCACCCCGGCAAACGGGCGGGCTTCACGAATCACCTTGCGAAAATTCTGGGTCAGAAGAACGAAGACCAGCACCACCAGCAAGGGAACAATCACTCCCACAGGCCCTTTGGTGAGCATCGCGCCAGCCGTTGCTACATAGCAGACGAGATACCATCGTTTCTCTCTTCCTTCAGCGGAAAACGCGATCCAAAAACTGAACAGCGTCAGGGTCGTGAAAAAGATGAGCACCATGTCTGTCAGGACCATTCTTCCGATAGCCAGCATCTCGAGGTTCAATAGGAGGCATAAGGCGGACCACCAGGCAACATTGACCGTTGCTACCCGGGAAAGAAACCAGTACTGCATAAGAATGAGAAGAGTCCCAAACACAGCGGAGGGAAAGCGCGCCGCAAATTCATTGACGCCAAAGACAAGATAGGAAGCCCCGATCAGCCAATAGGTGAACACCGGCTTCGCAAAACGAGGTTCCCCGTTGAGGGTCGGAGAGACCCAATCTCCGCGCTCGAGCATTTCACGAGGCGCTCCGGCATTGCTTCCCTCATCATTATCGGTCAGGTTCAGAGCGCCGAGCGCCGAGAAAAACAGTACTCCACAGAGAAACAGCAGAATCCCATACGGTCGGATGTGGGGAGATGTCATCGTGGCGCCATCATGCGTGTAAGATTGGAGACGGGGTTGCATCAACCCCTAAGATACGTATCATGGTGTGAATACATGAATAACTCAAGGAGGCCAGGGGAAGGACAATGAAGAAGCTGGTATTGCTCCGCCACGGAGAAAGCACCTGGAACAAGGAAAACCGGTTTACCGGGTGGGTCGATGTCGAACTCTCTCCAAAGGGCCTTGAAGAAGCCAGCGAAGCCGGACGCACCATGCGTAGCGAAGGATTAGGGTTTGACGTCGCCTACACCTCGCTCTTAAAGCGAGCTATCAAGACGTTATGGCTCGTACTGGAAGAAATGGATCATATGTGGATTTCCGTACACCGGACCTGGCGCCTCAATGAACGCCACTATGGCACACTGCAAGGGCTAAACAAGCTTGAAACCGTCGAAAAGCACGGAGAGAAACAGGTGCACGTCTGGCGTCGCAGTTACGACATTCGGCCGCCGGCTCTCGGGTCGAATGATCCAGGCTTTCCAGGGAACGATCCCCGCTACAAGACACTCGCACGGGAACAACTCCCGTCGACGGAATGTTTAAAAGACGTGGTCAATCGTTTCTTGCCCTATTGGCAATCGACCATTGCGCCCGCAATCGAAAAAGATGAACGGGTCCTCATCGCGGCACACGGAAACAGCATACGTGCGCTAGTGATGTACTTGGATGGAATTTCAGAAGACAACATAGCCGACCTCAACATTCCGACGGGAATTCCGCTGGTGTACGAACTGGAAGATGATCTTCGGCCTATCCGCCATTACTACCTGGGTGATCCGGAAACCGTGGAGAAGGCCACGCAGGCCGTCGCAAACCAAACGGCAAAGAAAAGCTGACCCTCACCCGGTCCTTAAATCGAGAACGCCGGCTCCCTGAATCTTTCCAGCCTTCAAGTTCTGGAGCGCAATGTTCACGTCGTCAAGACAAAACAACTCCGTGTGCGTTTTGATGGGGATAGCCGAAGCAATCTGTAGTAGGTCTAACCCGTCTTGCTTGGTATTCGCTGTGACACTGCGCATCACCCGCTCTCCAAATAATTCCTCATCATAGTGAAGCGATGGAATCGGGCTCATATGGATACCCGCGATGGCCAATGTCCCGCCCTTAGCTAATGCGCGCATTGCAATCGGAACGAGCTCGCCGACCGGCGCAAACATAATAGCGCCATGGACCTTCTCCGGCGGAGACTCGAATGAACCACCAACCCACGATGCGCCAAGTTCACGAGCCAACGCCTTATGATGATCACGCTGCGAGAACACAGACACGGAACACCCCCAATGTTTCGCCACCTGAATCGCGATGTGCGCCGCGGCGCCAAACCCATATAACCCAAGATGCTGACCACGCTCAATGCCACTAAGACGCAATGCTCGATAGCCTATAATTCCGGCGCACAACAATGGCGCCGCTGCTTCATCGCCAAACCCAGCAGGTATCGCATACACAAACGATTTCGAAGCCACGATGTATTCAGCGAACCCGCCATCGACGTGGTATCCCGTAAAGATGCTGCGATCGCACAGATTCTCACGCGCACTGGTGCAGAATTCGCACTTTCCGCACGTGTCCTGTAACCAGGCCACTCCAACGCGATCCCCTTCTTTGAAATCTCGGACGTCTTGCCCGATTCTGTCCACAACACCCACAATCTGATGCCCAGGAATTACCGGTCGCTTCGCCTCAGGAAGTTCTCCCTCAATGATATGAAGATCCGTCCGGCACACGCCACACACATGCACCTTCACACGAACCTGCCCTGTCATCGGCTCCGGCAGGGGCACATCCTTGAGAACCAAAGGGTTGCTCCCGACTTCAGCAGACTGTTGCAGAACCATGGCTTTCATATGGAATGATTATAATTGATTTCTCCCAATACCAGAGCAAAGCTTCTGATTGATTGGACATCCAGCCAGAGCCCCGCTAGCATTTAGCACAATCAAACATACGAGGTGTTTTTATGACAACGGTGTTTCGCTCTTCTTTCATTTTGCTCGTGAGCGCCATACTGTGCCTCACTTCCAGCCTTGCCTTCGGAGACACCGAAGCGGCCCCTGGGGACGAATCAACAGACCACTTCAAGGTCCTCATTACCTACCACTCGCTGACCGGGAACACAGCGAAGATGGCACAGGGTATTGCCGAGGGGGCACGGTCCATTGATAACGCAGTCGTGGTCGTGAAACCAGTTGCCACGGTCACCGCCGACGATCTTTTCTCTTCAGACGCACTGATCGTAGGTTCACCGGTGTACTGGTCGAACATGGCCGGCGAGGTCAAGACATTCTTCGATAACTGGCAATTCAAATTCGGCGTGTATCCTGAATTCAAAATGCGCAACAAGGTGGGTGCAGCCTTTAGCACCGGCGGCGGTGTCTCCAACGGCAAGGAACTCACGATGCTGACGATTCTGGCTGCCATGCTGGGAAATCAAATGATCGTCGTGAGCGGCGGAGGAGCCTTTGGTGCCAGCGCAACGACCGAAGGGGAACGTCCTGGCATCGATGAGCGCGAATATGCTGAGGCTCAAGCACTGGGACAGAGAGTCGCCGAAGTCACGACTCTCGTGAAAGCTGGGCAATTACGCCAAGCACGGAAGGCGAACCCTTAAATTCAGCCCTTCCTGCTAATATCGCTTTACAAATACGATCTTATATCGTATACACTATCGTATGAAAGTCACGGCCCTCATCCCGGACAAGCTCATCCATGATGTCACCACGTATGCTCAGGGGAAAAATCTGACTGAGTCCATCACGATCGCCCTCGACGATTGGGTCAAACTAAAACACATCATGGCTCTGAACAAGGAACTTCAAACCAACCCTCTTGATTTTGACCCGGACTACTCAGCCGCCAAAGCCCGTGCGGTAAATCGACGGCGGTGATTCTCGCCGACACCTCCATTTGGATCGAATACCTTAAAACCAAACCTCCTGTCTTCGCCCTACTCCAAGGCCAACTCGAACAACAGAATATTGTTGGCGTTGAGTGTGTATTCGGTGAGTTGCTGCAAGGGACGAAAATTTTACGCGAACGGGAAACCGTTCTACGGTATTGGCATAACCTCCCAAAGAGGGATGAACAGGGATTGTGCTTGGAGGCGGGAGCACTCTCTCAAGAACACAACTATCTCTCTAAAGGCATTGGACTCATCGACAGTTTTCTGATTGCCTTTATACGGAAATATCACGTGCAAATTTGGACGCTGGACAAGAAACTGTTGTCCGCCCTGGGAGCCAACGAAATATTTACACCTCCTATCTGACATCGTGGCCACCGGCAACTCATGACATTCCTGACCCTTATCCAGCATTTCGAGCGACTTGAAGCGACGACCAAGCGTCTGGAGATGTTCGAAATCCTTGCTGAGCTTTTCCGTCTCTCCGACGCGGAAGAAATTGACAAGATCATTTACCTCACGCAGGAGCAATTGCTCCCTTCATTTTATACGTTGGAAATGGGCATGTCTGAAAAGTTGCTCGTTCGTGCGATTACCGATGCATCGGGCAACAAACTCCCTGAGGTCCAGCAGCACTTTAAAACGAGCGGAGATCTTGGGAAGACGACAGAGTATTTTTTGAGCAGTCGGCCTGGCACAAACCTGGAAATTACCGCCGTGTATTCGCAACTCCGCGACCTTGCGAGAATGTCGGGCGAGGGCAGTGTCGAGAAAAAGGTTGGAGCGCTGGCTGCACTGCTGAAATCGTCCTCGCCTACCGAAGCGAAGTACGTCAGCCGCTTTGTGGTCGGTCGCATGCGCCTAGGCGCTGGCAATGCCACCATACTTGAAGCCTTAAGCCTCGCCAAGACCGGCGAACGAAAATCAAAAGCGATCCTCGAACGCGGCTTCAATCTCTGTTCGGATCTCGGAAAGGTCGGCCGCATTTTATTTACCGATGGCATTGCCGGAATTGAGCACATAAGACCAACCGTTGGGTCCCCCATCCGCATGGCACTCTGTGAGCGTATTGCAAACCCTGAGGACGTGATCAAAAAAATCGGGCGCTGTTCCGTCGAACCGAAGTTGGATGGCTTTCGCTGTCAAATTCATAAATCCAAGGGCAACGTTGAGATTTTCTCACGCAACCTCGAGCGCACGACGCCGATGTTCCCTGAATTGCTTGAGGCCACGAAGACGGCGATTAACGCCGAAAGCATCATCTTCGAAGGTGAGGCCCTGAGCTATGACGATCTGACGGGTGAGCTTCAGCCCTTTCAAGTCACCATCCAACGCAAACGAAAACACGGCATCGCGCAGGCGGCGACGGATATTCCACTGAAACTCTTTGCATTTGATCTGCTCTATGTCAACGGAGAGGATTGGACCGACCGGTCTTATTCAGATCGGCGCGCGCGACTAGGGTCAGTGATCGCAGACAACCCGGTCATCGAACTCGGTCACGCCGACGAAACCGATGATCCCGCCGAGTTTGCGCGAATTTTTCAATCCGCCATTGACAAGGGCGCAGAGGGCGTGGTGGCCAAACGCCCCGACGGCCCATATAAAGCGGGAGCGCGAGATTTCAACTGGATCAAACTCAAACGAAGCTATAAAGGCACATTGGCCGATACGGTCGACGTGTGCCTGGTCGGCTATTTCAATGGGAAGGGCGCACGTGCGGCATTCGGTATCGGCGCGGTGCTTGCAACCGTTTACGATCCCGATACCGATGCATTCAAAACAGTCTCTCGACTCGGCTCGGGATTCTCTCAAGAAGAATGGGCACAACTGCGTGACGTTCTTGATGCGCATTCCTCGGAATCGATGCCACCACGGGTAGACTCAACCGTGACACCTGACGTGTGGGTTCATCCCCACACCGTGATCACCGTGATGGCTGATGAAATCACCCGCTCAGCCATGCACACCTGCGGAAAAGATGAGCATGGCATTGGCTATGCCCTGCGATTTCCCCGCGCGAAGGGATTTATTCGCAGCGACAAGAATCCAGAAGACGCCACCACGGTTGGCGAGATCATCACCATGTCGGAAAACCAAAAACTCGTAAAGCTGGCCTAAGATAAGGTATCATTTGGTAATCTCACCACAGGATAAATACCTAACCACCATTCACACAATAAGGAGGTTACAATGCGAAAACATACGAATATTCTCGCCACAATCCTTGCGCTAGGATGTGTTACATTCGCCGCAAACGTTGCACTCGCGGACAGCGGCGCCAAGGAAGCCATGGGACACTTGAACGCAGCCATTTCGCACGCGAATGGTGCGGTGATGCACGGCGGGGAAGGTCACGCGGGAGAAGTCTCGAAGCATGCCGGAGAAGCCATAGCGCACGCTGAAGGAGCCATTCACAGCATGCCGTCGGGAAATCCTCACGGAGCAGAAGCTGTCTCACACCTCAAGGAAGCAGTGACGCACCTGAAAGCTGCGGTGAAACATGGGGATCAGGGGCATGCGGACCAAGCCACGAGTCATGCGCAGGAAGGCGTCAGTCATTTGGATGGCGCGGCGATGCACGCCAAAGAGGTTCACTAAGCATCCACAACATCATTCGTGTGAACACCTCACGGGGTGACGGGAAACCGTCACCTCGTTTTTTTACTGTCAGTGCCCCATACTATGGCCACTGCTGCCGTGATGGCCTTTCTTACCGTGGTGGCCCTTTCCATGACCTGAGCCGGCATGGCCATGGCCCATCATGTGCCCGTGCACCATCTTTGCGAACTCTTCCTGCTGCTCAGCCGTCAACTCTTTCTTGACATTCAAGAAGGCATCGATGCGTGCCATCATCAGTTCGGCTTTTAGGCGCCCAACTGAATCAACAACCGTTTGGAGCTGCCCTCGATCGGGATTGGGCGAATCAATGAGGAGGCCGAGGTCAATTTCCGCAATCCGCACATCCGCCTTCTTTCGAATGACCGCTTTCTTGTAGTCGGCTTCAACCGGCCGAAGCGCATCAACTTGGGAAGTCGAAAGATGTAGCGTTTTTTGTAGCATGAACAACGAAAATGCATGGTGATGCGCGTCGCCGTGCATGCCGTGATGCCCATGCTTCTTGCCGTAGCCAGGTTTTTTGCTGTGTCCGTGTGGATCTTTATATCCCTTTTTCTTGCCGTGCCCACGAATCTCACCATGATGCCCCTTCATCCCATGGTGATCACCGCCCATGTACTCGCTATAGTCCATATCCATCGAATGAGGGTTTCCATGTTTCCCTTCATCGGCAACGGCGCCGTTGGCAAACAGAAGAAACAACGCAGCAACGAACACGACAATTCCACGATATGTGTGTGTGTGACTCATCTTCGATCCTCCTTTTTGACGTCTTTACTATATGCCTTACAAAACCCTTTCATCGGACATCGGGGACACGCGGGTGTTTTCGCGGAGCAGATGCACGCGCCAAAATCCATCAATGCTTGATTAAAGTCGTAGGTCCGACCCCGCGGGAGCAGTTCCTCGGACAATGCCCACATTCTCTTGTCCGAAGGTTTCGCGCGCGGTGTGCCGAGAAACACACGAAGAAGCACCCGACGAACGTTGGTGTCTAAAATTGGCGCATCCTGCAGAAAGGCAAAAGATCGAATTGCGCCTGACGTATAGCGTCCGATGCCCTTAAACGATTGAAGTGCCTCATCGCTGCTCGGAAGTTGCCCGCCGTAATGTGCAACGGTCTCCCGCGCGATGCTATGAAGCTGGACCGGTCTGATGTTATACCCTAACGGATACCATGTTTTCTTGACGTCGCGTGCGCGGGCTTTCGCAAGCGCCTGCAGGGTTGGATACTTGGAGAGAAACTCGTGGTATTTCGGGACTACCCGATCAACCTGTGTTTGTTGCAGCATGACCTCAGAGACCAGAATTGAATAGGGATCGGTCGTTTCACGCCAGGGCAACTCGCGCCCATTCTTGCGATACCAGCGCAACAACTGCTGCTGAAATTTGCGCTTGAAGGGCGCGGGAATAGAACGTGGCATCGTCCGAGGATTCTAGCAGGATAAGGAACAGAGCGATATTCTTGGACACCATGAGACGCGTATGGTAGCTTCACCCGGAATCACCAGCGGAGACACCGTGACGAAACATCAAGCCCACCTCTACCAGTTGCCGCTCACCCCCTATGAGGACGCCTGGCAACTCCAACAGACCGTTCATCGCGCACGTGTCGACAACACCACCACCGACACCCTTCTTCTACTGGAACATCCACCCACCTACACCGTCGGACGACGTGTCGAAGACGCATTCCGCCTGGTCGATGAGAATGCTCGGATCGAACACGGTATTCCCATTTACCAAACCGAACGAGGGGGACTCATCACCTACCACGGTCCGGGCCAGCTTGTGGGATATCCCATACTCAAACTCATGACCTATTGTCGCGGGCCCAAGACCTACATGCACATGCTCGAAGACGTCTTGATCCGCCTGCTTCAAGAATTTGGCCTTCAGGCAGGTCGCCGCGATCGCTGCACGGGTGTCTGGATCGCAGATCGAAAGATCGCGGCGCTCGGCGTCCATATCAGTCGTGGAGTGACCATGCATGGATTTGCACTGAACGTCACGAACGATCTGCGGCCCTATGAGTGGATCGTCCCCTGCGGGATTGAAGGGTGCATCGTGACCAGCATGACCAAGGAACTCGGTGCCAGGGTTGGTGTGGCTTGGGTTTCGAATCGACTGTGCAAGATATTTGCAGAGACCTTCGGGCTGGAGTTTCAGCAGGAACGACACGATCCACTCAACAATAAAGATGAAAAAGCCTATGTCACCTGAACGTCGACGCGTTCCGCGAATATCGAGCCTCCTGACCCTACGCTACCGGCTCAGCGTCGCAGGCAAGCCGCTGGGCCCCATGTCCCTCCCCTTTGGCAAACGTATCAACCTGAGCAAGACGGGAATTGCTTGGAACTCGAAATCAATTTCCCCTGGGTTCCACAATTCGGTCATGCCGGCTCGCCTCTGATCGTAACCGGCACCGTCACCCGAGCAACCAAGCTCATCACCAATCGCGGCACGCAGTATCAAATTGCCGTCGAGTTCCACGATATCACCCCCAAAGATATGGGCGTCCTGATAGAATATCTGGACGCCCACGCAGAACGCGAAGAGAATTCCCCCGAAATCGAACGAGCGCCACTGACAACCCCATTGCTCCGCGATCGCAGTGACCTCTAATCAAACACGAAAACGACCGCGATGTTGACACTGCGGCCATACGGCGACGGAAAAACGAGGCGTTGGCTGGCAGAGGGCAACACCACGCCTTGGAAAATAAGCTGTGTCTTAAGCCATGATCCGATTCCAACGCGAGCGGGTGGTTATTGGGAAACAGGTGCAGCCCTATCCTGTTGAAGCCATTGGATTCTCGCCTGGACCGACGATTGGCTGGGATCGATTGCAAGCAACTGTTGCCACGTGGTGACGGCGTCATTCCACCGGGCTTGTTTCTCGTAAAAATCGGCGAGATAGCGGTATGCCTTCATGAAATCGGGCCCCAGCCTCAGCGCTTCACGATATTCCGCTTCTGCTTCTCCGATCTGCCCCGCTTGTTGGAATCCATAGCCGAGATACAGACGGGTTTCCGGGGACCCCGGCCAGAGTCCGACAGCATGACGTAGATGCGATAGGCCTTCATCTATGTTTCCACGCTTCACATGTGCCAGCCCTAAGTTGAGGTACGCAAAGGCGTAGGGGCCTAATTCCACCGCCTGCTCGAATTCGGCGAGGGCTTCGACCGGCCTACCCGCATTTTCAAGCGCGAGTGCGTAATTCATGTGTGCCCGCCAGGTACCCCCGTGTAGAGCGGCATCTTCCCACAGCGTCAACGTCGAGGACCACACCACATTTCTCTCTCGCGTTTGATATCCAAAGCTGATCAGCACAGCGACTAACGCACTAATCAACATTGGTTTTGCGATACGAACACTCAGCGCGTTTTCGGATCTCCATTGTTGAAATTTCTCCCATCCGGTGAAAGCGAGAAACCCCATCAGCGCGCAGAAACCCGCGAGCGACAAATAGACCCGATGCTCATTGACGACTTGGCGGAGAATGACGCCATATGTCGTGAGAAATAAGCACACTGGAAACCACAGTGACCAAAACACCATATTGAGGTTTCGCCTTCCCCAGAGCAGCAGACCACCAATTCCAAGCATGACGGCAATGGCGAGCAGAACGTGCGGTTCAAGCACTGACGTCGAAAGTGGGTAGTCCAGGTCGGCATTTAACCCCATGGGCACGAACGCGCGCTTGAGATAGTACAACACCAATGCTTTGGTCTCGGTGGCGTAGTGAACGTATGTTGACCGTATTTCCTGCGTCCCTCCGAACGGCTGTGTGAAGACGGCTTCTCGAATCACCACATAGATGACGGAAAGGCTGATGTAGGGTAGATGCTTGCGGCCCTTGCTCCGAAGCCACTGCATCCACGACCCCGTCTTCGCCAAGGACTCTTTCCCAAACAAGAGATCCCAGACAATCAGCATGATTGGAAGCGTAATCGCGATGGGTTTGCTGAACAGGGCAAGAGCATACGCGAGGTACGAACACCACAGTCGCCACTGGCGTGTGGGTGCAGGCGGAGATTCGCCGCCATAGACCGTATGAAACAGGTAGAACCCGGTGAGGTAAAAACACGCGGCGAGAGGCACCGATTGCGAGCTGAGGTAGTTCACCGATTCCGACGCGAGCGGGTGCAGCGCAAACAGCGCGGCGGAACACAGCGCCGCCCAGTCCACGTTTGTCGCCGTTAATCCATGCTCTGGATCGGAACGTCTCGAAAACAGACGCCGACACAACAGAAAGAGCAACAACACATTTGCGGCATGCAGCGCGATGCTCACGATGTGAAAGGGAAGGACAGTTCCACCACCCGCCCACCAACACAGTGCCATGGAGGTGAGAAACACGGGACGATAGTCACGATTGCCGACGAGGATCGAGAAATGTGAAAGATCCGTAAAGAACGAGGGAATATTGTGGAGGGCACGGATCGACGGGTTTTCTGGAATCACATGCCGATCATCAAACATAAACGGATTGTGCAGTGAGTTCCAATAGACGATCCACACCAAAAGGATCAGGATCAGAGGCTTCCACCGAGTCAATCGAGCAAGATTCATATCTTCTTTTAAGACTCCTTACCCTGCCAATCCCGCCGCGCGGTGTGATACGCTACCAGGCGCGGCCATTATACGGCACCGACACATGAGCAAACCAAGCCAACAACCCATCACACACCAAATAAGCGAGGTCAGCCATCCCATGGCGCGCCTCTCTCAGAAATCCGAATCCCACGAACGCTCGCTCCTTGTGGTCATTCCGTGCCTGAATGAAGAACCGACCATTGCGCAAGTCATTCAGGGAGTGCCACGCAACATCAAGGGAATCAGAACAATTAATATCGTCGTCATCGACGATGGGTCGACAGACCAGAGCGCCACACGCGCACGTGACGCGGGCGCAGAGGTAATCAGTCATGCCACCACGCTGGGCCTTGGCGTCAGCTTCCGTGATGCCGTTGGGATCGCCCTGTCTAAGCGCGTCGACGTGATGATTCACATTGATGGCGATGGGCAATTCAATCCCGCAGATATTCCCCTCCTGGTTGAACCCCTTCTCGAGAACCACGCCCACATGGTGACCGCCTCGCGATTCGCGCAATCAGACTTAACCCCGAACATGCCGGCCATCAAACTGTGGGGTAATCGCTGGTTGGCGTTCTTGGTTTCACGGCTTACGGGTCAACGCTTCCATGACGTCTCCTGTGGATTCCGCGGCTTCTCCCAAGAAGCCCTCCTCCGCCTCAATGTGTTTGGCGGGTTCACGTACACTCAACAGACGTTTCTGGATCTGGCATTCAAGAATCTGGCGATTGTCGAAGTGCCGATACACGTACGCGGGACACGAGAATACGGCACATCGCGCATGGCTTCGAGTGTCCCACGCTATGCGCTGCGCACCATGCAGATCATCCTGCGTGCATTTATCTCCTATCGGCCACTCCGATTTTTCTCCGCGATAAGCGTGATCTTTCTTACCGTAGGACTCTGCTTTCTCGCCTTCCTCGGTAGCCACTACCTGCAGGCACGCGCGTTTTCTCCACACATCTGGGCTGGATTTGTTGGCGGTTCATTTACGTTTCTAGGCATCTCAACCCTGATCACGGGATTCATTGGGGACATGTTGGTGAATATCAGGATGAATCAAGAGACGATCCTGTATTACGTGAAACGTGGCAAACTCGACAAACCGCGTACGCAAGACTCAATGAAATCGTAACTACTCATCGGCCGCACCCGATGCGGCTTTGGCAGCCTCCGGCAATTGTGGACTCAACACCATCACCACGCCCAACGACAATAATTCCAATAGGACAAACCAGAGTCTAATCCCTATGGCTACGGTGACCGCAACCCCGCCAGGGAGAACACGACTTAGTTGAAGACTCAGCGCGCCCTCGCGGACGCCCAGGCCGCCAGGCGAAATCATTGCGACTGCCCCCGCGAGGTGGGAAAGCGCGTACACTCCGCATATGCCGGGGAATACGGTCCAGGGCAATTCCTGCACGAGGTTGAGACACAGAAACAACGACCCCGCGAGCAAGATGTAATGAAGGATGAATGCAGGAGACGCCAGCAGGAGATCACGCCAACCCAGGGTCAACGACGCCATTTCAGGGAATTTTCTCCTGACAACTGACATACTACAAAGGAAGCGAATACTTGCGGGCAACAGGAGAAAGATCACGACGGATGCGATGCACAGTCCGATAATGGTCCACTGCGTCTGCCCTACATAGTACGAAACCGCCAATAGTGAAACCCAGACAGCGGCAAAAACCGCGAGCAACGTTTCGACCAGAGCAACCGCGACGCCAGTCGCTGGGGGGATGCCAACCATTGAGCCCATCCGTACACGTTCGATGACGAGAAATACTTTTCCAGGGAGATAACGAAAGAGAAAGGAGACCCACCAGACGCGCGAATAGAATTTCAGTTGTCGACGATCGAAGCATCCCACACGCCACAACAGGATGAGCCACCCGCCAAACAAGCATTGATAGGCCATGATCCCTAACAGCGCAGCCGCACACAACGTCAGCCCATCGACCCGCACGGAGAGCGCCTGCACGTCAGGCCAATGGCGAACCATCTCCCATGCGAGATAGACCACGATTCCGAGAAGAAGAATCAGGCGAATGGTTGCATATACCCGATGAAGCGAGGAGGTGTGAGTGCTGGGTTTTGTCACTGAGGTACGGAGTACTCGACAATCCAATAAATAGCAAACGGTCCGGGGCCCGGCGTTTTCTCAAGAGATTCCGTCTTGAATCCGGCGTTCAGAATGTCGTTGTGAATCGATGCTGCATTGGCGACGTGGTAGTGCCCATGAAATCCTGCCATCCGTCGCCCGCAACGATAGAGCGCTCCCTCTGTCGGCACACTAATCAGGAGCCTCCCCTGCGGTTGAAGACGATTCCGGAAGAAGGACAGTGTCTGGTTGAGATCATCAAGATGCTCGAGCACTTCTCCCGCGATAATGATATCCAGACTCGATTCCGGAATCGTGCGAGAGACATCGTCGGCAGCAACCAGAGTGACATTGTCCAGCTTCCATGCATTCACCAAGATCTTCGCGGCGTCAACAAAAAGATCCGAAGCATAGACCCTCTGCGCATGCTGGCTCGCTTCACCCAACATCACTCCTGTCCCGCAACCAAAATCCAGGATCATGGGCGAGGATGAGGAGATGGAACCGTGTTGAAGACACATCCGTCCCAAGTGACGAGCTAACAACTCAACCCGCCGCCATGCCATCCATCTCATCAACGGATTGGGATGGAGATAGCTCGGGATGGCCATTTCATCCCGGGCGTCTGCGGTGAGCCTCCCGGCCATCTGTCGGAATACACTATCCGGAACGCGTCGCATCAGCTTTCAACCATGCATGAAGGAATAGGGGGGTTCCCCGGCAAAAGCAAGCAGAACCCAGCCTGACAGGGAATGCGAGTTGGGGAAGAGAATGTTGGTGGTGCGGAGAACCTGAGCGGAGTGATTACGAAGGGGAGGCGGGAACTGTCATCATTCGAACTGACCAGCGGCGAAGCTTCAAACAGATAGGGTTTCCTCAAGACGGGCTTTGTCGGTTTCACTATTGTTCAGAAGATCAAAGCAATGGGAAATCCATTGCTTCGTTAGCTTCTCGTGGACGCCGTTCTGCATCAGCCGTTCATGCAGGCATTCAAAATCCACCCGGTCCAGCTCCTGATCCTGATTGAAGCAAGAGAAGACGATTTCTTCCTTGCCGGTTTCGGGATCCTTGTGCCGCTGAAGACACTGAGCGCAAATCTCCTTCATCATGCACTGCATGGGTGAGTTGATGCTGCCGATGGCGACATGATCGGGCTTGAGGAACTCCTTGAGAACCCCGTGCCGTGCCTCGCGCACCGCGTTCATCATGCGGTCCGAGCCGATGGCAATAATCCGGTCAACTTCGTTCAAGGGGATGTGCGTCTCACCTAGGCTGCCATCGCCATAGGCCTTGATGGCTTGTACGATGTTGGCCACTAGAGATTTGTCCTGGGAACGTGTTGGTTCGAATCCGGGCTCCTCGTCGCAGGACCACACGATGGCATCCCCGGACTTGATGATGTTCTCCACATGGTAACGGTCCACCATTTGCTTGTAGCCGGCGAAATAGAGAACGCGGGAGCCTGCAGCGCGCAACGCCTGGCCGATAGAAAAAAGCACGGCATTGCCCAAACCACCGCCCACCAACATCACTGTCTCGTCCGTCGGCGTTTCCGTTGGTGCCCCCGTCGGACCCATCAGAACCACCGGCTCGCCGGGCTTGAGATGGATACACAGATCAGATGACCCGCCCATTTCGAGAATAATCACCGAGACCAGCCCCTTCTCCAAATCAACCCAGGCGCCGGTAAGGGCCAGTCCTTCCATGGCAAGCGTCGTTCCGTTGACCCGCAAGGCATGGGTCTCGTAGTTCTGCAGACGGAAAAATTGTCCCGGTCGAAACGCCTGCGCCGCCAACGGCGCATGTACTACCACTTCGACGATATTCGGCGTGAGGCGGATGACGTCGTGCACGGTGGCGCGCAACCCTGCATTCAGTTCAGCCACCAGCGCTTGCGCCTTGACTCTCGAGGGGGGATTGCGATCCAGGGATCTCTGCACCACCGGGAACCCCTTCTTGGCACTGGCCATGGCACTCACCACATTGCCGGCAAACGAAGGATGAAGGTCACCGAAAAAGCTGATGGAATGGTTGTCCTCGGTAATTTTCATGAGCACATGAGCTTCGCGCGGCTTGCTTGACCATTCGGCCTTCACTGGGTTCCCCGATTCGTCCAGGGTCTGATAGTATTTTCCGTCCATCTCGGCAAATCCAGGATGTTCGCGGGCAAGGGTCGTGTTGGGCTGGGTACCGGCAGCGACGAGAATTGCACGGGCGGGAAGTGTCACTTCCTCACCTGTCGGCTTCGGTCGGCCATTCTCTCCGATTTCCTGACGTGCCAGGCGCATCGCCTTGGTATGGCCATACTCGTCAACCTCAATGGCCAAAGGCGATACCAATTCGATGAACCTGATGCCTTCCCTAAGAGCGTATTTGACTTCGTCATGGTTGAGGGTATAGCTGGGCGCATCGATCATACGGCGGCGATAGGCGATGGTGACGCCACCCCACTGATTGAGAAGCTCAGAGAAATGGGGGCTGCGCCCCTCCGCCACCGCCGCTTCGCGTTCTTCCCCGATGGCCTTGGCGTGGGCCAGAAACTCATCGGCGATTTCCGCCTCCTCCTTGGTGTAGCGGCCACGGACCGTCTCTTCGCCCTTCTCTTTGACCAGAATGTCATAGCGCTCGTTGAATTTCTCCACTTGGCGGACATAGTAGGCCATGGCTTCCGTTGTCGAATCGATGGCGGTCAGACCTCCGCCGATCACCACCGCAGGTAGCCGCAGTTGAAGGTTGGCGATGGTTTCCTTCTTGGCGGCGCCAGTAAGCTGAAGCGCCATCAGGAAGTCGGAAGCCGCGCGCACGCCGCGGGCAAGACCGTTGGGCACGGTAAGGTAGGTGGGTTTGCCGGCGCCGGCACACATGGCGATGTGGTCGAATCCCATGGCAAAGGCGGATTCGGTGGTGATGGAACCGCCGAAACGCACGCCGCCGAACATGGTGAACAGTGACCGGCGCTCAACCAGCAGACGCAGAACTTTTAGAAAGTTCTTGTCCCAGCGCACGGTGATTCCATATTCCGCGACGCCGCCGAACCCGGCCATGGCGCGCTCGTCAAGATTCTCAGAAAGCTCGGCCATATCGTGGATTGGCTTGAACGGCACACGCTCACCTGTGGCGGTCACGCCGGAAATTTCCGGGTCAACGGCTTCAATCTTGAGGCCATCCACGGCAACCACCGTATGGCCCGCATTCATCAGAAAATGCCCCAGCGTGAAGCCGGCAGGCCCCAGGCCGACGATCAGAATCTTGTAGCCAGTCTCGGGCAACGGCAGGGGCTGCTTGAAATTCAGCGGGTTCCAGCGTGTCAGTAGGCTGTAGATTTCAAACCCCCAGGGCAGGGCCAGAACATCCTTGACGATCCTGGTCTCCACCTGTGGAATTTCAACTGGTTCCTGCTTCTGGAAGATACAGGCCTTGGAACACTCGTTGCAGATACGGTGGCCGGTACCTGCCACCATAGGGTTGTCCACGGTAATGATGGACATAGCCGCCAGGGTATAGCCATCCACCTTGACCTTGTGCATCTCGGAAATGCGCTCGTCCAGGGGACAGCCGACAAGGGAAACCCCCAGGGGGTTGTCCTTGAAACCACCTGTTTTTTTGTCGGGGAGCCCTGTGCAACAGGAATCACGCTCGCGGTCATGGCATAGGATGCAGTAATTGGCCTGATCATGCGCACCTACGAAATCCATGCCGTCGTCGGTGAGCGAAAACCCGTCACGGCGATAGAGAGGCTTGTCTTCAGGCTGTTTCAGGGCGGTGATGCCGTTAGCTTCTTCGGTGGATGTGGGCACAAGATTAAAATAATCAACTTTCTGAATGAGATGGAACAACACATCCGTTCCATGACGCTTATGCCCGGCTTTCGTATGCCCCGCCCAAGCGGCGTAACGTTCGGCAAGGTCGATCGATTCGGCGTTGGCCTCTTCGTCCTCGAGCCAGTCGAGAACGTGCTTGGCAAAGGTCAGTTGGTCAAACGCGCCGCCAAATCGTTCAGTCAATGCGATCTCGAGCGCCGGCCCGTCAAACCCTTCCGCGTCTTCCGCGGAATGTGTCTTGGCAGCGCGGCGCTGAACGAACTGGCGCTTGCATGTCCGGATCGGAGCCAGCTCATTATCCCGCTCGGACAATGCCCGCAGGGACGACCCGATGGAAAAAAGGCTGCCAAGGAAATCCTCGAGATGGGGCGCAACATCCACCAACAGGTTAGATTCGTCAAGGCGCTCTAGTTTGTCTGGTGCAACGCGTGCCGCCAACAGACGGTCGCGCAATTCCTCATCCGACGCACCGAGGTGTAGAAGAAACAGATCATCAATTCGCTTCAGGCCTTCACGGTCATAAAGGTCCGCAAAGACCAGATCGTGGCTAAGTGATAGTTCAGTCATAGTTATTTTTTCCTGTGTCTCTCTTTAACGACAATATTTATAACTCATAACACGCTAGTCAAATCAACCTGGTATGGTAGCATGGATTATCAAACATGCGCATGAGGAGGATGACATGAGTTTAGCCGACAAGACATGTGTCCCCTGCCGAGGGGGAGTTCCACCACTCACCGAAAGCCAAGCAAAGGAACTTCTTGGACAACTTGACCAGAGTTGGGAGTTAACCAACGAGGCAACTCACCTTCAGCGATCGTACACGTTCAACAATTTTCTCCATGCCATGGAATTCGCTAATCGGCTCGCTGATGTCGCAGAGACGGAAGGACATCACCCTGATCTACACATCGGCTGGGGAAAATGCACCGTTGATCTTTGGACACATAAAATCAACGGACTCACCGAAAGCGATTTTTTTATGGCCGCGAAATCCGATCGCGCATTCGAAGCTGTGAGATACGCTGCAGAAACTTAAGGTCTGATATTTCGCTGGCGCGCCCTGGCATTCTCAGCGGGCACGTGGTTACACGTCTCCACAGCCTGAATGCGCGCATCGACATCACCGACGGTATTCCCCAATACCCACTGCGCACATTCACGGTCCGCTCCACCTCGTGACGCTTTGGCGATCGGCATTCGAAGCATAGGGTGACTCGGTGACGTGCCTAGTATCCACTCTGCAATCGCTTGATCAAACTCGTGAAAGACCTGAACGTCATTGGTAGGCTGTTGACACTCTCGTGCAGCAGCAATCCGCTTGGCAAAGAAGTTGCCCTGATCGTGCATCAGAAACTCTGCACAGTCTAGACCCGCGTTAAACCGGCATGCCGCTGCCGCCGCTGTCCTCCGATCCATCGTACTTGTGCCACGACCAAGAACCCAACCGGCACATTCCATGGACGGTGATGTCTCTGGCAAAATCGGCTTGCGGTCACATACCAGGAACGCCTCAGCTCGCAGGTGATCGGACTGGCGAGAAGATCCGACGACCCAATCCAAGCATTCAAACGACGGCGCAGCGTCAGCAGGCAGCTCGGAAACTGACAGCAAACCAAAACATGTCACCACAGCAATTGTGAATTTGAGAACGTAAGCTGACGTCGCAACGGCGTTGTTGGACACAGGAGAACTATGTGTCTGAAGTCGTGGCAGGTACCTGACAAAACAAGGCGACACTGGCGGTAAATCCGTGCAGAAAGTTCATACTGCCAACGGGGCCTATTTCTCCTGCAGCAAAAAACCCACCAACCGGGACCTCGCCAACTCGCTCGCGAATACTACTCACATCATGATGCGGCCGACCGAAAAACCGTTGGCCTCGCCCATTGCAGCTAAAGAGAAGCGCCCCGTTGACTTCGATACCGGGAAGTTGTCCTTTGACCTCCGCAAGTAACAGATTGAGATCTTCACTTGCCGCTTTCTCATCACGGAGTTGGAACTGCACCGTCTGGCCTTCTTTGACCACATCACCCAACGCAATACTTCCAGATGACCGATCGACTCCAACCAGCCCCCGAATAAGAAAATCACCACGGCCAAGCTCCTGTTTATACTCATCCATGGCATACCCGGCCATAATCTTCGTTCGCGCCTGTTGCTGATCCTCTTGATTGAGTCCTTCAAACACCTCTTGAAGACGATCCAAGGCGGAACTTCCACCTAATTCATGAATAATATTGCCCTCCGCCTTGGTAATGATAAAGCGTTCCCCAATTGGTCGGCATCCTTGCGATACCACAGTGCAAATCTTCACTGCGCCCGTCATGGTCACTCCAACAGTGCCCGAGGTCACCACGTGATCGTTGAACAAGAGTCGGTTCTGACCCGGGGCGTTGCCACTGCTAGCCATCCCTCCCACCGCTGGCGCGCCCGGAAACTGATCACCCAAAAATGCAAGGAGTTCCGACGCTGGAGTTGAGTACGGCTCGGCGAGTAAAAGCGTTGTCGGGGGATCAGATGACCGATCATACACGGGCATCCCCTTCGGCCACCCCGCAACCGTCACACGATCGTTTTGCCGCTCGAAGGTAAGGTGAAACGGCTCGAGATGTGTCTGAGGCAGGTGGGCTATCCAGAGACACATCCCAGGCGTGGTTTCAATTTCTTTAGCGCCACCAATAATGCCTTGGCAGGAACACCCGAGTACTACCCCAGGATTCAATCGCTCCCTCAGATGCGGCAGGACATCAGCAATATGTTCCGCATGGTGATTGGAGAAAAAAAGAAGCGCTAAATCAACTGATTGTCCACTGAGGCTTTCGACCGCCTTCTCGCACAACTCTGTCATGGCAGCCGGAGTTTCCGCTTCCAAGGAAACGGCTACCGCGCATTGTGTCTTCATGTTTGGATTAATCCCCTCAATCACCGAGCGTATTGCCTGCGCGTATCATAACAATGATAAGACCATATCATTTCAAACTCGTATTTGTCTCATCACCTTCCATAAGGTCGATCACGACTTTGCCGATATGCTGTTGTGATTGCAAATATTCATAGGCCTTGGCCGTTTGATCAAACGAAAATACACGCGAAATATGGGGCCGAATCTTCGCCACATCGTACGCGTGAGCCACTGCACGTAATTCCTCCGTTGATTCCATCAAAATTCCGCGCACGGTGACCTGGCGCCTGAGGAGATCACGAACATTGATCGTGCTTTCCATGCCGTCGAGTACGCCAACCAAACTAACACGTCCACCGTAGGCACACGATTGGATCGATGGCCCGAGTGAACGTCCGCCCGCAACCTCGACAACAACGTCGACACCACAGCCACTTGTAATTTCCGCAACTCGCTGTGGCCAGCCGTGCTGCCGGTAGTCGATGACTTCAGTGACTCCAAATTCGCGCTTCGCACGTTCAGCCTTCGCCTCATGTGCCGTACTCAATATGGTGCGTGCCCCAACCAATCGAGCGATTTGAAGAGCAAAGATGGAGACGCCACCTGTCCCGTGAACCAACACCCAATCACCAGGCCTCGCCTTCCCATGCGTCACAACCGCAGCCCAGGCAGTTAACCCCGCAATCGTGAGCGTGGAACCTTCGCGAAAGGTAAAATGATCCGGCACGCTCACCAGCGCGTCGGCGGGATAGATGATTTGCTGAGCGAGGACGCCATCAACCCCATTGCCTCCTACAAATGTCTTTTCCCACTTAGCGTTCATCGTCCCCGCAGGCCAACACCGGAATGGCGCATTTAACACTCGATCACCAGGCTCCACATCCGTGACATCCGGGCCAACCTCAACCACCACCCCCGCCATATCCGAACAGGCGACGATTGCCGGGTTCTGTTCACCACCATACCGCCCATCGGCGACCATGAGGTCCCGATAGTTTAAGGAGACAGCACGCACATCAACACAAACCTCCCCGCTCCCGGGGGGGCCGGGCGGGTGAGTCTCTTCGAGCTGGAGACCAGCCAGCCCCTTCCCATTGACCGTATAGCGCTTCATAGATGGGTTTCCGCCTCCTATAACAAACTGCAGGGCATGGTATCACCGGGTTCTGTGGTTGGGAATAGCGACTACGGAAGGACTATTGAGTTGCGAGAGAAGATAGTGGAAGGAGCGTGTTAGGACCAGAGCTCGCTCATGAAGGAGTCGTGACGCGCCTTTTCTAAATCTACCTTCAGAACTGCGATGTTCCGCACAAGTTCATCCATGTGTTCGGAATCCCGTGCTTGCTTGTCCTGAATGTATTGCTTGATCTCCGCAACGAGAGCAGAAAACAACGCAACCTACTCATGTATCGGCAATATCGTGCCAAACTTGAGTGACATTATGTTGGGACAGGAGGGACGGACTTAAGAAAGTCGTAGGACTGCAAATCAGCGTACTCCGACCTCAAATCCGGTAATCTTGATTAGATCATCGGTGTGCCCATTAATCCGATCGGATGTCACGTCTAGCAGAGACGGGGCCTGTTCACCGTGCTGAATCATTACATACGCAGTTTTGCCCGTCGCATCAAAGATAAAACCCGTGGGTGCTGCACTGGTATGGCCTCTCGTTGGCTTTCGCGGCACTATCCATGGACGAGGTGGCCGGAGTCCATGAGACCTTCAATAGCCTGGTGGACTACTCCTGGACGATTCCGGAAGGAATTGCAGCCGCAGTCTTTGGCCTGATATATCTCCGATTCCTGTGGCACCTTCCAGCCTGGACCCGGTGGGTGTTCATCGCCTCCGCCAGCGCGTTCATAAGCGGTGCCGTCGGTGTGGAGATGTCGACCGACTGGTACGAGGACGAAGACCTGCTGGACACCCTTGCCTACAATCTGTGGAACGCCGTCGAGGAAGGCTTGGAGATGGGAGGCGTCGTGCTCTTCATCTACGCCCTGCTCGACTACATGGGCCGAGGGCAAGATACACCCGTCAAGGTGAAAATGAGCCCCTGAGGCTCGCAGATCCGAGAATATGACCTTCAAAACGATCGTGAAACTGGCTCCGTGTGAGTGCAGTCCCCTCCTCAATTGTGGACACTGACTCACTGAGCGCATAGATCGTAAAGGTATAGAAGTGCTCGTTGGGAGGGCAGGGACCGGTATAGTCGCTCGTCTGATTCCAGTTTACCCCTTGAGTCACACCAGAGATATCAGTCACCACTTGTCCTTCCTCGAACCCGGAGACATCAGGCGGAATGTTGTACACCTGCCAATGCCGACAGGCATTATCCACAGTTCCACACGGTGCACCCTCATCATCGACGATAAGAGCAAAGACCTCAGTCCCATTTGGAGCATTGCCCCACGCTAATGTCGGCGAGACATTATCCCCACCTCTCTGGGTACAGACATGAACCGGTGGAATCGCCCCATTATCTGCAAAGGCAGAACTCACTAAGGTAAATGACATTGGTAGTTCCGCAGCCGGCGAGTTGTCACCTGCGTCAGGGCAGGCGTGAAATTCCTGGCCTCCATGAATACCCTGATCGATTTGTTCTTCGGTCGGTTCCATGGCCCGTATAGACGTAGCAATGATGTCGACACATTCTTTCGCCGTTGCATCTGCGCATCGCAGGTCGCGCATCATGAGTCCCGCACTCAACACCATTGACTCCAGTGAGGTCCCAAAATTCAAGACGCTCACTCCACCAAGTCCATCATACAGATCACCCCAATCATGAACGATCAGTTGATGAAATGGGGTTCCTGGGCTTCGACTCGGCACGAACCCAATATTAGCATTCAGCCGCAGCGTTGCAACGCCAATGGACTGGTTCTCTTCCTCAATCACCGCAAACTGGCTGGGACAGACCTCGTAGATGTCGGCGAAGACAAGATCAAAACTATCGCTCTCAAGACTTGCACCATGAAGCGTTTGGGGAAATGCCTGTGGCGAATACCCATTCGCAACTAAAAACCGCTTTGGCGGAATACCTCCGTTGTGCCGATACTCAAAAACAAATTTGCTCTTAAGCGTATCGGAATCATCCCGCGGAGGTTTCTTGATGACTTTGCTGACTCGAATCTCCCAGTCGCCTGCAATTTGAGCCAAGGAAACTACTGGGGAAATGGAAACAACCAGAACGATCGCAACTGCGAATACATACTGTTTCATCGATCCTTCCTTTCGAATGCCATCTATAAGCGAATGAATAGCTCCATAATGTACCAATCATGCCATAGCTTCTACCTATTACACCATTACTACCGTGGGTCACTCTTGCTCGACACGGACCTTCTCGCGTGCTTCTTCGTAGGCAACGATGATATCCGGGTGTTCGGGATACTGTCTTCTCGCGTACTGCAGGGTTTCAAATGCCCTGCGCCAGCTTGGATCGTGATCCGCATAGGTGCGAGCCAAGGCAAGCAGCCCCTCGACATCTTCGACACCCTCTTTCGTGACTTCGGCATGACGCTCCAACATGTTCACGTTGGCCATCAAGGTATCTTCGAAGAGCTTGAGTGGCGCGGAATATTCGATGCGCATATTGTCATCGGTATTTCGTGTCTCTTTGCCGGCGAGCTCCAACAAGGTGTCACGCGCAAACTGGTGGAGACCCAGCAAGTGTTCCGGGCGTTCAACGCTGATCGTCCGCAAATCCTCGGCGACACGATCATTCTGAAATATCTCCTGAAACGCCGCCACAGATAACGGCAGTGTCGCTTGGCTTCCCACCACAAGCAAATCAGCTGGACTAACACGAAACACCCTCACGTGTTCGTACACATCGGCGAACGTCGCAAGGAGTGACCGCACGTCATCCGTCCCCATGCTGTACGTCTGGAGCCACTGTACCCACACCCCTTCGGGGCGTAGTTTGCGTTTCCCAAGCTCAAAGAACTCTTTTGTAAACAAATTGGACACGCCTGTCAGCCAGGGGTTCGAGGGTTGGGCACTCACAAGATCATATGTGCTGTCTGGCGCGAGGGTGAGAAAATTCCGGACATCATTGACGATCAATCGCACACGAGAATCCTCAAGCGGTCGTTTGTTGTGTTCGTCAAACGCGTGGCTGGCGGCAACGACTGCCGGCTCCAATTCAACCAAGTCAATCGCGCGCGCGGGATGGAGCGTGACGGAACCGAGGGTGATCCCGCTTGCCAGACCAATCACGAGAACGCGTTCGGCCGACGGCGCAAAAGCAAAAGGCACATGAGCCAACAGCAGCTGCGTATCCATATCGTATAACGAAGCTTCGACCTTTCCGTTATTGGCTAGGAAAATGTTCCCATCCTGGGAATCACGTTCAACGGTCACAACAGAGGAGAGACCTTCCTCATAGAATTCGAGCTCCGAAGAGCCTGTCACCGCCTCAATCACGCCGTCTCGACTCAAGTCACTGAGCGTTGTCACATAAGAGTAGAGCCCTGCGGTCATGAGTCGAGGCTCCCAGGGTGGCTTGTGCCAATGAACGACCACGATTGCGCTGAGTGTCAACGTGATTGCAACAACGATCACGCCACGGTGTCGTCGACCACTCACGGCAAGCGCGGTGATGCCTGCAATGAGTGCGGCTATGAGATTGACCGATAGTGCAGCCAGCACGGCTCCTCGCATGTGTAAGGCGGGCAAGAGCACAAGACCTCCACCAGCCGCTCCGATGATCGCGCCGATCGTGTTCACACCGTAAAGACGACCCACCGGTTGACTGAGGGTGTTGCCAGATTTCGCCATCGCACGAACAAGATATGGAAAGGTTGCGCCCATACACAACGCGGGAAGGAGCATGATCGCCAAGGGCAACGCCATCATGGCGGGCCACATCAGGTGCAGGGAGTCCTCCAGATGTCGATACAACCAGACGTATGCAAATGGCAACTCGCTGTAGAAGTACATTGCGATCCAGCAACACAACGCCACCAATATTTGGATCAGCGTCAGAACACCCAGGACGCGCGTTTTCCCTCCCCGCGCGAAACTGCGGTCAGCCATCCCTCCCCCAACCCACCCGCCAATTCCAATGCCGAGAAGAAAGGCGAGCAGCATGATTGAAAACGCATAGGCGCTCCCACCAAGCATGAGTGCCGTGAGGCGAAACCACGCAACCTCGCAGAGCAAACTGGAGAAACCCGCCAGGCCGGCAATGATGAAAAGAGCTCGTGTGAATGCGTGTGGAGTAACCATCAGCGATCCCGCGTGGTCCTGATTATCCGCCCTTGACACTGACTCGGCCGCCGATGAAGGGACGCGACCCATGACCACTGCCAAGGCGAAGGCGCTAAGCGCCAGCATCAGGTTCGCGGTAACTGCCCAGTACGTGGTCGCCCACAGACCGAATTGCGGCAGAAGAACAAATCCAGCCAGCCCAGTACCTATCACCGCACCAAGGGTATTGGCCCCGTAGAGTCGTCCCACCTGCCGCCCGGCGTCCGCGGGTTGCGCCACGACAAAGCGAACGAGCAATGGAAGCGTCGCGCCCATACAGACTGTTGGTGGAAGCAGGAGAAGCCCGACAAGAGCGAACTGAAACCCTCCAAACGCAAGCGGACTTGGCTCGAACATCGACCAAAACCCGAGGTAGATCGGTTCCGCACGCCCAAGAATCAACGGAAAGAGAAGGGCATAGCCGCCGATGAATAGCTCCAAGACGGCATACCACGCGATAGGATGGCGCGTGCGTACTGCGCACCGCGCTGCAATCAGAGCCCCAAGGGCCAGACCGGCCATGAAGGCGGCAAGGACCGTGCTGATCGCGACTTGGCTGGTTCCAAACACAAGGTGAAGCTGACGAGCCCATACCGTCTCGTAGATCAGCGAGGTTGCACCACTCGCCATGAAAAGAGGGATGATCAATACGCGGGAGAGACGACGATGGCGCGTCTCTTCATCACGCTCACCACGTTCTGGACTGTTCATGGTGTCAAACAGACTGACTCATCATCGAGCTAATTGTGGTCGGATTCTGTCAGAAATGATCTTGAACAACGGCTCACATGTATGCGGCATAAACGTCAATGAGCCTAACTGAGAGACTCTCGGAAAGACAAGCATTCAGATCACATGCCACAGCGTGAATGAAACCTACCAGCCTATCAATGATGTCGGTGGACCCTACCGTGAATGTCCGATCTCACTCGATTCGATCACATCAATTTTGTAAACTGGTATAGACTGGGGATCACCGATGGCGAGACACATCTCATCCACGGTCAGATCGGCAACTGAGGGAGTAACACTCAACAGGCAATGCGCGTGGTTTCAGTCAACGTGGGAACACTTCGCACCATTCCCTGGCGCGGACGACAGGTACAGACGGGAATTTTTAAGCATTCCATCAACACCCGAGTTGCGGTACGATCACTTGGGATCGAGGGGGATCAGCAAGCCGATCGGCGACTTCATGGAGGGGTCGACAAGGCCGTGTATGTCTACCCCAAAGAACACTACCAGTTTTGGGAAGAACAATATCCCGATATTACCCTCCCCTGGGGCATGTTCGGCGAGAACCTGACAATCGAAGGCACGTTGGAAGGCGCCATGCACATCGGCGACAGATGGCGCATTGGATCGGTACAATTCGAAATCGTTCAGCCCCGCGACCCATGCTATAAGCTAGGGGTTAAATTCGGTAGTCCGAAGATCATCAAACAGTTTCTTACCAGCGGCCGTAGCGGGTGGTATTTGAAGGTCATCAAGGAAGGCGAGCTCGGAGCAGACGATGAGATCGTGCCTCTCAGGCAGGGAAGTCAGCCACTCATAACCAATACAAAGGGGAAAACCGATGTCTGAAAAACCAACCAACATGTCACGACGTGAACTCATGAAGTACGTCGCGTTGGGCGGAATTGGCGCGATGAGCGTTGCCGGAACACAGCTCTTCGGACGAGCAGATTCAGCAACGGTCACCAGCACAGTCGCTCCCAACGGAGACCCCATTCGAATTGGAATGATCGATCCAATCACCGGCCCTTATAGCACGTCGTCAATGCATGACATCCACGGCGCCACGGTGGCGATGGATATGGCCAATGCCTCGGGAGGGCTCCTGGGACGACCGGTTGAACTCCTCCCGGTCGACGACACCTCCAATGCCGACGCCGCGCGTCAACAGGCCATCATGCTCATCAAGGAAAAGCGGGTTGACGTATTGATCGGGTCATTCAATGGTGAGGCTGCCCTCGCCGTGTCAGAGATAGCGGAACAAGAAGGTAAACTGTTCATGGTCACCTGCGCCTATATCAATGAGCTCTCCGGCTCGGCATGCCGACCCTCGACGTTTATCTATATGCCGACTGCCCGTGCGATGTCGCGTGCGGTGGCCCCCCACATTGTGAAAGCGTTTGGGTCGAGCTGGTTTTTCATCAATCCCAACACCATGGATGGATCGTCCGCATACAATGCGATGAACCATGCCTTGGCTGAACTGGGAGGAAAAGAGATCGGCCAGGCCATGACGAAGTTCGGAGAAACCGATTTTACATCAGCGTTGCAAGAAGCTATCTTGGCGAAACCTGACGCAGTGATCTTGAACGTTTATGGATGGGACCTCGTCAACGCGTTGAAGACGGCAAAGGCGATGAATGTGACCGCTAACATGGGGATCGGAGGCATGATTTCCGGTGAGCAAATTGGCCGTCCGCTCGGCTACGCCGCAAACCAAGGCATCTGGGGACTCACCTGGGATC
>DTRN01000126.1 GCA_012965905.1 Nitrospirales bacterium | reverse complement strand
TGCCGCGTCGACGATGGTCCGGACTGACCGCGACATTCATGATGTGCAGTTCTTCAAACAGCACCCAAAAGCACACGTGGCCAACAATCGTTCCTGCCTTCCGGCTTACGAAAAGCGATGCAAAGGGATTTCCCTCAAGCTCATCTCGAAACATCTTTCGTGTCCACGGTGCCGAAAATGATTCTTGTTCGATCCGCACAACATCATCCAGGTCTGATTCAATGAAAGGGTCGATTGTCACGTTTCGGTTCCAGACGGTGTGCTGGGCCTCACAGCACGATGAGGCAGATTGGCTGTGGCATCTGGGGGTCTCAGGTATATCGGTGTGAGATCTGCGCCTGCAAGCATACCACGGGCCAAACGTTCTTTGCCAACGTGAGCCACGCTGATCGCAGACGGCAAACAGGCAATCTCAGAAGGAAACACAGCCTGCTGTCCGAACCGCTCCGACAGCATCTGACGGCAGAGCGGCACGCCATCACCCAGGACGATGACAGTGCCGTGCACATGTAATGACAGGGTGTCGACGACGTTCTCAATAGGGAGGCGTTGTGGCTCCATCGCGCATACAAGGGAATCGTGCGGTGCATGAAATACGGCGAGAAATAGTTCGCCGCGCTTCGCATCCAACAAGGTGCAGATCGGAAGGCCAAGACCTGAAGCATTGAATGCCAGTGCCTGGAGCGTTGGAACGGCAACTAGCGGTTTGTTGGCACCATGTGCCAACCCTTTCATGGTGGCCAGGCCGACGCGTAATCCCGTAAATGATCCTGGGCCGATCGAGACGGCCAAGGCATCGATGTCGCGGAGTGTCACATTGAGCGCGTTCAGCAGTCGGTCAATAGCCGGCATGATCGACCACCGATGCGAGCGATCCTGCGAGGTGGCCGAATATCGTGTCTGCTTCACCCTCTCTGTCGCACACAAACCGTCCTCGCCTACCACCGCGACACTTTGAAAAGATGTTGCGGTTTCAACCGCGAGGATGGTCATGATTGCAGCGCATCAAATTCTGTTGGCGACAATGTTGGATTGGGCAATACCTCCTGGAACTTCAGCGTGTAGCGATTATTCGTTGCCACATCGTGAATGGACAGATGAAAAGGGTATTGGACCTCCCCGCGAGGTCCAATGGCACGATAGTCATCAAACTCAACGATGATGATTGGGTCTCCCGTATCATCGAACACGGCCTCTTTGACCACATCGAGGTTGATGCGCTCGATCCAGAGCTGTCGTAGCAGTCGAGCAGGGCGGGAATGTTCCGCGACCTCGATGCGGTACAGGAAGCCCTCCTCATGTAGCGTGACGTGATGTCCGTCACCAATAGGGGAAGCTAGGACCGTCTCCGCTACGACCTTCACCAAGCGGAGCATACGTTGCCGCTTTGATGGAGTCTCCGACGGGGGATTTTCCGAAGAGGAGGTGTGTATTCCCGTCACGACACGATCTTGTGTTGGGAGATGAACATGATAATGGGTTTGATCGCTGGTCAGATCAAACAGGGTTCGTCCAAAGAGATCGAAGGCGCGAAGTCGAATGAATGAGGGTCGAACATAAGATAGCGACATGTTCATCGAGCGGCGAATCGGAATAAATTTTGCGCGGGCTTGGATTTGGAGGAGCGCACGGAGGCTCTGGATCCCGCCCGAACGTTGATCGAGCAGTGTCACAAGTTCTTCGGCGCTGGCCTGACGCAGTGGAAGGTCAACGAGTGGCTCGGGAACCCCGGACCGGCAACTGGTCAGGAGCAAGACTGCGACGAGGCCGAAGAGTGCGCACGGTGTGGTGAACGTTTGAGGGTTTGTCATGGTTTTCAGTCTTGACCGATTGGGGACTCGCGCCTTGTTTGCCCACGTGAAACTCGGTTGTTATACTCCATATTATGGAATCACGAAAGTCGCTCAAGACCGTCGCAACCAACCGCAAGGCCTATTACGACTATGCGATTGAAGATACCTTCGAAGCGGGTATGGAGTTGCGCGGAACCGAAGTGAAATCCCTGCGTGAGGGGCGGGTGAATTTGAAAGAGAGCTATGCGCGCATCGATCGCAACGAGGTCATATTGCACAATTGCCATATCAACGAGTATAGCCACGGCAACATCATGAATCACAATCCGCTCCGCGAGCGAAAATTGCTGCTACACCGGAAGGAAATTGATCGGTTAATAGGCCAGACACAAAAAAAAGGTCTGACGTTGATTCCGCTGAAGCTCTACTTCAATGACCGAGGATTGGCGAAATTGCAATTGGCGTTGGCCAAGGGGAAACGGCAGTATGATCGCCGTGAGGACATCAAAAAAAGGGAAGACACGCGCGAAATGGCGCGTGCCATGAAAGAAGAAAGGAGGGGGCGATAGGCTTCGACGGGAACTAGTGGGTCAGGGCTGCATGTCGAGGTCCTCGGGTCCTCGTAAAACACCTGGGGAAACATTCAATTGCCAACGAAGACTTGGCTCTCGCTGCATAATTAAGTAGCGACGTCCCTCATTCGATGTCTGTGCGAGTGATCAGGATGGCATAAAGCAGGCTAGCCTGACTTTTGGGCTCCAGGGGAGAAGGGCGAAACCATACTGGGCTAGCAACCGTTCTAAGCCGCGCTGCGGGGCGTGAACGGAAGCGAAATTCAATACTGCGGCTACACATGTAGATGTTCTGTGCTGACGGTTTTCGGACGCGGGTTCGATTCCCGCCGCCTCCACCATTTGATGATCCAGTAACGTCCGATACAGACCAAGTAAGTCCATCTACTTGTGGAGGAAGCATGGGGGAACTTCT
>DTRN01000125.1 GCA_012965905.1 Nitrospirales bacterium | reverse complement strand
GCAAGCCCCACTTCAGATCCGTCAACGCCGTGTACTTTCAATCCCTGTGAGGCAAGAAAAACGGCATTTCGGCCCTCGCCTTCCACTAAGGATAGAACGGGTCCAATAAGCAGATCTACATGTTCGGCAAGCAACGAATTTGGCTCAGTTCCATATATGTATTCGTCACCAGCGTAGCGTTGATTCCACATATTTCCTCCGAAGGCCTAACCAGTTATTAGATGGACGGAAAAGTACAGCACGGATTTTTATACACGGTCAAGACGAAAAAATAGTTTGACGTAAACCATAAGATTCGTTTGAGCAAGCCATTGAAGCGGAGAAAGGCGGTGCAGATTACATTGGCTTCGGCCCAATGTATTACACCCGGACGAAAGACACCAGCCGTGCGCCCCTAGACCCTAACGAAGCCCAAGAACAGCGCGAACGGATTAAGATTCCGATCTTCGGGATCGGAGAAATCAAGGTCGCTGAGTGCTGGAAATTTTGAGCCGTTCTCGCTGCACGTGATCTTCGTCCGGCTGAGGAAGCTGATACCGTCGGTGGAGGTCAAAGACCTTGGTGATACACATCCGGGCAAGTTCATGATCGTCACGGCGCTCGTACAGACTCGCGAGGCACCGTAGAGCCTCCGCTTCTCCGGCTGGATCGCCAATGTGGAAGAAATGTGTTGAGGCATAATTGAAACACGTCTCCGCGTGTTTGTCCTCGCCGATGCGAGCATACACCCGACCTAATCTTCCCCACGTGGCGGCAAGGCCTTCTTCGTTGCCGGTCTTCTTATGAACATCGAGTGCCTTGGTGAATAGCTCAATCGCATCATCAAGAGACTCGGACTGCTGCTCGAGCAATCCCCAATTGCTGAAGAGTATCCCACGTGATACGTCATCCATCCCCTCTTCGAGTAAATCCGCTGCCTCTAAGTAATAGGCTCGAGCCCGCTCGATATCGTTGTTTTCACGAAACGTATTGCCCAGATTGACCAGGGTTTCTCCTGCAATCTTGTTATCCGGACACAATTTGAGAAGTGCGAGGACTTCCCGGTAACACTCTGCCGCATGGTGACGGTTCCCGGAAGACGCGGAGGCGTTCCCAAGGTTCAACAGAATTGGAATGATGCGCGATGGATCTCCCGTCTGGCGCTCCTCATCCAGCGCACCGGACAAGCATCGCTGGGCCTTCTCATACTGTCCACGATGCATAAAGATCATGCCTTGCCGAAATTGATCTGACTGTTCGGGTGGGAGTGAGGAGGCCATCGTTTCGAATCTACAATAGAGATCAGGCGATTGGTGCTTACAGACGTCGTTCCAACACTTGTTCGTCGCTGAAATGTTCAAGCTGTAAATCGAGATCGTCGGTGTTTTTCAGTGCTCGTTCAGGCACGAGACCAACGATTTCACTTCCAATGATCGCCACGCCGCATCGCTCAACTGCCGCCTTGATCGCCTCAAATACGGGGCGAATCGGAGTCTCCTCGACATTGGTGAGGTTCATTGAAACCTGGACGATCCCGCGACTTTCTAATCGCACTCCCATCGCCTTAACATGTTTGAAACCGCCGCTCGATGTTCGAATGGTTCGCGCGATGGTTTTCGCAACGGCAAGATCGTTACTCGCAAGATTGATATTAAAAGCGACCATAATCGGCCTGGCACCGATCGCCGTCACTCCAGCCGTGGGATGAGGACCCCGCTCGCCAAAATCAGGAACCCAGTTCGCATCATTCCGCATGCGGTCGGTTAATCCTGCAAGGGATCCTCTTCGAATATCTTCGAGCGCGCGAGGGCCTGCCGTGGCCGCTTGCTCATACAGAAATACGGGAATGCCTAACTCAGTCGCAATTCTAGCGCCAACCGTTTTCGCTAGTGCGACACACGCGTCCATATCGGCGGGTTGTAGCGGGACGAACGGGATGACATCCGTGGATCCAATCCTAGGATGTACTCCCTGGTGCTGCCGAAGATCGATCAGATCTTTGGAGATTTTGGCTAATTGGAACGCCGTGTTTGCAACGGCTGCAGGCGGGCCAACGAAGGTGATGACGGAGCGGTTATGGTCAGAATCACTTTGACGATCGAGAAATGATAGCCCAGGGCTAGATTGAATGGCGTCGACGAGAGCAGCAATCGTCGCGCTGTTTCGTCCATCGCTAAAATTTGGGACACACTCAATCAACGCCCCCACGGTAGAATCTTGTATCGCCTATGACTTCTTTTTCTTCACCGCCACTTCAGCAGCTAATACCATAAAAACTCGCGTCATTCATACACTCCCATGAGTTCGTCTTCCTTGAGCACAAGATATTCCACATGATCGAGAACCAGCTTATTGCCTGCATACCGCTCGTAAAGCACCTCGTCTCCCACCTTGACTAGTTTCGCATCCTTCCCAGCTGCCTCAACTTTTCCTCGCTTTGGTTTTTCGCGGGCTGTTTCTGGAATGAAAATTCCACCCGTGCTCATCTCATCAAGTTCAACAGGCAAAACAAAGATCCGCGATCCCAATGGCTGAAACTTCGCGCTGGATGACTTCGAATTGGTGTTTTTCTTCGTGCTTGCGGTGGCGGCTTCTTTTGACCCATCGGTTGATTTATTTTTCACAGAACTTATCTCCTTTCACGCTGAGACTGAATTGATATGTCGACGCTGCGTGGTCTCATGCCCGCGGCGTGATTGCCTTAAACACGTTCCAGGTTTTCAGAATCTCGATGGCTTTTTGAAGTTGGACATCCTTGTCGATCAACTCTTGCTCGCGTTCTTCTGTGGTCTTCTCGACGTCTGCGTCC
>DTRN01000124.1 GCA_012965905.1 Nitrospirales bacterium | reverse complement strand
GCCGACAATCCGAGGTACCAATATGATGTTGGGCTCGGCGACCTAGTTGGAAAGACACCATTGGCAGCAATAACCTGCGGTGGGGCAGTATCTGCAGGCATTGACTCTAATCCAGGATTTACTTCGACTGGGTGTGGCAATATCGACGGTGATGCAGCGATAGATAGTTGGTTTATCAATGATGTCAACGTACTATCGAATATGGAAAATGACGTGTAATGCCTTGTAGTATTGTGGGTGTATTGACCTGTAATTCTTTGTCAGGGAGGTAAACCCCTTGTAGGAGGGGAATGCCCTGACGTATGGCTTGGCATAGGGCATAGATAGAACCACAGAAAGATAGCCAACTCATCGATGAGGAGGGGCGGGGCCGGGTATACGGCATCGCCCCTCTCGTTCTTCTTGTTTGTTTTTCCCCTCTGGTTGATGGGGGAGCCTCTCACCTTCCTGTTACTATCATTCGCCTTACGCTGATTTTCCTTTTGGCGTATTGGGTTATTTCATCTGTAAGGCAGGGCTGTCTCAGAGTCCATCGGAGCGTTCTCGACGTCCCCCTCTACGTTTTTCTTGCCTTCACAATTTTTACGACAATCCGGTCCCCTTATTTGCATATGAGCCTGCAATGGCTGGGAATTGTTCTCAGTTATGGCGTGTTCTTCTTTCTTGTGCTTCAAACCATAGACAGTCGACGAAAGATTGACATTACGGTGTATGCGGTGATCGCAATCGGCTGTATCGAGGCCGTTGTAGGGAATATCCAGTCCCTTTTTCTTGAATTTGGTCGGGCCAAAGGGAGCTTTTTCAATCCCAACTTTTTGGCCGTTTATCTGACAGCGATCTCAGCCCTGGTGCTTGGGATGCTGACCACGTCACGATATGGCTGGAGGGTCAGGATCATCTTGGGGACCGTATTTCTGATCATGGTCTGCGCTGTCCTCCTCACGGGCTCGAGAGGAGGCTGGTTGGCATTCCTCATGGCGATCGGCTGCGTCTTATGGCTTCGCTTCGGGAAAGTGGCGATAGCCGTTGTGCTCGCAGTCGTGTTGCTCCTGGCGATTGTGCCAAACCCGCTTCAACAGCGTGTCTTGGGCGAGCATGAGCACAATCCCTATACCTACTCGCGTATGCAGATTTGGTCGAGTTCTTTCTCGCGAGCATTGGATCATCCGTTGGGGACTGGGCTCGGTATTTATAAATATACCTCTCAACAGCATCCGATACTGATTGAGGGCGTGCTTTCGCGCTATGGCACACGCGCCCAGACCGCACATAGTGAGTATCTCCAAATTGCGGTCGAACTCGGTATCGGAGGGCTATTGGTGTTCTTTTGGGGCATGTCCAGGATGGGTAGGGCAGTGTATGCCGCGTTAACAACCGAGCAATTGGTGGAAGAACGAAGTATGCTGATCGGACTCACCGGCGGAATGTGCGGCCTGCTGACGCACGCTGCTGTGGATTCTTCGTTCCACCAGCCGCCTGTTGTCATGCTGTTAATCCTTTTTGGGGGAATTATTGTTACCATGCAACGGATGGGATGCGGTGAAGACAAGATAGCAGTCTTCGCCGTGCGCCCCACCGCGCTCACGGTGTGTGGGATTTACGTTCTGGCGACTCTGATCAGCGTTGTGGCAATACGGCCAGCGCTCGCGTGGTACGCATGGGTCGACGCCGAGCGACTCCTGCACACTCGGCACGTCGAGGCATCGTATGCGCGATTGGATTGGGCCATATTTCTCGATCCCGGAAATGCCACCTATCACGATGTTCATGCCCAGGCCGCGTTTCAACAGCTCCACGCGTCGGGAGATTGGGCATGGGGCCACCAGGCTCTCGCGCGGATCAATTATGCTGCCAGCCTCAATTCGATTGATGAGCGCTATCGGAGTCACCGTGGCCGAATCTATAGTGCAATGGCAGATGTGGCTGGAGAAAACGAACTTCGGCGTTGGGCACTCGAAAACGCGCGAACGTCCTATGGTGAAGCCATTCACCGGGATCCCTATTCACCTCGTCATTATCTCGAGCGTGCGCGAACCCACGTTGCTCTAGAAGACACGCGTGCGTCACAAACCGACCTGTTACAAGCGATTGAACTCGAGCCGAATTATCTTCCAGCCAGATTTGCGTTGGGACGCTTGTATCAGCAACTGGGACAACGTGAAGAAGCTGTGACAGAGTATCAGGAGATCATTGAGCGCATGGCCAAATATCACGGTCAGACACTGCTGCCACATGAGAAGCTCTTTCTCAATGTAGATCTCGAGTATGTGCACGCGGCGCTTGTGTTGTTGAGTGAACCATAGTGAAGATTGCTTGGATAGTATTGGCCGTTGTGGTTGCGATGGCAGGGGTCCATCGTTTGCAGGTGAGTATTGACGAACAACGAAGTGAGGGCACGGCGGTTCGCTCGTTGATGCATCTCCCTGATGGAGAGGTGTTGAAGTTTGTGTCGTTGGGGTATCAGAATGTTGTTGCAGATCTTATCTGGTTGAGAATCATCCAAGTATTCGGCGATCGCACAGTCACGGAGGATGGCTATAACTGGATCTATAACGCTTTGGATGCGGTCACAACGCTCGATCCGCAATTCGTGCAGGCGTATCTTGCTGGAAGCATGACGCTTACGGTCATGGCTGACCATGTGGAGCAAAGCAATCGAATCTTGGAGAAAGGCATTGCTGCAGATCTCGAAGAGTGGAGAATTCCATTTACTTTAGGGTTCAATTATTTCAATTTTCTTAGAGACTATCGACACGCGGCGAAGTATGTTGAAATGGCCGCAACAATGCCCGGCACGCCTGATTGGCTTCCGTTACTCGCCGCACGGTTACATGTTCAGGCTGATGATCCCCAACTGGCGCTCGAATTTATCACTCGTGTCTATGAGGCCACGACGGATGAAGGCTTGAAAGCAAAGCTTGAAATTCGGATCAAGGAAGTGATGATCGAACGAGATCTCATGGCGATGAAACGAGCCGTCGAACGGTACCAAGTGAGGCATGGATCACGTCCTGAACGCCTCTCTCAGCTTGTGGAGACGGGTATCTTGAAGCATATCCCGCTCGAGCCGTTTGGCGGGACCTATACGCTGGATTCAGAGACTACTGAACTGAGTAGCAGTAGCAGGCCTGAGCGAATGAAGGTCTATCATCCTCATCAACGCAAACAGGACGGCTAGCATGCAGGTCGTGGTTCAGACTGAGAATCTACGAATGGAATTTTCCTTGGGATTAGGTCGAGGGCGGATGGTGGCATTAGATGACCTCACACTGCAAGTCGAGTCTGGTGAAGTCTTTGGCGTCCTTGGGCCGAACGGGTCTGGCAAGACCACAGCGATGAAGGTTTTGACGGGGCTGTGTGCTCCCACGTCTGGGAGTGCATGGGTGTTAGGACAACCGGTCGGGAATGTGAGCGTCAAGAATGAAATCGGATTTCTTCCCGAGCATCCGTATTTTTACGAATATCTGACTGCGGAGGAGTTTCTACGATTCTATGCGAGGTTGTTCCGTCGCGGTGGGCTGGTTCTTTCCAAACGCGTCGATGAGCTTTTAGAGCTTGTTGGACTGACTCGCCAGCGACGTACTCGCCTGCAGCACTTTTCCAAGGGGATGCTTCAGCGTATTGGCATCGCTCAAGCACTGATTAACGATCCCCGGCTTGTCCTTCTCGATGAACCGATGTCTGGTCTCGATCCAGTGGGGAGAAGAGAAGTGAGGGATATTATTCTGCAGCTGAGAGACCAAGGAAAGACGGTATTCTTCAATTCACACATCCTTCCCGACGTGGAAATGATTTGTGATCGGGTTGCCATTTTGATGGAAGGTAGATTGCTTGCTATGGGGCCAGTTCGAGAGCTGGTCGGGTCGATCTCAGTTCGGTCGGTTGAAGTAGAGTTGGAGAGTGTGAGTTCCACGGAAATTGCTGTGGTCGAAAGGATGGCGGAAAAGGTTGTCGTTATGAAAAATTACCTCATCGCGGTATTGCCTGACATGGCGAGCGTTGATGAGATTCTTCGGCTTGCCAATGTGCATGGATGGCGTCTTCGCGCCATGACACCGCGGAGAGCATCGCTGGAAGAAATATTTCTTCAGGAGGTCAGTAAGCATCATCATGAGATTCGGTGATATTGCCGCGATCGCACAGAATACCTATAAAGAAAATCTTCGAGACAAGATTTTGTATAATCTCGTCATCTTTGGGCTCGTGATGATAGGAGGATCACTGCTTCTTAGCACGCTGACGATCGGTGAGCGAACAAAGATTATTATGGACGTTGGTTTGGCTAGCATCGAGCTTTTTGGGACCCTGATTGCGATTTTCGTCGGGATTGGCTTAGTCAGCAAAGAGCTTGAGAAGCGAACAATCTATACCATTCTGTGTAAGCCAGTTTCTCGTTCTCGGTTCATTCTTGGAAAATATCTTGGTCTTGTCATTACCCTGTTCGTCAACGTCTCGATCATGGGAATCGGATTTTTTTTGATCCTTGCTTTGATTCACGTGGTGCCAAATTTCACCATCGTTGCTGCTGTTCTCCTCATTTTTGTGCAACTTCTGATCCTGACCGCTTTCGCGTTGTTGTGTTCTACCTTCACGACCTCAACACTCAGCGCCATGTTTACACTGTCGATTTACGTCATTGGGCATTTGACAGAAGATCTGAAAAACCTCGCTCTTCGGCTTTCCGATGTGTTTTCAAGTACGTTTTCAAGTACGTTGCTTGAAGTTGTATATTATGTGCTGCCGAATTTTGATTACTTTAATATTAAAGGAGAGGTCGTTCATGGAGTGTCGATTGATCCAGCCACCGTTGGAAGCATTCTATTGTATGGGCTGGTTTATGCCGCAGTGTTGGTCGCGCTCTCGTGTCTTATTTTTGAACGGCGGGATGTGAAATAGTACATGATTGATGCGCAAGGAATCTCTCCTGTTGACGAGATGGACGCGATTTTCATTCTATCAACTGGAGGCATTGTCCTATAGACTGCTCTGATGGACATTCCGGCTTTTTCACGCCCGTTGAACGATGATTCGTGTTCGATGAGATGATGAAACAAAGGCACTTAGCCGATCGCTATGGGCCCTCTTCCCCCGCCCAGCATTTGAGTTGACACGAAGGGTCGGTCACCTTCCTGGACCACAATTTCCGGCCCGTATTGTACCTGTGCCTGGTCCAGTTTTTCGGGGAAAGGTCAACTCCGGCCGGTCGTGTGCAGAGGGGGAATATCCCATTCGTCAACAACAGACAATGACGCGGCTGACATTCATTGTTTCTTCTCTTGCACACCCAGGGGGCGCCCAACGGGTGATGTCGATCATGGCCAATTACTGGGCGACCAAAGGCTGGTCTATCACGCTTCTGACTATGGATGATGGGAGCGAATCTCCGTTTTATGATCTTCATCCAGCAGTCAAACACCATGCCCTTGATATTGCTGGCGAATCATCGAACCCCATCGAAGGGTTGATCAATAACCTAAATCGCCTTCAGGTGCTCCGAAGAGCCATCAAAGAGAGTGATGTAGAAGTGGTGATTTCATTCATAGACCAGACGAATGTGCTGACCCTGCTATCGACATGGGGCATGTACCTTCCTGTGGTTATTGCGGAGCGTATTGATCCCACACACTACCACATCGGAACCGGATGGAATCTGCTACGAAAGTGGGTGAACCCTCGCGCCTCATATGTCGTAACGCAGACCGAGGCTGCTCTATCCTACTTTTCGGAGCGGGTACGCAAGAAGGCATGGGTCATTCCCAATCCGGTGGTATTGCAATGGAAACCCCAAAAGCGTGCAATCAGCTTTATCAATAATAAAAGAAAAAAATCCGTCTTGTCTGTTGGGCGTCTCAGTGAACAAAAGGGATTTGACCTTCTTTTGAGGGCTTTTGCCATGGTTTCACCGCGGCACACTTCCTGGTCTCTTATTGTCTGGGGAGAGGGGTCGTCACGGGCATGCTTGGAAAAGTTGCGGGATGACCTCGGGTTATATGGACGTGTTTACTTCCCAGGAAAGACGAAGCACCCCTTCGAGAAAATGAGGCAGGCCGACCTATTCGTCCTCTCCTCTCGTTATGAAGGGTTTCCCAATGTGCTGCTGGAGGCGATGGCGTGTGGTCTCCCCGTGATTTCCGCCGATTGTCCCAGTGGTCCACGCGAAATCATTCGTGACGATGTGAATGGTATCCTGGTTCCGCCCGAGAATGTAGAGGGGTTGGCCTATGCCATGGATAGACTGATGTCCGATGAAACCGAGCGTCGACGGCTTTCCTTACGCGCGGTGGAGGTCAGGGAGCGGTTTGGCCTAGAGACGATCATGGAACAATGGGAGCAATTGATCGGCTGTGCGATCGGCAACCACAGCACACCCCACTAATGCATGTGGACTATATCGTCTTTTACGACGAACCCCTCCTAAAGTTCGAACGGCTCCTGAAACAAAAAATCCCTTGATCAGCACCAGAATATTTGCTACTAATAGTTTAGAACATAATGAACAAAGTTCAATCAAAACTGACTCATTTTGAGCTCGAGGTTGTCTCCGCGGCCGGTGAATTGGCGATGAGCATCTCGCTGGCGCGATCTGTGGGCCAGATCTTCGGCCTCTTATATATCGCCAGCGAACCTCTCTCCATCGACGATCTCTGTTGGCGACTCGAGATGAGTAAGGGCAACGTCAGCATCAATCTCCGTGTTTTGGAGGCTTGGGATGCAGTGGAAAAGATATGGGTCCGTGGCTCCAGGCGGGCTCACTACAAGGCCGTACGAGACTTAAAGAGGATCGCCCTTCAGCGAATCGAGCAAGGAGGGCGCCGCAGAGTCGATCTCGCTCTGGCGAAGATCAGCAGAATGGAGTCCTTGAGCCGGTCCCGGAATGACAGAAGGGACAAGGCGGCGGTGGAGCGGGTCCGCGAGTTCAAAGCCTTTCTAAAGTCGGTGAAAAAAGGCTTAAAATTGCTCCCAAAACTTGAGTCTTTTCTGGCGAGTCCCCTGTTGGCCGGGGTGCTTCGGGGCAGCGACAGGTGAATCGTGCCCGTTCCACCTCAAGCGGAATTCCAGTCATCGCCGGCGGCAAACCGGTCCGGAACGATTTCTTGGTGTTCGGAGTCCCGCAGATTGAGGAAGATGAAATTCAGGAAGTTGTCGCGACTCTTAGAAGCGGCTGGATCGGAACTGGACCCAAGGTCAACAGATTCGAGCGCCAATTCGCAAAATACAAGAACAGTCAATATGCGATCGCGGTCAATTCCTGCTCTGCGGCGCTGCACCTTTCCTTCCTAGCCTTAGGTATTGGTTCCGGCGATGAGGTCATCACAACCCCGATGAGTTTTGGCGCTACGGCCAATGCCATTATTCACACGGGAGCACGACCTGTCTTTGCGGACTGCGACCGCAAGACCATGAACATCGACCCAGCCGAAATTGTGAAAAAAATCACTCCACGGACCAAAGCAATTCTTCCTCTGCATTTTGCGGGCCGCCCCTGCCCCATGGACTCCATCATGACAATCGCCAAGAAGCATAATTTGCGAGTCATTGAGGATTGCGCCCATGCGATCGAAACGAAATTCAAGGGCACATCGGCTGGCAGGTTTGGGGAGGTGGGCTGTTTCAGTTTCTATGTAACCAAAAACATTATTACCGGCGAAGGTGGCATGGTGATTACATGCGATCATTCCATCGCGGAAAAACTCAAGATCTTTGCTCTCCACGGGATGAGCCAGGACGCTTGGAAGCGTTTTAGTGACGATGGATACAAGCACTACACATTTGTAGGCGCCGGGTATAAGTACAACATGACGGATATGCAGGCCTCCCTAGGCATTCACCAGCTTCCCCGGGTGGATCGCTACCTGGAAAAGCGCCGGCTACTCTGGGAACGGTATGATGCGGGTCTGCGCAACCTACCGCTTCTCACACCGCCACCTTCCGAGCCTGATACTGTGCATGCGCGGCACCTCTATACGATCTTGCTGGATCTTGACCAACTCTCCGTCAATCGCGACTTTGTCCTCAATGCCCTGACCAAGGAAAACATCGGCGTGGGGGTGCACTATATAGCACTCCACATGCATCCGTTTTATAAACAATTTCTCTCCTCGGAAGACCGCTTTCCCAATGCAGCCTATGTCTCGGAGCGAACCATCTCTCTGCCGCTGTCAGCACGACTGACCGAAGAGGACATTGAGGACGTCATCGTCGCACTTAACAAAATCCTGAGTCACTATCGCCGATGATGGAGATGCCTCATTCCAGTAAGAAGCAACGGCACATCCGCGACTTATTCTCGCTGCAGGGCCGGGTGGCGCTGATCACCGGCGCCTCGGGCCAATTAGGCAGTTCTCTCGCAAGGGCCCTGCACGAGGCTGGTGCCCGCCTGATCCTTCTCGACAAGAATCCCACCCGTTGCGAAGCTTGGGCGAGCAGGCACACTACAACGGACCAAGAGATCCTCTCGCTGGAAGCCGATGTGACGGTCAAGGCATCCCTGGAGGCTGCGCTCAGCGCCTCTATAAAACGATTTAAAACGATAGACATTCTTATCAACAATGCTGGGATCGGAATTTTTACTCCCTTCGAGAGCCGTACAGAGGAAGAATTTCAAGCGGTCCTGGATGTCAACCTCAAGGGAACCTTTCTCTGCACCCAGGTGTTCTCCGCTCCGATGAAAAAGCAAAAGGCTGGGTCGATCGTCAACATCGGCTCCATCTACGGCCTCGTCTCGGCAGACCCCCGTATTTACGGAGACTCCGGACGCAATAGCTCTGAAGTGTATGCCGCAACCAAAGCGGGTATTATCCATATGAGTCGCTACTACGCTGTCCATCTTGCCCCTCACAAGATTAGAGTGAATGTGATCTCTCCTGGAGGCGTGTTCAATCACCAGAAAGAAGATTTTGTCCAGAACTACGTTCAAAAAATTCCGTTCGACCGCATGGCCACCGAAGAGGACCTTAATGGAGCTGTCGTGTATCTGGCTTCCGACGCTTCCAGCTACGTGACCGGACATAATCTGATCGTAGATGGTGGCTTTACGATATGGTGATGCACGCATCCATCCCCCCCGTACGAGTTGGGACCCGCAGGATCGGATCGGGCGAACCCCTTTTTTTCATCGCGGAGATCGGTCTCAACCACAACCAAGATTTCGATATGGCGAAGCAGCTCATCGATGTCGCTGCCCAGGCAGGCTGCTCCGCAGCGAAATTTCAAACCTTTCGTGCGAGGGACGTCTACATAGGCCAGAATCTTGCCGGTACCTACCATCTGATGGGCAAAGAGATTCCAATCTACGATCTCCACGCCAGCCTCGAGATGCCTGAAGATTGGGTCATTAAGCTTTCCGAATACTGCACGAAGCTGGATATTGTGTTTTTCTCCGCTCCAATCGGGCAGGCCGCAACAGAAATGCTGCTTTCAGCAGGCACCTCGGTTTTTAAGATCTCATCTTACGAGTGTTCGAATCTTCCATTCGTTCGTTACGTGGCCTCCAAGGGGAAACCGATCATTCTGTCGACTGGCGCCGCAACGCTGGGGGAGATTGAGGCAGCCGTCCTAACGATTCAGCGCGCTGGTGTTCCGCTTGCAGTGATGCACTGTCTTACCTGTTACCCCGCCTCTTTTCGCTGTGCCAACTTGTCAGTCATGGACACGCTACGCAGTGCCTTCGAAATACCGGTGGGTTTTTCCGACAATGGATTCGCCTATGAAAGCGGAAAAATTGATGATACGCGGGTTCCGCTTGCTGCGGCCCAAGGTGGGGCGGATCTGTTTGAGATCCATATCACGCTGGATCGCTCCCTACCAGGCCCGGACCACGGCTTCGCGACAGAACCTGACGAACTCAAAAAAATGGTTACTGCTATGAATAGTGTGCGCCAGGAGTACAACGACGGTAGGCGTTTCGATATCGATCTGGAACTGTGGGGCTCATCGGTGAAACGGACCTACCCCGAGGAAGAGTATGTCCGAACCTTCGCGTATAAATGCCTGTTTGCCGCTAAGGACATCGATTCTGGAAAAAAACTGACCGAGGACAACGTTTGTATCCTCC
>DTRN01000123.1 GCA_012965905.1 Nitrospirales bacterium | reverse complement strand
GCTCTTCTTTGGTGAACCGGGTCTCCACATCGCCGTTGCAGTCGCTCCATCTGCGGTACTTCTCCACGATCCAGGCAGCCAGGCCCGCGGGAGAATCGTTCAGCCCGTAGGACAGGGTTTGCGGCTTGGTGCTCTGGATGTGGGAGTAGCCGCCTTCGTCGGCAAGCCACTGCGTCCTTTGTTGGAGCATCCTCTTCTCGGCCTCGGACAATTCCCGGGTCCCCTCCCCCAAGAAGGGCGTCGGACTGGTCGTGGATGTCGTGTGGATGCCGATCACCTTGTCTCCGTGGGACAGACCAAGTTTCGCGGTGACCCTGGCGCCCCAGTCGCCTCCCTGGGCAGCGAACTTCGGGTAACCCAGGTTGTCGGACATAAGTTTGGCCCACATGTCGCTGATGGCGAAAATGTCCAAACCGCGTTTCTGGGAGGCATCAGAAAAACCGTAGCCGGGCATGGAGGGAGCGACGACATCGAAGGCGTCATCATACCCTAGTTTGGCCTTCAAGAAAACCGCCATGTAGCACAACACGCCAGCGCCGATCCCAATCACGAGAGCCGACATCGGTCCGACAAATCCTGCAGCGGGTGTGATGGCAACCAGCCCGGCGACCGCACCACTTGCCGCACCCAATGCCGTGGGCTTGCCCCGATACATCCACTCCGCGAACATCCATGACAGGCCACCCATCGCGGCCGCGGTGTTGGTCGTGACGAACGCCGTTGCCGCTTGGGTCCCGGAGGTCAAGGCACTTCCCGCGTTGAACCCAAACCACCCAAACCAGAGCAGCGAGGCGCCGATAACAGTGAGTGGCAGGCTATGCGGGGCCATATAATCCTTCAAGAACCCTCGCCGTTTACCAACCATAATCGCACCAGCGAGGGCCGCTGCGCCCGAACTGATATGCACCACGGTTCCACCGGCAAAATCCAGTGCTCCAAAGTCACCGATCCAGCCTCCTCCCCAAACCCAATGGGCAAGAGGATCGTAAATAACCGTCGTCCATACCACCGCGAAAAGCAAAAATGCGCTGAATTTCATCCGTTCGGCAATCGCCCCGCTGATCAACGCGACGGTGATCACCGCAAACACCAGCTGGAAGACCATGAACGCGTAGTCCGGAACCGTCCCCGCATATCCCGAAGGGCCAGCCGGGTCAACGTTATTCAGAAAGACCCAATCGAGATTACCCACCACTTTGCCGACGTCGGGAGCAAACGCCAAACTATACCCCCAGAGGATCCATTGAACGCTGATGAGGCAAAGAATCACGAAACTCATCATAATGGTATTCAGTGCGTTTTTCTTTCGTGCCATGCCGCCGTAGAAGAGGGCCACACCAGGGACCGTCATGGCAAGCACCAAGGCAGTACACACCAGAAGCCATGTGGTATCACCCGTATCAGGAGCCCATGGTGCTTCTGCTTCTACTGCTTCTACTGCGGCCTGTGCCAACGCATGTTCCAGGCCGAACACCGGCTGAATGAGGAGCGCCACCATGATGGCCAAAACTCCTAGAGAGCTTAGTACTGGATTTCTCATCGAATAATCCCTCCTCGTCATTGCCGCACAGGCCGTCGCGTGCCCCCCCCAGTTCCGTCCTGCGGCCCGTTTGGTCGATAGATGTACCTCTAAGTCGTCTGGGAGGCCTACCTGACTAAAGCAATCATCGTGCCATGGTCAAAGAAAACCCATTGACACGATAAGTTGCTATTGTTTTCAAATGGCTATGATCTAACTAGGCTGGTAAAAACTTGTACGAATAAACAGAGAACAGTCAGAAATGTCGCAACGTCACCATAATTGTTTATTTTCATTCAATATTGTACTTACGTATTTTATATCCGATCTGCCGAGGGGTGAGACCGAGCAACTTGGCTGCCTTCGCCTGGACTCCACCACATTGTCGAAGCGCCTCAGAGATTTGTTCACGTTCGATAGTGCGAACGTTTCCAGGCAACGAGTGATCATGGGGCGGCGCAACATGGCTTGCCCCCACAGGATCTGAACGCAGCAAAAGCTTCAGGTGCTTCTTCAGCTCTTCTGCATCAATCACCGTCTCTCGCGTCATGATGACCACACGCTCAACACAATTCTCAAGTTCGCGCACATTCCCAGGCCATCCGTGTCCCACCATTGTCTCGAGCGCGTCCGCTGAAAATTCAACGGTCTTTCCATGTTCCTCATTACACCGCTTCAAGAAATGCTCGATGAGCAATGGAATATCAGCTACGCGCTCTCGTACGGGTGGAAGATAAATTGGGACGACATTCAACCGATAGTACAGATCCTCACGAAAGGTGTTGTCACGTAGCGCCCGCTCAAGGTCACGATGGGTTGCCCCAATGATGCGGACATCAACTGAGATGGTTGCACTCCCCCCGACACGTTCGAATTTCATGTCCTGAAGAACCCGGAGGAACTTGGGTTGTAGTGCAAGGGGAAGATCTCCGATCTCATCGAGAAAGAGGGTTCCCTCATGGGCCTGCTCAAAGCGCCCTTTTCGAGTTTCGATCGCACCCGTGAACGACCCCTTCTCATGCCCGAACAATTCACTTTCCAATAACGGTTCGGGAATGGCGGCACAATTCACCTTGATGAACGGCGCCCCCGCCCGCACGCTTCCATAGTGGATGGCCCGAGCAATCAATTCCTTTCCGGTCCCAGATTCCCCTCGAATCATCACCGTGGCCTTGGTTCCCGCGACACGTTCAACCGCTTCGTAGACCTCCTCCATCTTGCGGTCATGGCCAACCACATTGCGGAGACGAAACTTGTGCTGGAGTTCCTGTTCGAGCCGTTGATTTCGCTCAATCAGGCGCTGGCGCTCCTGATTGACCATCTCAGTGACTTTGACCGCTTGCCCAATCTGCGAGGCCACAATCGTCAGTACGCGCAAATCATCCTCCAACGACATCATCCGATCATCAAAGAGCCGATCGACACTCAACACCCCAATCGTGTCTCCATACACCCTTACCGGCATGCAGAGAAATGCAATATTCTCGTGTGTGATATCACCTCGCGCCCCCGTCCGGTTTAGAAAGAGCGGCTCCTGACCAATATCAGGCACGACCATCGGCTCACCGGTCGCCATCACCTTTCCAGTGACCCCTTCTCCAACTCGATAGCGGCCACGTTCTCTCTCTTCCCTGGTCAAGCCGTGTGCCACCTCGATCACCAGTTCTCCGGTCTCCGGATGCAGCAACGTGAGCGTTCCGCGTCGCATCCCAAGAACCGAGGACAGAATGTCGATCACCTTGTTTGACGCAACCTTCAGGTCAAGCGAAGACGCAAACGCTTTGCTGATTTCATACAGTGCAGTTAGTTCGAGAATCTTCTGGTCCATCATGACGTTCCCGTATACCGATTGGTCACCGGCATCCGTCGATCCTTGCCAAGCGCCCGCGAGGTAATTTTAATTCCGACCGGGGCTTGCCTGCGCTTATACTCGCACCCATCAACCATCCGACCCACCTGCTCAACAGTCGATGCATCAAATCCCAGCGCGGCAATCTTGGCAACGGCCTGATTCCCTTCGACATATGCTTCCAAGATCGGATCCAGAATGTCATACGGCGGAAGGATGTCTTGATCCGTTTGATCAGCGCGAAGCTCAGCCGTCGGAGCGCGCTGAAGCGTATGCTCGGGAATCACAGCGCTCGAGGTCATCGCATTGCGAAACCGCGCGAGGCGATAGACCATGGTTTTCGGAACATCTTTGAGCACCGACAACCCCCCGGCCATATCCCCATACAGCGTCGCATATCCCACACTCATCTCGCTCTTATTGCCTGTACTGAGTACGAGCCAGCCAAACTTATTTGACAGTGCCATAAGAACGGCCCCTCGAATCCTGGCTTGAATATTTTCTTCAGTGGCATCGGTTTTGGTTTCTTGAAACGCGTCAGAGAGCATATTGAGAAACGCCGTATATGCTTCCTCAATGGAGATCGTCCGCAGATGGATGCCCAGGTTACGAACCAGTGATTCAACATCAACGCGACTGGCTTGCGAGGTATGCCGAGATGGCATAAAGACACCGAGAACCTGACGCGGGCTTAAGGCATCGACTGCCAAGGCTGCGGTTAAGGCCGAATCAATGCCACCGCTCAACCCGATCGCCACGCTTGAAAAACCATTCTTGGACACATAATCGCGAATTCCCAGACACAACGCTCGATAGACTTCCTCACACGTCGTCAATGTCTCTCCCACGGACGGTGAGACTTTCACACGTGTTCCCGCATAGGGCTTGTCTGAGCAGACAATACGTGTGACAGATTGCATTCGAGTTGAGGGTCTATCTGATCGCGATTGCTTGTGTTTTCGAGACTCCAACACGTCCTGGATATTGATGTCGGCAACAACTAAGTCCTCTTCGAATGCTTTCCCTCTAGCCAGCAGATGCCCCTCATGGTCAACAATCATGCTCCGCCCATCGAACACCAGCTCGTCTTGTCCGCCAACAAGATTATTGAATGCGACAATCGCTAGGTTTCGCTTGGCTCGAGTTCGCAGCATGCGCTCCCGCTCATCAATCTTTCCAATTTGATAGGGAGAGGCACTAATGTTGACAATGACCGTCGCACCTCCAGACGCCTGTATGCGAATGGGGCCACGCGGAGCCCACATATCCTCACAAATATTAAGCCCGACGGAGACTCCGTTGACCACAAGGACATGCTGCTCGCGTCCCGTGAGGAAATATCTTTTTTCATCAAACACCCCGTAGTTCGGAAGATGGTGCTTGTGATAGACACCTTGTACCTTCCCGTGTGCCAGCACGGCTGCCGCGTTATAGAGCCCATTGGCATAATCAACGAAGCCCACCACGACCACAATCCCCTTCGCTTCAGCGGCAACGACCTGAAGCGCGTCAATGTTGTCGGCAACAAACTGTGGTTTCAGAACCAGATCTTCGGGGGGATACCCCGTGATGGTCAGCTCCGGGAAGCTGACAAGATCAGCGTTGAGTGCTCGCGCGCGCTGAATCCACTGACAGATCTTCTCGGTGTTTCCGATGAGATCTCCAACGGTACAATTGATTTGGGCCTGTGCGAGACGAAACGGCGTCACCGCAGAACCATGTGGACAGGTTCAATGATCATGAGAGGAATCCAGACGATCGACTGATCGACCACCCGAGTACGATGCCAAAACCGATACTCAAGAGGCCGGCCACGATCTTGATATTCTCACCAAACGTCTCGACCCGCTGCCCACCCAACGCCAGCGGAAGGCCCATCAGAACGCTCATGACACACATGCCCCCGATCGTCCCCAATCCAAATACGGCGACATAGACCAGGCCATGGAACGTCGATGGCATGGTCGCGACAACCATCAGCATCAACGCCGCACTGCCGGCAAGACCATGGACGACTCCAATGAGGAATGGTTTGCGAGCACAACTCTTGGACTCTTTCACAGAATGCAACGAAACGCTGGAGATGCCTGCCACACCGACTTTTCTGAGAAGGTCCGCTCCGAGAATGATCAGCATGAGCGCGACAACGGATTCTGCAAGGATGGCGAACTTCGGAGATAGTGTCACCTCAAAGGCGAGCACCAACACCGCAACCAGCAGCAACGAAACCGTATGACCAATGCCCCAGAAGGTTCCAACCAACGACGTGCGCATCACACCACGATTCTCGGTAACAACAGTCGACACAGCAACAATATGGTCACCCTCGAGAGCATGCTTGAGTCCCAACACGAACCCAAGTCCTAACAATGGTAACGTGGCCGCTGATGCTAACATTTCAACCCACTATTGCGATCACGAAGAAACATTATTGTAGCCTTATCCGCGAAATGGCCATTCATTTTTGTATTCTCCAACTTTTTTAAGGCAGACGCAATAGGCGTCCGTTTCTTAGCTTAAACAGCAAGAGTTTATACATTGAGCATCGTGCAAAAGCCCCGCGACGTCATTCCAGTGAAGCTTGCCCTCACTTGCTTGAAGCGGTGTGCGCAACCACATCCTCATTACTGTGATTCCTTGGCGGGACCCTAGATCACACCGCTTCGGTGTATCATCACAGACTACGAGAGTTAGACATTTCTATGGGACCGTGAACACTACCGGACACACAGGGCCGACTTGAATGATTCGTAAGGACTTTCTCCGAAAGATTCCGCTCTTTTCCGACCTCTCAGACGATGAGTTGGGTCTCATTCTGACCTCCTCCCAGCAGATGCACTACAAGAAGAAGAACATCATCATCTTTTATGAGGGCGACCCTGGAGACTATTTGTTGGTCGTTCTCTCCGGAAAGATAAAAGTCGTGCTCTTGGGCGAACACGGCCAGGAACTTATTCTGGCAATCCTCGGGCCTGGGAGTTACGCTGGGGAAATGTCGTTACTCGAAGGTGGCCACGGTCAGCTACTATCATGACCATGGAAAACGCGGACTTTATCCGGCTCGCCCGAGACCCGATCCTCGAATTGATCAAGCAACACCACGCGCTCGCAATGAAAATATTGATCACTCTCTCCAGGCGAGTACGTGAAGTATCTGGACAATTACGATCAATGTCGATGTTCGATGTCTATGGGCGCATCGTCCGTTGTCTTATCCGACTGAGCCAACATGATGGAGAACGACCTACCGGTCGCTTGGTTGTCGAAAACCGCCCCTCCAATCGTGATCTGGCTAAAATGATCGGCTGCACCAGGGAAAGCGTCAGCCGAGCCATGAAAGTTCTTCAGGAAAACCAGTTCGTCACCACAGTGCAGAAGGACATTGTGATTGAAGAACGTGCACTCCACCGATACTGGGATTTCGGAATGTAACATCCTGAGTCGCTATCTTCTTCGCTCCACCCCAAATGAAATAACGTGATGCTCTTCCTCAAACACATTGGCATATAACACTGCAATCCATCGCTTGCCCTCTTGTGTCTCCCGAAGATACCGCAACGCCACTTGAATGAGTGGACTAACCTCGTCCCAATAGAATTTCGGATAGTTCTCGCGCAAATCCGCCGAAGATCGATATCCAAGCGTTTCCGCCATGCCGGTTTCGACAAACTCTGCGAACAGCGCGCTGCTTTTTCTTTGATAATCAATATCGGCCAATTGGCCAATCAAATCTGCAGCACGCAACAGCGATGGATACCCTCTCTCATCATTATTCAGCACCTTCTCCTCAGGCACCGGGAATCGTGTGTGCTCGATATTCGCTAAAATCATCTCAACGTCAACAAGGGCGACGTCACGAAATCGCTGTTCTACAAAAAGCTTGGCTCGATCGACGTGATATGGGGTCAGCGAGGCATCAGTCGCGCCGGCTGGCATGGTCACACACTGCCCATCGGCATCGATAACATACTGCCCATCATGATCACCCTCACACACCCCTCGTACGTAACCGATGTCGTGACATAACAGCGAGATGATGAAATGCAGCCAATCCCTCGGACTGACGCCTCCTAATCTCAGATGTTTCCCCCGCAAAATCTCCTGCCCTACCTCGGTGACGAGGATCGTATGGTTGACATCGTGATATGGCGCGTCGCTACTGGAGATTTTCTCCAAGGCCATACGGCCCACAAATCCAATCACATCCGGAAACGCGGGTTCCGACAGCCCATATGTCCGGAGATACACCGATTGTAACTCCTCAATAAACGCTTCGATGACAACAGTGGTCGAGCTAAACATCGTTCAATACCTCGATGCTATATGACAACTTTTAATGCACAGCACTAGTATCAGACTAACAGAATATGAAGCATAGCTGAAATCGTGAAATTCCTTTCCCACCGTATTTTCGAACATCGTTACCGTGACGGTAATTTGCTCTGGGAATGAACGAGGTCATTCAATTCAGCCTCATAGTCTGAAGCGGCTGATTCCTCATGATGCGCCTGCGCCAGGCTCACCAATCTTCGTAGCACTGTGAGGGTGTCGTCGTCCTTCCCCAGTGCTCGAAAGGCCCGGTAGGCACGGTAGGCACGGTAGGCACGGTGATAAAATGGCATGGCCTCGGCTTCCTGTCCAGCATGATCTAACACGCGAGCAATGTTCAGCAGGTCGTGCGCGATGGCGTCACGGTCTTCAATCTGCTTGTCGAGGGTGAGGGCCTGTGTGTAGGCATGTCGCGCGTCAGCGACCTGTCCTTGTGCCTCAAAAATGGATCCAAGATTCGTGAGGTTACTAGCTTGACCGCGCCGCTCATTCAAACTGACATTGAGTTCACGATACAAACCCAAGGCCTCGTCGTAATATGATTGCGCCGCCTCCTGATCGGCGTTCAAGTGAGCGACGTATCCCAACCCGGTAAGACTGTCGGCTTGAAGATGACGATCCCCCTCGCTCAACGCAATGGAATAAGCAGCACGGTAGTAATCCCCAGCATGCGATACATCCTGCGTCGCGTGTAACAGAAGCGTGGCTTCTCCGAGATCATGCATGACGAGCGCCAATCCACGCCGGTCATCCAGGCTCTCAGCAAGCTCGCGAGACACTTCCAGAATGCGCAACGCACGCGCGGCCTCGCCTTGTGCTAACGCCCGATGGCCCTGTTCCCTGATTTCCCCCTGACTTGGAGTGTGAGCGGAGGATATTCCGGTACCGTCGTGCCACCAACACACCCTCCGATGATGATGGCAAGCCCCACATAACTCGCGTGTCGAAACATCGTGCGCATACGTTCAAATGAAGCCCATCGTCAAGGAATATAGCGATATGGTATAAAAACAGCTACTTTCGACATGATCACAATATAGAGCATGACACCAAAATAGAAAGGCGGCATTCACATGCACGGTCCGGCGAAAGCGTTCCTCCTCCTAGGCTGCATCAACGCACTCATTGGGGTGATCCTCGGCGCGTTTGGGGCGCACGGTCTCAAATTATGGATGCCACCTGATCTTTTTACGGTGTACCAGACGGCCGTCCAGTATCAGTTTTACCACGCGTTGGGATTACTCGGCGTGGGCCTGCTCGCACATCAATTTCCCACGCAGACCCTCATCAAATGGGCGGGGTGGTTTATGTTCGCGGGGATCGTCATATTCTCTGGCAGCTTGTATACCCTCAGCTTGACGTCGACACGCTGGTTGGGAGCGATCACGCCAATCGGGGGCGCCTCATTTATCGTCTCGTGGATCCTTCTGATCGTTTCAATCGTACGACAACGATAACTCTTCAGATGGTTCAGTTGGCTCGACGTATCTATTCAACTGGTCAAATCGTAAACTCCGAGCCCCATTCCTGACCGGCATCGGCTGACCACGTTTCACCATCGTGCTAATCGGAAAAGTTTGCTTTGCCCCTCGGATGATGACTTCTACATCATCGAGTGTGCGTTTGGCAGAACGAGCAATATACGGGATATCGTGCTCAAGCCCACTCAATCCCTTGGTTACAACGCGGATGTCATCCATATCTGTCACAATATTGTTCGCTGCCATCACAATCTTTGGCATTTCCTCCACCGTCTGGTGCGCCAACGATGTCACCTTCTTCATGTCATCTAATAAAGCCGGCAACTTCGCAGTGGCTTCTTCAAGATGCGTCAGCGTGTTTCTCAAACTTCCAAGCGTCGTGTTGATTTCATTCACATCCTCGCTCATTTTCTGAACTCGTACGAGCGTCTGCGTCGCCTGTTCGACGAGCGGTTTAATCCCCGCAAGAAACTCTTTTGGATCCGCTGGTTCGATCGCCACAATAAACCCATCCGGTGGAACTTCGGGAGCCATGGTCGTGCCGCCCTCAATTGCAATTGACGTCTCACCAAACACGACAGCACTTTTCGATACGACCGCTAATGAATCTTCGCGTACTTTCCCGCGAAATTTTTCCAGCATCTGCAACCGAACCTCGACCCTTCCCTGGTCATTGAACAACAATTGCTTCACTTTACCTATTTGGAGGCCATGGACGAATACCTCCGTTCCTGGCTGAATGCCATAGGCTTGGCTGAGATTCATCCTAATCTCATATTTCATCGCAAACAAACTTTCTCCACGCGCGATAACAAGCAGGATGATGCCGAGTACCACCACAGGGAGGAGAACGAAGACTCCAACCATCTGCTCAATCCGGGTTAACGAGAGTTCATGCGAATAGTGCATCCTGGCCATCGTGTCACCTCATCTCCCATGTCACGTATGCTTTCATCCTCTCTTCATCGACATTGTCGTATACTTCCGTCAGAATTCCCATTTCCACAATTTGTCCGTCCCAGACCAACGCCACTCGATCTGCCATCGGGAGGAGACGAGAGGGAGTACTCATCATGACGACAATGGTGATTCTGCCTTCGGCCTGGTAGTGTTCGAAAATTGATGTCAGCCTTTTCACCCCCTCCTCATCCAACCCCGCA
>DTRN01000122.1:12922-29383 GCA_012965905.1 Nitrospirales bacterium | reverse complement strand
CGTGTTGAAATTCCGCGTTTCGAAGATCTGTAAGGATGCAGTGTTGGGGTCGAAAGCATAGTTTTTCCATCCTCACACGCTAATACCGATTCAATGGATCTGGAATGCGCGATTAGGACAAGACGTGATAGTCCGCAACGCGTGTTCGGTCTCGCACGTGTTTCGTCTGTGGTCGGTGTGCCCGCATGAGGAGAACAGAATGTCGCGCCTCACAAGATCATTCGTGGCTCGACAACACAGACTGACTCGCTAACTCCTATCCCGCTATTGGGACTATCCGAATTGCCGCCCTCCGCAACCGCTCAACAGCACGAAAGCCAAACCGATGGAGCAGCACTCCAACCTAACGTGGCCTCTGCCGAAAGACGACTACTGGTCCACGCCGTTTGCCGAGACGTTGCTTCATCGCCTTGATCTCTCGCCCGGCATTTCTGTTCTTGACATCGCATGTGGCAGTGGAATTCCCGCGTTCTATATTGCGGAACAGGTGGGACCATCAGGACAGGTGGTGGCCCTTGATATCAATATCAGGCAAATCACACGATGTCGAGCGTTTCAACGCAACCATCTTCCCTGGCTTCAGTTTAAATGTGCCGACATGAAGAATCTTCCCGAAACTCTTCCACAGTTTGATCGGATTAGCGGAAACCTCTCGTTCATGTTTTTTCGTCCAGACAGATTCGACGTCCTCAAGCAACTCGTCACACACCTGAAACCCGGCGGACAAATCGTCTTGACCTTTCCCTCACTTGGAACCTTCGACTCAATCTGGAACCGTATCGACCAAGAAATGACCGCACGTGACCTCACGAAGGAACGGGCGGCATTGGCCGAATACATTGCCGAACGGCCATCGGCTCAAGATGCGCGGGAATGGTTAGACGCTCTGGGAATGGCCAAAATAGAGGTGACTGAATGGCCGCTGGAAATTGAATCAGGCTCGGGATATGAGTTTTTACACCACCCGCTGCTGCGAGGCGGGTTTCTTGACGACGCCTATGAATGTTTTGAAAACCAGCGATTGGCCGAAGACGTGATGACGACGGTTTCGGGGGATCTTTCCAGCTTTCTTCCGCTTGTTGCGCAACGATGCGCCATGTCTGCATGGATGCCCTCAACAGGCTCTTGAAAACACATACCCTCCTAGATACACGAATACTCCGCCGTCATCGACGGTGACAACCACACCCCTCACGTAGCAAAGTCGGGGTGCTTTCTCGTTTCAATCCCTATCAGGAGTGCTATCCTCTCGCCGTGAATAATCTCATACGAGCAGGATTGTACGTCATTGCGTCTTCGCTGGCATTTGCCAGCATGGGCGCGCTTATTAAGCAAACATCCGCTGACATCCCGAATGAAACCCTGGTTTTTTTTCGCAATGTTGTCGCACTTCTTATCCTCACGCCATGGGTTCTGGCGAGGGGGTTCGCAACGCTCAACACACGGGTGTTCTCGCTTCACGTCCTTCGCTCAGCCGCTGGCCTGACTGCCATGTACTGTTACTTCTTCGCACTTGCCTCTATCCCCCTCGCCGAAGCCGTCATACTCCATATGACCGCGCCTCTTTTTATTCCCATCATCGCCTGGATATGGTTGAAAGAACCAGCCCCATCGCGAACGAAGTGGGCCATTGGCATCGGATATATCGGCATTCTCCTGATCCTCAAACCAGGGTCGGGAATCTTCACCTTCGTCGCGTTGTTCGCGCTGGCTTCCGGACTTTTCGCGTCCATCGCGATGGTCTGTATCCGTCGCATGGCCGCGACAGAACCCCCACTCCGCATTGTGTGGTACTTCACCTTGATCAGCACGGTCATCTCCACCATTCCATTGCTCTGGACGTGGCACATCCCGGAACCGTCGATGATCGGCACGCTTGTCCTCATTGGGGCACTCGCAACCCTTGGACAACTCCTCCTTACCCGGGGCTATACGCTGGCTCCGGCAGGACAAGTCGGCGGGTTCGCGTATAGCGAAGTGGTGTTCGGATTTACCTTAGGGTGGATCGTCTGGAACGAACTCCCTGACAGCCTATCCGTAATTGGTATCCTGACAGTGTGCAGCGCCGGGATGCTCATTCTGAGTCACGCTCGCAGATAGATTCGATGGTTTGAACCCGTCGTTTGCGTTCACCAACAGCTGCCGATTCCTTTAACAGAACACCGATATTTATTGCTCACATACAGCATATTTTGCCTTGAAATCGTCATGCCATGTGCTATCATCCGGACACTGAGAGTGGCCTCATAATACAAAACTTAGTATGGTGCGCATCTTCTTACCACTAGATATGCACATATTGTGACATGGCATCGCATTTGCCGACCAGCAGTTAACATTTTCTATACGTTGCCCAGATCAACACTGAAGTTCTATCCCTTTTTACCGATAAATTTTCCTAAAGGAGTATTAATGAATGGGGTATAAACCAATCGGCGACTACGGCATCATCGGCGACCTTCATACCATCGCTTTGGTCGGCATGGACGGGTCAATTGATTGGTGTTGCCTCCCCCACTTTGACTCCCCAAGCGTCTTCGCCGGCATCCTAGACCATAAGGCAGGTGGGTATTTCAAGATCTCGCCGAAGCGCGATGGCAATAGGCGTCAGATGTATCTGCCAGAGACCAACATCTTGCATACGCGTTTTTTGCAAGAGGAGGGTGGTGTGGGTGAGCTCACCGACTTCATGCCGGTCGAATCCGATGAGCCGGGCCAAAGCCCGAAACGCCACCAGATTATCCGTATGCTCTCAGTTGTGCGTGGTCGGGTGACGTTTGTGCTTGAATGCGCGCCCGCGTTTAATTACGCCCGCGACTCTCACTCCATCGAAATAGAAGAAAAGGGCGCGATTTTCCGATCTCACAACCTGACGCTTGGACTTGTCAGTCCGATACCTCTGCATATACGCGATGGAATCGCACGTGCTGAATTCACGCTCGACGCGGGTCAGAGTCTGACCTTTTTTCTCGAACACCTCGAACCCAACGGCAAAGCGGAATTACTTTCAACTCCGGAATCCGGTGAAGAAGCATTTCAGAAAACCGCGGCCTTTTGGCAGCAATGGCTCGCACAATGTCAATATTCAGGCCGCTGGAGAGAGGTCGTTCATCGATCCGCACTCACATTAAAACTTCTGACATACGCGCGGACTGGTGCCATCGTCGCTGCCCCAACCATGAGCCTTCCAGAGTTTGTTGGAGGTCGTCGAAATTGGGACTACCGCTATACCTGGATTCGAGACGCGTCCTTCACCTTATATGGACTGCTTCGCTTAGGCTTCTCCAACGAAGCCAGACGGTTTATGGATTGGTTGGAAGCGAGATGCCATGATCTCAATCCTGACGGCTCCATACAGCTGATGTATGGCATCGATGGACGACACGAGCTCCCTGAAGAAGAACTCCTCCATCTTGATGGGTATCGTGGTTCCCGCCCAGTACGGCTTGGGAACGCCGCATCGGGGCAGCTTCAACTCGATATGTACGGGCCCCTCATGGATGCGATCTATCTGTACAATCAGGATAAAGATGGCTCGCCAATTTCCTATAGTCTCTGGATGAATTTGTGCAGATTGTTGGACTATGTTTCAGCGAATTGGCAACAGCCAGATGAAGGAATCTGGGAAGTGCGAGGCGGGCGACACAACTTCGTGTACTCACGTGTGATGTGCTGGGTGGCATTGGATCGCGGTATCCGTTTGTCAGACAAACATGGATACCCTGCAGACCGCACCAAATGGATTGCGGAACGAGATCGGATCTACACCGAAGTGATGCAGTCTGGATGGGACAACAATGCCCAAGCCTTTGTTCAACATTATGAAGGCGCGGGCCTTGACGCCGCCAATCTCATCATGCCGCTGGTCTATTTCATCTCCCCTAACGATCCGCGCATGCTTTCCACCATCGACCGCACCATGGAACAACTTGCGTCAGGCAGTCTGGTCTATCGATATCAAGCCTGGAATTCAGCGCCTGATGGATTACAGGGAGAGGAAGGCACGTTCAGCATGTGCACCTTTTGGCTCGTTGAGGCCTTAACGAAGGCAGGGCGGCTCCACAAGGCACGACTCATTTTCGAAAAGATGTTGAGCTATTCGAACCACCTGAGGTTGTTTGCAGAAGAAGTCTCCCATACCGGAGAACAGTTAGGGAATTTCCCACAAGCCCTCACCCACATGGCACTGATCAGCGCCGCCTATAACCTCGACAAGGCGCTCAATAAGAAACAATGGAATGAGTCGCATACGCGCTGGGCGAGCACAAACCCCTATACCCGCTAACAGGATGTTGAAAAAGCACACCAGCGGCGTTCTCGCTTCGCTGCGTGGCTCAACGTACAGGAGTACGATTCGCCTCACAGCTTGCTGCGGCCTTGCTGCGCGCACTTTTTGAACATCCTGCGTCTCAACTAGCATCTCACGTCCAAAACACGGCTGCCTGAACCGTAGCCTCCACATCGGTGGGATGTGCATCCGCCCTCTCCGCGAGGCGCACATCGTCATGACAGGTTTATCTTGGCTCACTCTACATACCCACAGTCATTCTCTATAATGATGGGCCATGATTCCGCTTCACGATGACAACCCCACGACGATCAAGCCGATCGTTACCATTTCCCTCATTATCGCGTGCGTATTGGTCTTCTTCTATCAGCTGTCACTTCCAGCCTCAGGAGAGCGCATCTTCGTCTATCAGTTTGGGGCAATTCCAGCGGTCCTCTTTGGTGCGGATTCCGTCTCTTCTCGACACGCCATTATTCCAGCACCCCTGAGCCTGATCAGCAGTATGTTTCTCCATGGTGGGTGGATGCACCTCATCGGAAACATGCTCTATCTGTGGATTTTTGCGAACAATATCGAAGACGCGATGGGACATCGACGATTCATCGCGTTCTACACCTTATGTGGGGTAATTGCCGCCCTCAGTCATGCCCTCACTGCTCCCGGCTCGTCCATTCCGATGGTCGGAGCCAGCGGGGCCATCTCGGGCGTGCTGGGAGCATATCTACTCTTATACCCGCGGGCATCAGTTCTGGTAGTCATTCCGATTTGGGTGTTTTTGAAATTCATACGCGTCCCAGCCGCGCTGGTGCTTGGCTTTTGGTTTCTTTTGCAGCTTTTCAGCGGAAGCGCAAGCCTATCCGGGGATGGTGGTGGCGTGGCATGGTTTGCTCACATCGGAGGGTTCATCGCGGGAATGGTCCTCATCGGATTCTTCAAGCGTCCCGGAGTTCGGTTCTTTAATCCCCCCAGGAGACATTCGCGCGGATATGGGTGGTGACAGTTCACGACAGTGTTCTTGACACCTCACTGGCGGTACCTTATCCTGAACAGCTGCGTTTACGAACACCGATTTGGAGTGACCACATGACATATGCCATTGTTGAGACAGGTGGAAAACAGTATCGGGTCGCTCCAGGCGATCTTCTCGATATCGACCGATTCGATGGAGAAAAGGGTTCTGCCGTCGAATGGACCAATGTCCTGCTCTATCGAAAAGAGGATGGTCCCGTTGTAGGAAACCCGCTCGTACCCAACGTGAAGGTGATGGGCACCGTTGTCCACCAAGGCCGCCGACGGTCCATCACGGTCTTTAAGAAAAAACGCCGAAAGAATTACATCCGCACCAAAGGACACCGGCAACACTTCACACGTGTTCGCATTGATGAGATTGCCGAAAATTAAGGTAACCGAATGGAGACGATATGGCACATAAAAAAGGGCAAGGGGCATCACGAAACGGAAGAGACAGCAATCCAAAATGGCTCGGCGTCAAACGCTATGGGGGGGAATCTGTTCTGGCCGGGAACATCCTGCTCCGCCAGCGGGGCACGAAGATTCATCCGGGTGTCAACGTCGGCATGGGCCGTGATCACACCTTGTTTGCAAAGTTTGCCGGCATTGTGAAGTTTGAAACCCGCTCTGGCCGACGTGCAGTCAGTGTTTATCCTGCCACCTAATTTCGTTTTGTAGGCCCTTCATTCCACCTCCCATCCTGTTCCGGGAGGCTCGATCGTGCTCACTATCAAGGTTGCTTCGATTTTGGCTCAGGATAAGGCGCGAGGAGCGCAGAACCGGAGCGTATCGAGAGATACGTGATGATTCGAGCACCACAGCACGCCGTCATGAGGAAAAAGTTGAGTAACCGGCAATGTTTATTGATCAAGCAAAGATTCTTGTCAGATCCGGGGACGGAGGCAATGGCTGCTCTTCGTTTCGGCGAGAAAAATATGTCCCGTTTGGCGGTCCTGATGGAGGAGACGGAGGCAAAGGGGCAAGCATTATTTTTGAAGCCAGTTGCCATTTAACCACCCTGATTGATTTCCGCTACCGACAGCACTATACAGCCAAACGTGGTGGGCACGGCGAAGGGAACAACCGCCATGGCAAAGATGCACAGGACGTCATCGTTCGAGTTCCCATTGGAACCATCGTTCGCGACGTTGAAGAAGACATCGAACTCGCAGACCTGGCCGAAGAAGGCGCCATTGCAGTTGTTGCCCGCGGAGGGAAAGGCGGAAAAGGCAACGGCAACCGCGCCACGTCGACGAATCAAGCTCCAACTCGCGCCGACCCTGGGATACCCGGTGAAACCCGCTCATTACATCTGGAACTGAAGCTTCTCGCTGACGTTGGATTGGTCGGATTTCCCAACGCCGGGAAATCTTCATTGATCGCGGCAATATCTGCCGCAAAACCCAAGATAGCCAGCTACCCGTTTACTACCCTCACCCCGCAGCTCGGAATGGTGTCATGGGGAGAGGAACGGCACTTTGTCCTTGCCGATATTCCTGGAATTATCAAAGGTGCGCATGCAGGGAAAGGGCTTGGAGTCCAGTTCCTCCGTCATATCGAGCGGACGACCTTCCTCCTTTTCCTGATTGACATCGGAGAATTTGAGCCGGATGATGCTGTTAATATGTTCAACGCCCTCACAGCCGAGCTGCAATCCTATGCCGAAGGCCATTTTCAGCTCGACCGAAAACCCTTCGCTGTCGTCGGGACGAAGCTTGACCTGCGAGGAGATGATTCACGTCTCAATCAGCTTCAATCGTTCTGTGAAACTCAACACATCCCATTCTTCGCTATTTCATCTGCGACCAGGGAAGGACTCACCTCACTCGTTCAATATGTGGGCACGCAGCTCACCACAATTCGAGAGCAATGCGTCACGCAATCTTAAATGGCTGCAAGCGGATTGTGGTCAAGGTCGGTAGCCATGTGGTGGCTGCCCAAACAACTGGGCTCAACGTCCAGGCGCTCAAACGCGTTGCAAAGAACGTCCTGGAGGCGAAGGCATCGGGATACGAAGTTGTCATGGTGTCATCGGGAGCCATCGTATCCGGTATCAAGAAACTTGGCCTCACCTCACGTTCAACCAGCCTGCCGCTCAAGCAGGCCGCTGCCGCCGTCGGTCAAGGGCACCTCATCCGTGCCTATGACCATGCCTTTGAAGGCGCAGGACAACAGGTTGCCCAGATTCTCCTGACCAACGACGACATGATGGACCGTGAACGATTCCTGAATGCACGACACACCATTACCACCCTGCTCAAACTAGGGGTCATCCCGATCGTGAACGAAAATGACACTGTCTCGGTCGATGAGATCAAATTCGGCGACAACGACACCTTAGCGGGAATGGTGGCGAATCTCATCGACGCCCAACTGCTCATCATTCTCTCGGATGTCGATGGGCTGTTTTCAGAAGACCCGCGTCATAATCCCAAGGCGTCACTTATTCCGACTGTGCATAAAGTGACCCCGGAGATCCAAAAACTCGCAACCGGCACGGCAAGCGTCGAAGGTACCGGGGGCATGGCATCGAAAGTCGAGGCAGCAAAGCGCATGTCGGCGTCAGGAGTTCCGACGGTGATTATCAACGGGAAACGTGCGGGATCGATGTCCGATGTGTTGGCGGGAAAAGAGGTAGGAACCGTGTTTCTTGCGCAAAAAGTACGCCGTACAAGCCGCAAACATTGGATTGCCTTTATCCGTCGGACAAAAGGGCAACTGACCCTCGATGATGGCGCGGCAAAGGCGGTGCTTCAACACGGTAAAAGCCTTCTGCCTGCCGGAGTCACCTCCATCGATGGTGAATTTGACCACGGCGATGCCGTCAGCTGCACCGACAGGAAAGGACGCGAAATTGCTCGAGGCCTTGTGAACTATTCTTCAAGCGCCCTTGCACAGGTGAAGGGTCTGAAAACCGGAGCAATCAAGCAGGTGCTAGGGTATAAAGATTATGATGAGGTAATTCACCGCGACAATATGGTGATCATGTGAGTATGAAAGAACATTCCGCGAATATTCGTGACTGGGTGATCGAACGAGCACGTCAAGCCAAGCAAGCTTCTCGCCCTCTCTCCATCCTTTCAACAGACGTAAAAAATCAGGCACTGGAAGCCATGGCTGACGCAATCAAGACTAACGAGTCCGTCATTGTTGAAGCCAATCGTAAGGATCTCGACGCTGCCACCCAATTAAGCAAGGCCATGCTGGACCGGCTCACCCTCACACCGCAACGCATTGCCAGCATGCAAACTGGATTGCGTGATGTCGCGGCTCTCCCCGATCCGGTCGGAAGCCATAGCGACACATGGACACGCCCCAACGGATTGGAAATTGGTCGGGTTCGTGTACCGATTGGAGTCATCGGCATCATTTATGAATCGAGACCGAACGTCACCGCCGATACCGCGGGATTGTGTCTCAAATCTGGCAATGCCGTCGTCTTGCGCGGTGGTTCAGAAGCCATTCACTCCAACACCGCCATTGTGAGCATCCTCACCAAAGCCGCTCAGGATGCCGGAATTCCCAAAGGAGCGATTACATTTCTCGACAACCCTGACCGCCAAGCAGTGACCGAAATGCTATCACTGACCGAGTATATCGACTTGATAATCCCACGTGGCGGTGAGGGATTGATGCAAGCGGTGACGTCACAGTCAAAAATTCCCGTCATTAAGCATGACAAGGGTGTCTGTCACATCTACGTCGATCGTGATGCCGATCTCCGGATGGCGCAGGATGTGTCTTTCAATGCCAAGGTCCAACGTCCGGGAACCTGCAACGCCATGGAGGCACTCCTGGTTCATGAACACATCGCACCAACCTTTCTTCCAGCCATTGGGAAGACACTGCACGAGGCTGGGGTAGAAATCAGGGGTTGCCCCAAGACAGTCTCCTTGATTCCCACCGCAAAACGCGCCTCCGAAGATGACTGGGGCAAGGAATTTCTCGACCTGATCCTCGCCGTGAAGGTCGTCGACGATATAGACGCTGCAATGAATCACATTGTGAACTACGGATCAGAGCACACTGAGACCATCATCACAGAGAACAAGGCGATATCGCAGCGCTTTTTAAAGGAAGTCGATGCCAGTGCTGTCATGGTGAATGCATCAACACGATTCAATGATGGGTTTCAATTCGGATTAGGCGCAGAAATGGGCATCAGCACCACACGCATTCACGCACGCGGCCCCATGGGCCTAGAAGAATTGACCTGCCAGAAATTTATCGTTTTGGGCAACGGTCAGGTGAGGGAAGGTTGACGCTATTGCTAAAATGAGTCTTGGCCTCCTTGGTGGAACATTTGACCCAATTCACGTAGGACACCTTGCCATCGCGCAAGAGATCATTGATCGCAAGCTCTGCGATCGAATTCTTTTCATTCCCGCTGGTTCCCCTCCACACCGGCAAAATTCTGTTCTTACACCAATTAAACATCGCCACGAAATGGTGCGACTTGCTATCGCTGATAATCCCGCGTTCCAGATTTCGGATATTGAAATCGACGGTCCATCCTATTCGTATCAAACGGTGGAAGCGATGCGTACGATGCATGATGAGAATACTGACCTCTCGTTTATCATCGGATTGGATAATCTCTTTGATCTTCCGAATTGGCGAGAACCCCAACGAATCATCAAGGCCTGCGATCTGATTGTCGTTTCTCGACCAGGGTGGGCATTTGAGTCTATGCTAGAGCCACAGTACAGCGAGTTTTTCGGACTCAACATCGAACTCCAATATATCGAGGCTCTGGATGCCGGAACCTGCAATGAACTCGTCATCCACCCGAAGCCAGGGACCGATCACTCGCGATCCATTACCCTGCTTCGAACCGCTGGCAACGACGTTTCTGCAAGCGAAATCCGTGCGTCCATCGCGGAAAAGCAAGAACTTCACACTCTATTGCCCGCCCCTGTCGAATCTTATATACTCAGCCTCCGACTTTATACGACGGAGCGCATCCACCCTGAATCCTAGATCCAAAGCCCTCGAAGCAGCCCAGGCTGCCCTCGAAAAAAAGGCGACAGATATTGTCGTCCTTGAAGTCGGCGGACTGACAACCATCGCCGACTACATGGTGATCTGCTCCGCGCAATCCCATCGTCAAGTCCAAGCCGTAATGCAACACGTCGAAGATAGGCTCAAAGATCGGAAGGTCCGTCCACTGAGCATCGAAGGGGTGGAAGCAGCCGTCTGGATTCTCGTAGACTATGGCGATATTATGGTCCACATCTTTACCGAGGATATTCGGGAACACTACGGCCTCGACCGCTTATGGGGTGACGCACCCAGTCAGCTCGTTGAAGATGAACCAGCGACCGTGACCGCCGGTCACGCAAGAGGCTAACGCAAACGAGTTGTGTTTACCGGCCGTTGCGCCTGACCGAAAGGGGATCTCACATCATGATTCAAGATCACACGCTTCAGTTTGAACATTACTCGTCTATTGCGCTTCGTGGTGACGTCCTCACCCGTGAAGAGTGTCGAGAGGTGCTCGCGACTCCGGATAGCGAAATCCTCGGCCTCCTCCATGCCGCTTATGAGGTGAGAAAACAATTCGCGGGAAATACCGTTCAAGTACAAATGCTGACCAACGCAAAAAGCGGGGCCTGTATCGAAGATTGTCATTACTGTTCACAGTCGTCGATCTCTACCGCTGACATCGATCATTATGGGCTTTTGCCTGAGGATACACTCGTTAAAGACGCGCATCACGCAGCCGAGTCAAAAGCCGTTAGATACTGTATCGTCACCAGTGGACGCGCGCCGCTGGATCGAGAAGTTGACGCAATCGGCAAGGCGGTGCGTCGCATTAAAAGCGAGCTTCCACTTCAAGTCTGTTGTTCACTCGGCCTGCTCACGGAACCGCAAGCCTGTCGTTTGAAAGAGGCGGGTGTCGACCGGATTAACCACAATCTCAATACGAGTGAACGCTATCACGCGGATATCTGTGGCACGCACACGTTCCGCGATCGCATTGCCACCATCACCAATGCCAAGAAAGCCGGGCTCGAAATTTGTTCAGGCGGAATCATCGGGATGGGTGAGAACGACGAAGATATCATCGATCTTGCTTTTGCCCTTCGTGATGTCGAGCCCGATTCCATTCCGATTAACTTTCTCCACCCTGTGGAAGGCACGCCGTTGGCGAACTGCAACACCCTCACGCCGCAACGATGTCTGAAGGTGTTGTGTCTGTTTCGCTTTTTGCATCCGCGCAAGGAGATCCGGGTTGCCGGGGGGCGAGAATATAATTTTCGTTCACTTCAACCGCTCGCGCTGTTCGCAGCAGACTCTCTATTCGTTGACGGCTACCTGACAACTCCCGGGCAACCAGCCGACGAAGCCTGGCAAATGATCGGTGATCTTGGGTTTACGATCGCTCAGTAGATGCCCCAATCGTTCGGATTCCACTTTTCAAACTCCCTCGAACGTCATCCAGAACCGCATTCCACGTCCAACTCCAGTAGAGTCCAATTAAGTCTCATAGAGACGTAGCATATGCCTCTTCACCCCAGACGACGCGCGCGAACAGGACGCCCTGTTTGGGTCACACTCCTGTTCGCCGTGCTCCTCGTCAGCATGCTTGGAGTGATCGGCATCGGGGGAACCGTGTGGTATTTGTCTCGCGATCTTCCTGACGTCGAGACACTGCACTCGCATCAACCAAGCCTGGTCACGCATGTCTATGCGGATGACGGGATGACCATCGGACAGTTTTTTGTCGAGCGCCGGATTTTGACGCCGTTAGACGAGATCCCGAGGGAACTTCGGCAAGCCATCATTGCAGTTGAAGATGCTCGATTCATGGCGCACGGGGGATTGGACGTTCTTGGAATCGTCAGGGCATTCATGATAAACATCGAAGCACTCCGAATTCGGCAAGGAGCCAGTACCATCACGCAACAACTTGCGCGATCCGTGTTTCTTACCCCGGAACGCAGCTACACGCGAAAAATTAAAGAGGCAGTTCTGGCCATTCACATGGAGAAAACGCTATCGAAGGATAAGATTTTAGAACTCTACTTAAACCAGATTTATTTCGGCCACGGCGCGTATGGCGTGGCTTCCGCAGCACAAACATATTTTTCAAAGGACATTTCAACGCTTTCTGCGGCTGAGTCAGCTTTTATCGCAGGGCTACCGAAGGCCCCAGCGTTGTATTCGCCCTTCCGGCATCCCGAGCGCTCGCAGCGGCGGCTCCGGCACGTCCTGAAACGGCTTCACGATGAGGGATTTCTTACCGGGGCTCAGTATGGAGAGGCGATATCCACGCCCTTGAAATACCGCAAGCGCGAGCCGGAAGTCATTGCCCCCTACTTCGTCGATGCGGTTCGCCAGCATCTTCTTAGCACATATGGCGAAAGCATGGTCTACAAGGGCGGACTCCATGTACAGACCACGTTGAATATCGCGGATCATCAGGCAGCGGTGCTCGCAGTACGAAACGGTCTTCGATCGCTCGACAAACAGCAGGGATATCGAGGCCCCCTGAATCCAGAACAAGCCGATGGCTTTGAAGCCTCTCACGACGGCATCCTTCAGGCCGTGGTCAACAAAGTTGATGCGAAATCAGCCGTGGTCACCGCGGGAGACCTTACCGGGACCATCGCGCTCGAAGATATGCTCTGGGCGGCACGTCGCCTCATTGGGCCGGATGTCAATGAAGATTCAGTACTGCTGAAATCTCCGAGTGCCGACCAGATTCTCAGCGCCGGAAACATCGTCGAGGTTGCGGTTAAAACAACCAGCGACGAGAACACACAGTTCACCTTGGAACAAACCCCGCTTGTCGAAGGGGCGCTCATGGCCATCGATCCCAAAACCGGATCCATTCGCGCGATGGTCGGCGGTTATGACTTTAACCGCAGCGAATACAACCGCGCCACGTCTGCGAACCGTCAACCAGGATCGGCATTCAAACCCATTATTTATACTGCGGCATTACAGGCAGGCATGACACCTGCGACCATTCTGATTGACTCCCCGGTAGTCTTTCAGGACTGGAGACCAGAAAATTATGAAAAGAAATTCTTTGGGACCGTCACGCTTCGTGATGCACTTGTTCATTCACGAAATGTGGCGACGGTGAAACTGCTGCAAACTATCGGCGTACGCCGCGTTCATGAACTTGCCCAATCCATGGGTATTACCACGATGTTAGATGTGTATCTCTCACTTGCCCTCGGATCATCGAGCATGACATTAGAGGAACTGACGAGCGCATATGGCGTGTTCGCTAACCAAGGAATTTACGTGCGCCCATATTCCATAGAGTCTGTTCGTGATTCAGAAGGCGTGGTGCTTGAACAGCACAAACATAATCCTACGCCCGCGATCTCGGCGGAGACGGCCTATCTCATTACCAATATTCTTGAGGATGTTATTCAACACGGGACAGGAAGACAGGCAAAAGTCATTCCCTATCCTGTAGCCGGAAAAACAGGAACGACCAACGATTTCACTGATGGGTGGTTTATAGGATATTCCCCTCGTGTGGTGACTGGAGTCTGGGCTGGATTCGATCGGATTGCGTCTCTCGGCGATAAGATCTCAGGAGCTCGTTCGGCTCTTCCAATCTGGATCGACTTCATGAAAAACATCGAACCTCCCACTGACGAAGAACGTTTCATCCCACCAGACAATATCGTGTTCGCCCAGATCGATCCCGAGACAGGATTTCTCGCCGAGAGAGGTGCATCTGACACGAAACAAGAAATCTTTGTGCAAGGATCGGAACCCATCGAACACACGCCTCAGCGTGTGAATCCGCGAGACTTTTTTAATCTCGACCACGCAACCCCCTAGGGTTCGCGATCAGTCATAACTCTCACGGCTAGAAGGAAACTTTCCTGTCTCAACATCCCTCCTGAACTGACGGAGCGCTTTGACCGAGGCGGTCTTAAGGTGGGCATATTGTTTCACGAACTTTGGAACGAAGACATCAAACAACCCGAGCAGATCATACAACACCAAGACCTGGCCATCACATGCGGAACCAGCTCCAATTCCGATCGTTGGAATCGACACCGCTGCGGTCACTTCCTTGGCAGCCTCAGCGGTGACGGCTTCTAAAACCACCGCAAATGCACCTGCCGCTTCAACCGCTTTGCCATCTTCAATCAAACGCTCAACGCCGCTCTGCGCCTTTGCCTGGACTCGATACCCTCCAAGCTGATGCACCGATTGTGGGGTCATCCCGATGTGGGCCATAACGGGAATTCCAAATTCCACCATCGCAGTGATTCGGTCAAGGACGACGATGCTGCCCTCGAGCTTTACCGCGGCTGCACCAACCTGAAGAAATCGACCGGCGTTACAGACGGCATCCTCAATAGTGCCTTGATAAGACAGGAATGGCATATCAGCAATCACAAGACTTTTTTTTGCTGCTGACGCGACTATTCTGGTGTGATAGAGCATCTCCTCCATCGTCACCGATAGCGTGTCTTCTTTTCCCTGCACCACAACCCCAAGAGAGTCCCCAACCAACATCACATCGAGCCCCGCTTCTTCAACAATGCGCGCGAAGGTGGCATCGTAGGCCGTGACCATCGCAATTTTTTTCCCTTGGCGTTTGCGCTTCTGAAGATCAAAAATCGTCGTACGAGATGTCATCATCTTAATCCGAAGCAGGATGCTCAAAAACGAGCGTCCAGCAAGGCCGCAGAACCGTTGGCGCCAGGAGCGTACAAAGCGTACGTGAGGACGACAACGGGCCGAGAACGCTGCTGGCGTTGTTTTTCAGCATCCTGCTATGGTCTGAGGCGTTCTAACATTCTTGGAAACGGAATTGCTTCACGAACGTGGTCGATGCCACATACCCATCGGACAACTCGTTCAATTCCCATTCCAAAACCTGCATGGGGAACGGAACCATATCGTCGTACATCCAGATACCATGAAAAATCCTCCATTGGAAGATCATGAGCGGCAATCTTGTTCTGCAGGGTCTCAAGATTATCCTCACGTTGCCCACCGCCGACAATCTCTCCTGCCCCTTCCGGTGCAAGCATGTCCATGCTGAGAGAAATATTGGGATCCTCAGGATCGTTCTTCATGTAAAACGCTTTACATGCCGCAGGATATCGGTGCACGATCACTGGCAGATCAAACCATTCTGCAATCTTGGTTTCTTCGTCAGCCCCAAAATCATTTCCCCACTCGAACGCGACGCCCTGCTTCTTGAGACGTTCAACGGCTTCCCCATAAGTCATCCGCGGAAAGGGTTTCCTGATCTTTTCCAACTTCGTGACATTCCGATCAAGTACGTTAAGTTCCTCAGAACACCGGGTAAGAACATGGTGAACAATCGTCTCGACAAAATCTTCGGCGAGATCCATGTCGTCCTGCAGTTCGAAATACGCCACCTCCGGTTCGATCATCCAAAACTCCATCAAGTGCCGGCGTGTCTTTGATTTTTCTGCTCGAAACGTCGGACCGAAGCAGTACACTTTTCCAAGCGCCATCGCACCCGCCTCCATGTACAGTTGGCCACTCTGAGTCAAATACGCAGGCTCTCCGAAGTAATCAACCTCAAACAGCGTAGTTGTGCCTTCACACGCGGAGGGGGTAAAGACCGGTGCATCGAGAAGTGTAAACCCGCGGGAATCGAAATAGTGACGAGATGCCTTGATGAGTTCGCTGCGAATCCGGAGAATCGCGTGTTGACGCGAGGAGCGCAACCACAGATGCCGATGGTCAAGGAGGAACGCAATACCGTGTTCTTTCGGCGTGATTGGATATTCTTGGGCGCGTGTCACAACCGAGAGATGTTTGACGGAAATCTCAAATCCAGACGGCGAGCGTGGTTCGGCTCGAACCACGCCGGTCACGATCATTGATGATTCTTGAGGAAGGTGATCCGCGACACTGAAGACGTCCGCATCGACATCACCTTTGAAAACGACACACTGAATCGTCCCCGTCCCATCCCGTAATTGTAAAAAATGGAGTTTTCCGCTGGATCGCTTGTTCTGCAACCACCCTTTGAGGACAACCTCCCGCCCATCGAGCCCGGCGATGTCCTGAATGTACGTCCACGGTGGCATGACAAACTCTTAGCGCAGCTCCGCTCTCTTGATCAGATCCGGAAGCCGATCGATTGCAGTTATGGTCATCAGGTGAACGCCATCACAGGAGTCGTGAATGGCGTTGAG
>DTRN01000122.1:2411-12912 GCA_012965905.1 Nitrospirales bacterium | reverse complement strand
CTCACGGCAATATCAATGCCGATATCACAGGCTTTGTCGTCTGGCGCAGCCTCGAGTTCGTCAATCATGTCCTGAGGAACGGTGAGCCCCGGGATGTTGTCATTCAAAAACAGGGCCATTTTTGCAGATCGAAGCAGGATGATTCCAGCAATGACTTTGACATTGAACTGACGGGCAAACGTCATAAATTCTTTAAAGCGGTCAGCATCGAAGATCGCCTGCGTTTGGAAAAAACTCGCACCCGCATTCACCTTCGTCTCAAACTTCGTTTTCGCAAGCCCGCTGGGTTCCATATCCGGCGACATAGCAGCGCCGATGTACAGCTCGGTTACCCCGCGCAGGGTTTTCCCGTTCATATCGTGCCCTTTATTCATGCCATCGATAATCTGCATCATTTGAATGGAATCGATGTCATACACAGGTTTGGCGTCTTTATGATCTCCAACGGTGGGATAATCTCCGGTCAGGCAGAGCAGATTCCGAATCCCCAATAGATGTGCGCTGAGAAGATCAGATTGAATCGCAAGGCGATTACGATCGCGGCAGGTAATTTGCATGACCGGATCATGACCAATTTCGTACAACAATCGACACAGTGAGATCGAGCCGGCACGCAACACCGCGGCGGTGTTATCGGTCACGTTGACGCCATCAACCATTCCGACCATTTTCCCGGCTAGGGTCATCACCTTCGAAGCATCGGTGCCTTTCGGTGGATTAAATTCGATGGTAGTCACGAACGGCTTGGTTGCCAATGCCTCTCGAAGACGCGGAATGTTATGTGTCATGCTCACCCTTCACTTCGCCGCACGTGCAGCGGCCTCGACCGTATTCTCCAACAGCATGGCAATGGTCATCGGACCCACGCCACCCGGGACAGGGGAAATCCATCCCGCAACTTCAGAGACGGATTCAAAATCGACGTCTCCCACAAAGCCCTTATCTACTAAGTTCATTCCAACGTCAATGACGACGGCACCAGGTTTCACCATATCCGCACCAATCATCCTAGCCTTCCCAGCCGCGACGATCAAAATGTCCGCCTCACGGCATCGACTGCCCAGATCTTGTGTCCGGGAATGACATATCGTTACCGTCGCATGGCGTTCCAACAGGAGCATCGCAGCTGGTTTTCCAACAATCTGGCTCCGACCCACGACCACCGCCCTTTTCCCTTCAATGGATATCCCTGTTGACTCGATCATCTTCACCACACCCTTCGGCGTGCACGCAACGACACGCGGGTTGCCTTCAAGCAACCCCCCCATGTTATAGGGGTGAAACCCGTCGACGTCTTTTTCAGCCGCAATGGTTTCAAGAATCACACGTTTGTCGATGTGATCGGGAAGGGGAAGTTGCACCAGAATCCCATGGATCTTCGGATTAGCATTTGCGGCCTTGACCAGATTAATAAGCTCGTCTTGAGATAGCGTCGCTGGTAAGCGCTGCTCCTCGGAAAACACCCCAACAGACTCACACGCCTTGTGCTTATTTCTAACATACAAAGCCGACGCAGGGTCATCCCCAACAAGAAATACCGAAAGCCCCGGGCGAACGCCTTTGACTTGTAATGCAGCGGCCTGCTCACGCAACTCAGTTCGAATTGCCTGAGCCAACGCCTTGCCATCGATAATCTGTGCCACCACGCCGGACATTCTAATGAAGCGATGATCCAATAACAAGGACTGTTCACGGGCCGCATGCGCCGTCGCCAGCCACGCAGAGAAGTAAATCTTGACGGCCAGATAGCCGATATGATCTGTTGCAGGTCAGGAATACGAGCCGAAGGCTATAATGGGGTTTCCAGATCAGTCGACACACACCATCCCATAACAACTCAATGCCCACATCCGTCATCATTCGAGACCTTGTCATCGACACTCACTGTGGGGTGACACCCGAAGAGCGTTCCACCATCCAACAGCTGGCCGTCGATGTCGAGGCAACCTACGATATGGCGCAGGCAGTCATTGATGACGATATCAAGAAAGTTGTTGATTATGAGCAGGTGTGCCAGATCATCAAAGACATCGCACAAACGGAAACATCCGCGCTGCTGGAAACATTAGGCAATCACATGATCAATCGTCTTTTTGAAAACACGGACGCACACACGATCACCATCACACTCACAAAGAAAACCCGCGCCACGGTGTTGGGAAATCAGGGATCGATTGGAGCCAAGGTCAGCGCGCAACGGCCGGAGGGTCCACAGGGGGACCGGCCATCGCCTCTGCTTGTGAAGCACGTCCCATCAATTCCACGTGGTCGTGCCCTAGATATCGCAACCGGGAGAGGACGGAACGCGCTTTTTCTCGCGAAGGCTGGCTTTCAGGTAGAAGGCCTCGATCAAAATCGTGAGGCATTAGCGGCATGTGACGAAAAAGCCAAACAACTCGGCCTTCGAAATCTTTCGCTCAAGGAAATCGATCTCGAGCAGTCGCCATCAATTGAGAACAATGCCTATGAGCTGATCGTCAACACCTACTACCTTCAGCGTGACCTCGCCCCAACCATCGTGAACGGACTGAAAGTCGGTGGCGTCCTTATCTTCGAGACCTTCTTGATGGAAAACCATCATCGATTCAATCATCCTCGCCGAAAAGAGTTTTGCCTGGAGCCAAACGAACTGCTCACTCTCTTCAACGGATTGACTGTCCTTTACTACCACGAAGGCGCGACAGCCAACGGCCCCTACCTTGCGAGCCTCGTCGCATTCAAACACTCATGAAGAGAGAGCGGCAATCACCCGCTCAAGCCGCTCTTTGGCTTCTTTCGCGACCGGCATGACTGCCTCATTTTCGACAATGCCCAGCGTAACGATCGGATCCTGAGCTGAAACGACGGTTTTTCCATCATCCCCTTCGTACACCAACACATTACAAGGCAAGAACAGACCGATTTCCGTCTCAGAGGTTAACGCTTGATACGCTAACGACGGGTTACAGGACCCGAGAATCACGTATTTTCGAAATGACTTATCGAGTTTTTGCTTGAGCGTTGCCGCAACATCGATTTGGGTCAGAATTCCAAACCCTTCCTGCTTCAACGCCTCCGTGACTTTTGGAATTGCATCCTCATAGGACGCATCAATCGTTGTTCGAATTCCATAGGACTGTGTCGACATGGTGGTCCTCCTCTTTGAATTAGTTACTGACTTGGTTAGACACTAACGATTTTACCACCGCGCGGAATAACGCGACGGTTTTCCATTCGATGTCAGGATCACGGAAAAAGTGATCGAGGCCGAGTTCAAGAACGGTGACGCTTCCTGGAATCATCTCATCCGCGAGGAGGGTCAGTCCATCGTTCGGCCCGTAGGGCCGAAGTTGTTGATATCGCCCTCTCACCCCTCCCGATATATCTCCCGAGAGCGGAACGGCCATATAATTTACCACCAAAATATCATCTGGGATGCGAACGATTTCATAGCTTGCGCGTCGAACATCTGTGGTCATGCTTGCAAGCCCCGCAATATCCCAGCCCTTCCACCAAAAATAGAGACGAAGTCCCCACCGCTGAGGCCAACGCATGACACCGTCGGCAAGCTGCGTGCCTTGAATCACCCCACCAACGTTGACCCACGCGCGAACGTGCGCCGTTTGCTCCGGGGTCAGATAGGTCCCGAGCGCAAGCGCCGCCTCAGCGCCAGATTTGCTGGTACTGACCAGAATCAGTTTCTCTTCTCGATCACGTCGCCGCATAATCTCTTCGGCGATGATCACAGCATTGCGTTCGACAGCGCCGCTTTCCTCCGTTTCAATCAACACCGTTCGGATGCCCATGCGATCAAGAATGTTACGCTGCTGGCCAAAATCAGCACCCGTTCTAGGATCGGATCGATATAGCCAGCCGGGAGCAAAGAGGATTACGTACGCCCCATATCGCATGGAGTCTAAGGACAGCCGTTGTTGTGGCCCCAGAATCCCGTCAAGCTCCTCGGCAAAACTCGCCTGCATCCGGACATTGGACTCCTGGCCCGAAAGATGCGATGCGAGCATCAATGTCGCAAGATCTAGCGAGGTGCTGTCGGCAATGTGTGCAATCGTGTCCCGATTGATTTCGCCTCCCTGAAGCCGTGCGTGGAATTCGTCAATCCGTCTATGCATTTCAGGGTCTGTATTTTTACCCGGCAGGTAGCGCTCGAGGTAGTAGCGCGCAATGTCAGAATCAACGGTGGTGTTGATCTGATGCCCAGCGAGTTCGCCTTGCACAGAGAGACGGGGTATCGACGACTGACATGCAGTGAGCAGGACAAGAAAGGCGCAAACAGGTATGGTATGCCTTATCAACATTTCAATAGAGAGGGAGTTCGCGATGGCATCTCTCGAAGATGAGTTTGGAGACATTATAAAGAAAGCACGCCAGGGCCAGAGTCTGACCCTTGAAGATGTCATCGATAAAACGGGCATAACCGAAACCACTCTGCGCGCTCTTGAAGGGTGTAAGCAACCGCCAACATCAAACGAAGTCCAAGCGATCGCGCTGTTTCTCTCCTTAGATTCACAGACATTGGAGACGATTGGACGTGAACAGTGGCAGCCACTTGCTTCACCTGATTGGGTCGCCGAAACCGTCGAGACCGTACGCGGCGACATCGGCGGCTATGAGGTGAAAGGTTACCTCATTTACGATTCGACTACCAAAGACGCGGTCATGATCGACACCGCCTATAATCCGAAGCAGATGTTACAACGCATCGACGTACTCGAACTTCGCCTGAATGGCATTTGCCTTACCCATGGGCACTCCGATCATGCCTACGGCATCGATACCGTTGTGGCAATTCATCCGACGACCGTATACATTGGACAGGGTGATATGTCGATGGTCACGGAGTACCGATCTTCAATGGATATTCAACCCGCGCGCGATGGGCATATTCTGAAGATTGGATCGATTGATCTGCGGTTCATGGCCACCCCCGGACATACTCCCGGCGGAGTCTGCTACTCGACCAACCCACTGTGTTTCGTTGGAGATACGCTTTTTGCCGGTTCGATCGGGCGTTCCTGTCCGGCAACCCTCTATTCCATCCACCTGCAATCGGTCAAAGAGCGGATTTTACGGATGGACGAATCGGTGGTCCTACTTCCTGGACACGGGCCAGCCACCACCGTCGGTGAAGAGAAGCGACACAATCCGTTTGTGACCGGCCAAGCCCTTCCATCATGAGGAATACCTGGAACCGCCTTCGTGATCTGTATCGAAAAGGCGGAACCCATACCATACTCTTTCTCCTCACGATCCTGACCACGCTTTCCGCTGGGGCAGTTCAATCGGGAGCAAATCCGTTCAGAAACACCTCCGACCTCATCGAGGGCATTCCCTTTTCCTTGACCTTGCTCGCCATTCTTCTCATGCATGAGATGGGACATTATGTGACCGCACGATGGCACCGAGTTCCGGCAACATTACCCTATTTTATTCCTGGCATTCCACTTTTTATAGGAACCTTCGGGGCAGTGATCCGTATGAAAGGTCCAATCCTTGGGAAGCGCGCATTATTTGATATTGGGGTCTCCGGGCCTATTGTAGGGTTCGTGGTTGCGGTAATCGCGGTTTTTGTCGGATTGCGCCATTCGGATGTCGTTGCCTTAGATGGAATGGCGGGAATACAACTTGGAGAGCCAATCCTTTTCAATGTCGTAGCACAGATGGTCATCGGGGACATCCCTGATGCATACGACATCGTCCTCCACCCCATTGCATTTGCCGGCTGGGTGGGACTCCTGATTACGGCATTAAATCTGATTCCCATCGGCCAACTCGACGGCGGACACGTCGCGTACGCGATGTTTGGGGAACGGCAACCAATGATCGCCGCAATTTTGATTCTTCCCGTCCTCTTCTACCTCGGGGCTCTAAGTGTGCTCACAATATTTTTCCCCTGGATGGAGATATTACCTGGAGCGCCCGGGTGGCAAGGCTGGATTATCTGGGGTCTCCTCCCGCTGCTCATTGGGCTTCGCCATCCACCCGTGATCGATGCGTATGTTCCGTTGGACCCAACGCGACGATTGCTCGGATGGATCGCAGTCATCATTTTTCTGGTGAGTTTCGTCCCTGCTCCGTTTATAAATTTGTAGTCTTTGAACTGGGATCAGAAAACACGCGAAGCATCTCCTGCTGTATGAGCCCGTTACTGGCAAGCACTTCATCATGATAAATCGAGAACGGGTTCCCGGCGAAATCGCTGATCGCTCCACCCGCCTCCGTGACTATCAAACTCCCCGCGGCCACATCCCACGGCGCTAGCTTCATCTCCCAAAATCCATCGAATCGTCCCATCGCCACATAGCAGAGATCCAACGCGGCAGTACCCGTCCTGCGCACACCCTGCGCCCTGGTCACAAATCCACGAAAGAAATCGAAGTTGTTCGCAGTCTTATCTTGACGAACGTCATAAGAGAAGCCGGTCACCAACAGCGCATCATTGAGCGTGTCAGCTCGTGAAACGGAAATGGCCTGACCGTTACACGATGCCCCCTTCCCTTTTTCCGCAACAAACAGCTCCTTGCGCATCGGATCGAAGACCACCCCTGCGGCAATCACCCCATCAATCTCCAAGCCAATGGACACGCAGAACGCAGGAAACGTATGTGTATAGTTGGTCGTCCCATCAAGCGGATCGATCACCCACTTATAGCGCGACGCGGTACCCGAGGAGGCTCCCCCTTCCTCAGCGAGAATTTGGTGGTCGTGAAAGGCCGCGGAAAGTCGCGCAACAATCGCCTGCTCCGCCGCACGGTCCGCGTCGGTCACCAGGTTCATTACCCCTTTGAACTCGACAGTAAACCCTTTTTCCATCCAATCAAGAAGGACCTGTCCGGCCTCCTGGGCCGCATCAATTGCAACAGCTGTGTACTGGTCTAACGGTTCCATCACGTCCCTTCGATTGCGCGTTTCCCGCCGCACCCTAACAAGGATCGTCTGGGACATCAAGAATGTGATACAGGCTCCAGGCCAATCGCTTGACAACCCGAAAACCGCGCGCCTATGCTTTGTTATTGATCGTGCAGCCAAGAGGTGATTCCATGACAACAATGACGACCCCAAACATAGCACCAGAAGCGGTACTCAATGGCCTCCAGGAAACCAAACCAGAGAGCGTCACCATTGTGTGTTTAAGTGGGGACATGGATAAGGCGATGGCCGCATTCATCATTGCCACCGGCGCCGCCTCCATGGGCATGAGAGTTACGATGTTCTTTACCTTTTGGGGACTCAACATGCTGCGACGCAAGGGAGAGACATCAAGCGCCAAAGACTGGCTGAGGCGTCTGTTTGGCGTGCTCAACCGCGGCGGCGCCGACACCCTCCCATTGTCGAGATTTCATTTCATGGGTGCGGGTACGTCCATGATGAAAAAGGTCATGAAGCAGAACAAGATGCCCGGGATCCCCGAATTGATGGACATCGCTCAAGACTTAGGTGTCAAGTTTATCGCCTGCACTACAACGATGGGTTTGTTAGGCATAACCAAAGATACCTTGATCGACAGCGTCGATCAGTATGCAGGAGTGGCCACCTACTTGGCGGAGGCCAAGAACGGAAGCGTCAACTTATTCATCTAATCTATGAGGAACATAACGTGAGCGTATCGTTTCAAGCCGATGAGCAACTCGATACATTGGGCATGTTTTGTCCGATGCCAATTATCATGACATCAAAGCGATTCAAACAACTCGAGGTCGGCAAGGTCCTGGAAGTCCTGTCCGACGACGAGGGCATCATACAAGACATGCCAGCATGGTGTGAGACAACCGGCCAGGAATTCCTCGGCCTTGAGGAAGAAGACGATGGGACCGGGAAAATATTTAAGACATTCGTGAAGAAGATTAAAGCGTAGAAAAAGCGGTTAACGAAAAGAAGTAAGCGCTACTCAGTTCGAAGTCACTAGTTCGAATCCCGTCACTCACCTGCGTGGCGCCTAGGTCCCGTAAACCCCAAAAAACTTTTTCCACTCACTCTCCCCTCAACCGAAACAGCGGAAGCGGTTCAATTCGAAGCAGCAGTGCGGTGAGGTTCGTGGGAAAGATCAAAAGACGCGCGTTGTATGCTCGCACGCCCAAATTATAGTCGAAACGCTCTTTATCGATTCGCGTCGCAAGAACACTCAGACTCTCAACCATCCCACCAAGTCTAGGATGTGCATTAAGACGTTCAATGTTATACATAAACACGGGCAAACTTACCCGCGTCAATTCCGATTCGTTATAGGCTTCTATTTGCATGTTGCGGTTCCTGGCCCCTTCCATCATCACTTGCGCGTAAGCAAGTTCACTGATGATGGCGGTTTCGTATGGGGCTTCCTTCTTGATGATTGTGCGAATTTCCAGAAGCCCCTTCGTTCGTTCTCGAAACAGTTGTTCAATGCTGGCCCAATGTTTTACTTGTTGATCATGTAACTGATTTAGCTCACGCGCTCCGTCATACATCCACAGGGCCAGCCCGCCAAACATACATATAACAACAGCAACACTCGTCCACGTCGTGTGGCTGATCCGTTTTTCCGTATTCATCATTCCTCGGTTCTCTATCCTGCGTCTGACCGAAAATCCGGAAGCAAGCCAACCGCAACCAGCTTGTCTGCCAGGCTAAAAGGCGATTGCTGCCGTAATCCAGCGGTGGTGGTCAACACCTGATAGCGCAACCTTGCGTTATCGTCAAGCGTTCTCAACACTCGGTCCACAGTGAATTGGATTACAGGGCTCGCTGAGTTCCAAAAAAACGTTTGTTCGTCCCCCAACCGCTGGAGCATCTCCACATGAGGACGCCGCTCACGTTCGAACGCTTCCAGTGACAAGGCCGAACAGTCCCCCTTTGCAAGGCAGCCCTGAGCGACGCGCGAGAGCGCCACAGCATCTTGCATCGCCTGCATGCGCCCTTGCGACACATGCGGATTCATCGCATGTGCGGCATCGCCAATAATCACCGCCCCATCCGCGACCCATGTTTTGGAACGAACCCGAAAACACGGCCGAAAGATGGTCTGATCCAGTCGTGTAAGTTGCTTGAGGGGTTGGGCGAGACTCGGATCAATCTCCGCCATCGCGTTTTTGATGCTCTCAAAACCCGCCGCGTCCAATCCGGCTCTGGTTGCATTCGAAAGTAGGTAGAAAAAATAGAGTTGGTCGTTGGGTACGGGAAGGAGTCCAAGGATCTCTTTTCTTCCGATGTAGTAACGAGATCGATGGTCAAAGCCTGGAGGTCGCTGCAACACCCCTAGAAGATATCCTTCTGGGTATTGATATACCTGCGCAGGGATACCTAGCGCCTTTCGGACGGCGGACTTGATTCCGTCTGCACCGACAACCAGTTTGGCTCTAATGTCATAATTCCGTCCCTCATGTTCCGCCATCACCCCCATGACAGTTTTCCCACGTCGCATGAGCCCATTGAATACCGCCCCATACAGAACGGTCAACGTAGTTTCAGCGGCAGTGGCATCCAAAACATGTTGATGCAGTGGGCCGGAAAAAGCGGTTAAGGCACTATTGTAAGGTACCGGCAGATCACCATAATTAAACGTACACAAACGCCCTTTGCCAATTCGGAAGAAATCGAATTGGTGGGTTTGATGTACCGCTTCAGTAGGAATGGTTTTGAGCAACCCAAGGTCATCAAGAACCTTCTGACCGTTGGGTTGAAGAATCTCACTTCGAATATCGTGCAGGGGCTGCACGTCACGTTCCAGCATGAGCACATCGATCCCCTGCCGCGCCAGCAACAGGCTCAAGATCGCCCCACCACTCCCGGCTCCGACAATGATAACGTCGTACAGTTTTTTCATAAGCGTGGCATTATAGCAGCCAATGAAATCCGTCTGTTCCTTGCGGATACAAAAAACCGTAGCGTACAATCCTAAGCAAAATTTCTTATCCAGGAGTCTGTGCCGCCATGAATGATCACATCTGGTTCTCGCAATACGAACCGCACGTTCCGCAAAACATTGACTACCCCAACTGGACCATTGTCCGCTTGCTGCACGAATCGGCCTCGCAGTTTCCCGATCGCGCCGCGATCTCGTTTTACGGGAAGCCGATGACGTATCGCGAACTCGACGATGCATCCAACCGGTTTGCGCAGGCGTTGATCGGGCTTGGGGTGAAAAAAGACGATCGCGTCGCGATCATGCTGCCAAACATCCCACAAACGGTCATCGCGTACTACGGCATCCTGAAAACCGGTGCCCGGATCGTACACGTGAATCCTCTGTATGTGGAACGGGAATTGGAACATCAGCTCAGCGATTCCGGAAGTATCGTTATTCTTGCCCTGGATCTATTCTACGAGAAAGTTCAGAACGTCAAACCGAAAACCACTCTGCAATCTATCATTGTGACCGGCATCCGTGACTACTTGCCAACCATGCTTCGCCTTCTCTACCCCATCAAAGCGAAGAAGAACAAGCAATGGGTTGACATCAAGAAGGTGCCGCCTGTCTATGATTTTAGGCAGTTGCTCAAATCCGCAACACCGAAGCCACCGGACATAA
>DTRN01000122.1:0-2358 GCA_012965905.1 Nitrospirales bacterium | reverse complement strand
GCGGAACAACCGGTGTTTCAAAAGGGGTCATGCTCAGCCATGCGAACGTCGTGGCCAATACGCTTCAATGTCGTTACTGGATGACGTCCCTCGAACCCGGCCAGGAAGTCTTTATAGGTGTCCTTCCCTATTTTCACGCCTATGGGATGAGCACCTCTCAGAACTTGTCGATTTCGCTTGCAGGAACGCAAGTGCTGCTGCCCCGATTCCAGGCAGATGAAGTTCTGAAGGCGATCGAAAAACACCGCGCGACGGTGTTCTGCGGCATTCAAGCGATGTTCATCGCCATCAATAATCACCCACGCGCATCACGTTTTGATCTCTCGTCACTCAAAGTGTGCATGAGTGGCGCCGGCCCCCTCCATGCAGAAGTGCAGAAAAAGTTTGAAGACCTGACAGGAGCAACGTTGATTGAAGGCTATGGGCTGACGGAGAGCGCACCTGTCACCCATTGCAACCCGTGCCGCGGCACTCGCAAGAAAGGCTCCATCGGGGTGCCATTTCCAGACACCGTTGCGCGCATCGTCGATATTGAAACCGGAATTGGAGAGGTCCCACTCGGCAACATTGGTGAATTGACCATCTCCGGTCCGCAGGTCATGGCCGGATATTGGAATAAGCCGGAGGACACCAAAAATACGATTCGGGATGGCTGGCTATACACCGGCGATTCCGCAACCATGGATGAGGACGGGTTTTTCTATATTGTCGATCGCAAAAAAGACATGATTAAGTCCGGCGGGGAAAATGTATACCCACGGGAACTAGAAGAAGTGCTCTTCCGACATCCCAAGATCAAAGATGTCGTCGTGGTGGGGCTCCCTCACAGTTTGCGTGATGAAGCCATTAAAGCCTACGTCGTTCTGAAGGATGGGGAACACGCAACCGATGCTGAGATTTTGAAATTCTGTCGTGAACATCTTGCAAAATTTAAAGTCCCACGCTGGGTGGAATTTCGAACCGAATTGCCGAAGAATCTGGTTGGGAAAGTCTTGCGACGGACCTTGCGAGAAGAAGAGTTGGCGAAGAAGAAGCGGTGACAAAAACCGTCCGCCCCTACGGCCTCTGGTCGAGCCCCATCACTCCTGAATACTTGTCTCACGGAAAGCGCTTAACGGAAGTAGCCTGGGACACTGATGGACACACCCTCGTCTGGCTCGAAGAACGATCTGAACGCGGGGTGCTCGTCTGTTCGAACGACGAGGGACAGGCACATCGAGAACTCACCAATACCCTTTCTGTACGAGCAAAGGTCGGGTACGGTGGCGGGGAATTCACTGTTGGACATGGGCACGTCTACTTTGCGGAACAATCGGGACGTCTCTATCGACAGTCGATCACATCGGGGAAAGCCAAACCTCTACTCGCGGCGTTCGGCCACGCGGCTTCACCATGCCTCTCTCCTGATGGAACCTGGTTGGTCTACATCCATTCCTATGAAGGCAGTGACGTGCTAGCAATCATTGATTCTGAGGGCACCCAATGGCCTCAAAAGTTGTCCAGTGGCGCCGACTTCTACATGCAGCCTTGCTGGCACCCCTCGGGAAGATGGCTGTCATGGATCGAATGGGACCATCCTCAAATGCCCTGGGATGGAACACGATTGATGCTGGCACAGATTGTTGCTGGGAGTGGTCAACTCCCACGCCTTCTGGAGCCCTCGACCATTGCCGGTGACACCAACACTGGAATCTTTCAGCCAACGTTTTCACCCGATGGAATCTCGATCGCCTATATTTCAGATCAAAACGGCTGGAGCAATCTGTGGATCTACGATGTGACACACCGAGAGCATCGATGCCTCATTGAGGAACCGGTTGAGTTGGGGGTTCCGGCCTGGACACAAGGACGACGGACATTTGGCTTCAGCCATGACGGACGACACATCTATTTCTTGCGCAACGAGCGTGGCCGGTGGCGTCCTAACATACTGGAGATCGCAGGTGGAAAAACCTCCGACCTCACGGCGTTATCTAACTATGAGTCATTCGGACAACTCGCCGTATCACCAACCAAGCCGGCGATTGCCTTTATTGCATCGGCGGGGACCACTCCACCACGCGTTCTCACATACACCTCAGACGCTGAAATCAAAATCCGTGCGCGAGCCACTGATGAGACACTTGTAGCAGAGTGCCTTGCACGACCCGAACCAATCGAGTGGGCATCATCTTCCGGCGAAACCATTCACGGCATCTACTATCCGCCGACTAATCCCGCGTTCGAGGGACGAGATCTCCCACCGGCAATTATCCAAATTCATGGCGGGCCAACCGGACAGCGCGACTGCAGCTTTAGCCCGGCAAACCAATTTTTCGCTACGCGTGGATACGTGGTGCTGGAAGTGAATTATCGCTA
>DTRN01000121.1 GCA_012965905.1 Nitrospirales bacterium | reverse complement strand
GTCTGGCCACAGAAAGCGAGCATGTGATCGAGTTCTTCCTCTATATTATCCCGCGAATGAAACCCTGTCTTATGAAGCTTTGAACAGTCATACCGTAAAGACTCATACTGCTCATCAGCGTGAGGTCCAGGTCGTTCAATGTCCGGGGTAAACTCCAATGTAGCCGGGCAACGCCGGGCAATCCTCTGTCCCATTTCCCAAACCGAAAACACGTTTTCACTCCCGAGGTTGAACAGCCCATCTTGACATTGCCAGCCGGAAAGCTCTAGCAGATGAGTGATTGCCCGGCATACATCATCAAGGGTGATAAAATCGCGTTGCTGCACCCCAGTGGATCGCAACACCATCTTGCCGGTTTGTACAACTTGACGACACAGATCATTGACGAGCAATGCCCAACAATTGACATCTTTGTGCACAGGGACACCAAACGCATTCGACACACGAATCACTATGCCCTCGATCTCTCCCCGCTGCCGTGCATGGAGCACAACATCTTCACCGGCGCGGTGGCTTGTGGCGTAGACATGTAGATTCCGTGGCCAGGTTTCCTCAGTAATCGTGCCGACGAGTGGACTAGCATACACATGAGCCGTCGACAAATACATAAACCGCTCCACACCCTGCGAGACAGCGGCGTTAAGCAAATGCGCAGTGGCTAAGCCATTGCATTCAAGAGCCCTCGCTCGATCCGCCACACAGTCTTCAGCATTCATTCCCGCGCAGTGGACGATCGCATCGACACGCGCACAGACCTTAATCAGGCTAGGCACGTCATTCCACGCCGTCTGTACAACATCTGCCGTTGGCAACCAGTGAGGGGGATCACACAATCGGCGTGTCCCGAGGATCACGTGGTGACCAGCCTGTTGTAGGTACTGACCAAGCCTGCCCCCAATGAAACCAAACCCACCCGTGATGAGCACTTTCATCAGGAGTCGCTATTTGACCGCCCAAGGAGCACGACCCTGCGCCCACAGTGATTCGAGCAACTCATGGTCACGCTTTGTATCCATGCATTGCCAGAAGCCCTCATGACGATAGGCCATGAGTTGTCCCTTCTTGGCAGCCTGCTCCAATGGTTCTCGCTCAAGCAACGTGCTATCGCCGGCGATCAATTCGAAAAACCCTGGTTCAATCACGAAGAATCCACCATTAATCCAGCCCTCATGAAGTTGCGGTTTTTCAACAAAGCTCGTCACTCGCGCACCATCCAACTCTAGTTCTCCAAAGCGCGCGGTTGGTCGCACGGCAGAGACCGTCACCAGTTTCCCATGGCTTCGGTGAAATGCCAGCAGTTCGTCAAAGTCGATATCCGCCACACCATCACCATAGGTCAACATGCACAACTCGTCACCAATAAATTCTCGCATTCGTTTGACGCGGCCACCGGTTTTCGAGTTTTCTCCAGTATCGACAAGGGTCACACGCCAATCAACCTCATCTAGCTGATGAGACGTGACTGACCCCGTAGCCAAATCGACGGAAAAATCGGCATTCAGTTGCCGGTAATTGAGAAAGTATTCCTTGACAATCTGGGCCTTATAGCCCAAAGCGACGTAGAAATCCACGTGCCCAAAACGTGCATAGGTCTGCATAATGTGCCAGAGAATAGGCTTTCCACCTATCGGCACCATTGGCTTTGGAATCGCGTCAGCATGTTCAGCTAGACGAGTTCCAAGCCCGCCCGCAAGAAGAATCACTTTCATGGAATATCGTTTTGCTGGAGACAGGAGGAGGGAACAATGATCAGACAATAGCTGATCTGATTAACGATGTTGTATTGCCCAATCATATGGAATGCGCTTATCACTAGCCGGCCTCCTTTCAATCTCATCGGGATCGTGGGGAAGCGTTGCACAGTTGGCAACGATTGCGGTTTTCGTGCCAACCCCCTTGAAGCCATTCCATATCAAGGGAGGCACCGTGACCAATGCATAGTTTTCCGGCGAGATATATAACTCCTGCAACTCACCCTTGGTTGGACTATCGACACGTTCATCAAATAACACAAACTTAATCTGTCCTGAGACCACCGCATAGTTGAGCGTCATTTTCTTGTGAAAGTGCCACGCTTTGACAACACCCGGATGGACGCACGAGAAGTAAATTTCGCCGAACCTTGAGAACACGGGGGAATCTTCCCGTAACATATGCATGACTTTCCCTCGTTCATCAAAGACTTGGCGAAGTGGTGTAACAATGACTCCGTCAATCATGTCAGCTCCGGAAAAAACTCAAGAATTTGTGCCCGGGTTGTTTCCTCAGCATTGCCTCCATCAAGAATGGTCTTGTACCACACTGCTGTTGCCTTCAGCGATTCTTCTATGGTCCAGCGTGGATACCAACCTAGCAGTTGGTGAGCCTTATCCCAGTTCAATTGCAGCAACCCCGATTCATGCAGCCCACGTTCTTGGGCTTTTATTTCGACGCTCCCTCTCCCAAGATGCCCGATGAGTGTTTCTACAATACTTTGTACGGTACGCACCTCCCGTGTGGATGGGCCAAAGTTCCAGGAACCCGCATAGCGTCGCGGATCTTCACGCAACCGAACTGCCAGCAACAGATACCCCCACAACGGCTCTAACACGTGCTGCCAGGGGCGCGTGGCCAGTGGGTTCCGCAAGTGTATCGGCTGATCACGTTCCACCGCACGAATACAATCTGGAATAATCCGGTCTACAGACCAGTCTCCTCCACCAATCACGTTCCCTGCCCGAGTGGTCGCGGCACCTAATTGGGGACGATCGCAAAAGAACGACCGCGCATATGATGAGAACACAATCTCCGCAGCTGCCTTCGAAGCGCTATAGGGATCACGACCGCCGAGGCGGTCATTTTCACGATACCCCCACGTCCACTCCATATTCTCGTAACACTTATCGGACGTAATATAGACGAGTGAGCGTAC
>DTRN01000120.1 GCA_012965905.1 Nitrospirales bacterium | reverse complement strand
GAACGAGATCAGGATGTTTGGACGTGATGGCTGGCGATGGCGGGCTAGCCGATATCGGGTTCGGAATGACGCTCCATTCTTGGTTCCGGAAAGAAAAGTTTACGACGGTCATGCTCGATAATGAGATCTATGGGAATACCGGTGGGCAAGAGAGCGGTATGACGAATAAGGGCCAGGTGCTGAAAATGGCTCCACTGGGGAAAAAGTTCGAGAAAATGGATATGCTTGGCATGGCCAAGATCGCCGGGTGTGCATACGTCGCCCAGGTCGTTCCCACCAATCCCAAGCGGGTGGAGAGCGCGATAAAGAAAGCGGTCTTGGTTGCGCGTGAAGTTGGCCCGACCTATATTCAAGCGTACACCTCCTGCAATATTGAGTATGGTATTCCAACCGAGCAGGTGATGCAGGATGCCAAGGATGTTGAAAAGGATCGTTACGGCTATTCAGAGTATATTACCGATGAAGCCAAAGAGTATTTGGCCGCTCAGCATGGCTACAAACAATATCTTCCGAAACCGACAGCGGTCAGTGTCAATTGACGAATAAAAGAGCGTCGTCTAAAAGGGACAGAATGTAAGCGAGGGAGCTTATGGCACAACGGTACAATATTCGCATGGCGGGTCTCGGGGGGCAGGGCGTTGTCACTGCCTCTCATATTTTCAGCACGGCTGTTCTCGGGTTTGGCGGTGAAAGCACCATCGTTCCCTTCTATGGATCCGAAAAACGCATGGCTCCGGTCGAGAGTTACGTGCGAGTTTCTAATGAGCCAATTTATGAAATCGGTGAAATCACCTTTCCTCACATCATCATGATTTTCCATCCCCAGGTGATCACCCATGGCAAGTCCTATACCATGCCATTTTACTTTGGGCTCAAGCAGGATGGTATCTGCTTGATCAATTCCGATGGCCCCATGAAACTTCCGCCTGAGGAAACACGCGAGCTTGAGGAGAAAAATGTCAGGCTGTATTACATCCCCGCCTACACCATGGCGTTGGAGGTTGCAGGAACGGATCTCGCGACTAACATGGCGATGGTTGGGGCAATTGGCGCAATTACCGGGCTTGCGGACTTGCCTTCGATGTCGGAAGCGGTGAAGGAGCGATTTCTTGGAAAGGGTTTCGTAGTGTCGGGCGGGACTGCCGCTCTTGATAGTGTCGTCGAAAAGAAGTTTAAGAAAAAACAGGATCTGATTGATAAAAACATCGATGTGGTCAAAGCTGCGTATGCGTACGCTGATGAGCATGGCTGGAGGCCTAAAAAAGCAGTACAGCAACCAACTGAGGCCCTCGCATAGGAGTGATGGAATGTATCTTGTCGCGGAGATAGATCAGGAGATTTGTTCGAGTACCAGTTGCCGGTTGTGTACACAATTTTGCCCCGAATCTAATACCATCCAGTACGATGAAGGGCTTGGCGCAGAGCGTGGTTCGAAGTATGGGTCCGCATATGTGGCGGTGGATCGCTGCAAAGGGTGCGCAATCTGCGTGTGGGTTTGTGACACCATGGCGAAACATCACGCAATCAAGCTTGAGATGATCGATCAGATTCCTGCGATCGCCACGACGGTTGGGATTCAATACACTGAGAGAGGCGCGGTCGCCACGTTTGTAAAATCTGAGGTTGCGTCAGAAGGTTAATAGAAGACTATGTGTGAAATACGCGAAGAAGACCGCATTATAACACCAGGCCCAGCAGGGTTTCTTCCTCTCTCTGCGGCGCAACTCGGGGTGACGTTGTGCGACCCCGGTCAGGGTATCTACTATGGTCACCACATCGATGAAGAGAAGGTCATGGAAGAGGCTGCTACCCGCATGCTGACTGAAAAGAACGCGACGATCTTTCCCGGTCCGATGATCCTCTGGCGTTGGAATCAGCACGCGATCGAGAAGGCCCATGCCGTGTTGGAGATGGCGGCTCAGATTCCAAATGTGCGGATCATTCCCATGCCGGATTATCGGCCAAAATACCCCAAGATTGATCCCGAAGAAGCGATTAATCCCAATCATCCCAATTTGACAATTTTGCATAACAAAATTGAGGCCTGTATTTTCGTCGGCGTCCATTGTCACTATGCGAACTTGACACTCAAGATGATCCGCTCCGGAACCAATTGCTGTACGATTGCATTATGTGCGCAACAGGGTCACGAAGACGCGATGCTGAGTGTTCGTGATTGTGACCTTGCATCGTTGCAAAAAATGACCGCAGTGATCAAGAGGGTACGCGAAAAGATGGGGATAGAGTTGCCTGCGAGTGGGGAAGCCGTTCAATTCACACCAACCCAATCGTCGGTAAACGCGGGGAAAAGCCATGTTGATCCACTGGCAACCCAACCTCAACCAGTCGCTGCCGGCGTTTGATGTGAGGAGGAGGATGGTATGAGTGAAGGACTAGAAGCCGAAGTCAAAACGAACCCACAGGGTGACCCCATCACGAGCGTTGCGACTCCTCCCCCTGCCGCGGAAAAGATCGATCCCCACGGGGAGTCCAAAAAACAACAGGTTGTCACGCCGCATCACATGTTTTTTGAGGCGGAACGAAAGCGCGAGTTCATTACCGGAAGTGAAGCCGCCAAGGAAGCGGTTCGACGTTCTAATGTTGATTTTTCAGTTGCGTATCCCATCACGCCGCAAAGTGAGACGATGCAGCTAATTGGCGTGCTGTATGGTGAAGGATATGTCAAGGACTACTACCGAGGCGAAGAGGAATATGGGGTCATGTCGGCGATGGCTGGAGCGTCGCGGGCTGGCGTCAGATGTTTTACGGCGACCGCGGGCCCAGGCACCATCAGAGGGCTAGAGCCCATCGTCTCCTGGGCGGGTCATCGGTTACCGGCGGTGGCAATGTTCACCTGTCGCGTCGTCAATGCTCCCCTTGCGATTCAACCCGATAATGTTGAAATTGCCTATTTGTTGAATAGTGGGATGATCGTCTTTCATGCCGAGAATCAAGACGATCTTTTCAACTTTCTTATGAAGGCATTTGTTATCAGCGAGCACAATGACGTGACGCTTCCAGTGGGCGTGTGCTGTGATGGGTTCTTTGTGACGCATGCTCGTGGCTACGTGCATACGACGCCGCGGGAATTCAAATTGCCTCCGCGCATTGCCCATGATGGCGCGGTTCCTGTGCTGGACGCGGAAAATCCCCCGGCGCGTCTTTCGCGCGATGCTCCGGTTCAGACGTATAACATTCATGCGGTCTGGCAGCAGGAGGTCTGGGCTGCGGTCGAGCGATCGCGAAAGTATATCCACCGCTATATGGGTGGTCTCATCCAGACCGAAAACGAAGATCGAGAGATTCTCTTTATTGCCTCGGGAAGTGCGGCGGCGCAGTCGCGAGAAGCCGTCAGGTTGTGTGCTGAGGAAGGGATTGAGACCGGTCTGGTGAAGATCGCGTCATTGCGACCGTTCCCGACTGCAGAACTCAGGAAGATTTGTGAACATACGAAGCTCATCATCGTGCCTGAGTTTAACTATGTTGGCTGGTTAGCCAAGGACATCGCTGCGGCAATTACGGGGTATTCTAACGCCAAGGTTGTGGCTGGGCCGCATGTCTATGGTGGCATGTCGATGCCGGTGGAAATGATCCTTGATCAGGTTGTGAAGGCACTCAAGGATAAGACAACGGTTGTTGTGCCGAGGGCGATGAAGGATGAAGAGCCAGTCGATCCAGCGGCTGTCGGACACTTTATGCAAAATATCTAAGTTGTTGAATATTGTTTCGCGAATGGAAGCGGGCCCATCCGAGCATCAGCGGATGGGCCTTTTTTCTTACGAACGAAGTATTTTTCTACTCGTACACATCCATCCACGCGCGTTCGACAAACGGATGTGTACAGTTGTTGCAGGTGACAAGGTAGTATGAGTCTCGGACTGAGGCTTGCACTCGGCACTCAAGTGTCACCCCACGTTGTTCGCATGACGGGCATGGAATGGACTTGAAGAGCATGAGCGTGTCGGGTTGGCTCAGAGTGAAGAGGGCGACGTCTGAATGGATCGGAAACGAATAACGGCAGTTCGCACATTGCCCGTTATAAATATCGGCTGTCTTATCGGTTCGGGGATCAATATGGAATACATGAGATTTGCATATGGGACAGTCGATTTCGCGTAAACGTGACTCAGTATCTTTGAGATTTTCTAGCATTGTGCATCTCCAATTTGGTGTTCACTACACCGACATTCTATCGTGAAGAAAGTGGATATGCCACGTTCTGACTATCACGATTTAGCGTTGGGCATTATCGATGCGTCCTGCCTCGTGTGCAAGAAGACGTTTTCTCGTCGCATCACGTTTCTTACCGGAGGATGGTCACGGTGTTCCATCTGCGATCAATTTGTTCACTACTCATGTCTGGCTGCAAGTTCGGTGAAGTATTTCAAACGGCGGCCACGGGTCTGTCTGCACTGTGCAGAGCATGGAGAAACACGCTAGTCTGTGTTGAATACGGCTCTCACCGGGGGACTGATGATCGTTCACTTGGTGAGTGGGTATTGGGTTGCTGTCGTTATTGCTGGTGAAGCGCCGTCCTGGCCGCAAGCGGCACGAGTACTACTCTACATTTTGATAAACATGATTCTTGCATATGAATTTGTGTACAAGCCTGCAAAGGATTGTAACCGGAGTCACGCGAACAAGCATGTGGTCGTGGTGAGCCTGATTCCATTTTGCCTTGGAATCGCATGTGTCATCATTGTATTCGTACTGTAGAGTAAGGAATGGCCGTGTGTGACGCAGCCAACGGCGTTGTTAGGGCACCACTGAGCTAATTGCTGTTCCTTGCAACGCTGCGAGCGCGTTTTCCGCAGCCATTTGGGCTTGTCGCTGTACTGTTTCTTCTGTACGGGATCCCGCGCGTGTTGTCATGATCACATTATCTAACTCGAGAAATAGATGGCCAAGCGGTGGTTCTGGTGTGAGGATGTCAAAGGCCACACCGCGGAGTCGTTTGGCCTTGAGCGCCTCATACACCGCATCTTCGTCAATAAACTCCGGGCGAGTGGCATTGATCAGAAACGCGCCTGGTTTCATGCGACGAACACGTTCCCGGGTGAGAAACCCGACCGTATCGGGTCCGAGGCCAAGGTGTATGGTGACGAAGTCAGACTCTTTCAGGAGTTGATCTGCGAGGACATACTCGATGCCATGCTGGTCTGCGAACTTCTCGTCTGGATGACGGTCAAATCCTAGCACGTTCATACCGATCGCCACCGCTCGTTTCGCAACTTCTTTTCCACATTGTCCAACGCCGATAATTCCCATGGTTTTCCCCATAATCTCGATTCCCGTAGGTTGCACCCATTTTTGTCTCCGGATATCAAGGTCCATGCGAGGGATGCTTCTCGCAAGTCCCAACATAAGAGCGATCGTCAATTCTGCTACTGATACCTGATGGGCTCCAGGAGTATACGCCACCACGATCCCGCGTTCCCGTGCCATATCCATATCGATATTGTCGACCGTGACCCCAAACTTTGAAATTACCTTGAGGTGCCTGGCCTGTTCCATGATCCGGCGACTGATCGGTTCTTCTCCTACGATCAACGCAATCGCGCCGTCGAGGAGACCAACAATTTCTTCTTCACTAAGATCCCGACGGAACGAGTTCTGAACAACCTCATACCCGGCTTTCTGGAGCACTTTGATTGGCTCATCACCCGCCTCGGTAAAGATAGCCGGCATAATGACAATTTTATTTGCGGGCGTGGTCATATGAAGTTCAACTCCTTTCCGGTACGTTCCAAGGCGTTACTGCAACAGCTTAGGGCTGTCCGTTCGTAGCGTGTATTTTATGATTCAATATCGCTCAATATGTTTTTTTGCGCACCACAACGGCTCTAAGTCTATAATCTTTTTCGACAAATGAGCCTAGTGTTGTGTCGGAGGCGCCTTTCTGGCCAAGAACAGAAAGAACGACCTCGCAACATGTGATGGAGGGCGCATACTTCAACTTAGTATAGCCCATTCCTCGAAGAACCTCAACGGATCGTCTCTAGCGCGCCTTGCTTCTTGGCGCAGCCAAAATCGTCTCCGGCTAAGGGGGAATGCGCTTTCGTGACGGAACCATAGCTTGCGAAGAAGAACCGTATTTTGCTATCTTTGACCATTTCTATAAGGTGAAAAGGAGGCTTCTCTATGGCGTGGCAACAGGGTGATCAATGGGGGCAGTCCGATAACCCATTGCAAGACATATTCAAGAAATTTGAACGACAGTTTGGCGGCGGTGGAGGTGGAGGTGGACCCATCAAGGGTCTCAAAACCATCATTGCATTGGGTGCCATCGTGCTCTTTTTTGTATCTGCTTTTTATACTGTGGCGCCAGATGAGCAGGGCGTTGTGAAGCGTTTTGGCGAGGTGGTCCGTGTGACAAACCCTGGCCCACACTTCCGTGTCCCCATTCTCGAAACAGTCTATAAACCGCAAGTGACCAAGGTGCATCCGGTCGCCATAGGGTTTCGTCGTGATCCCAGCGGGCGTGCACAGGTGCTGCCACGCGAAGCATTGATGCTCACCGGCGATGAAAACATTTTGCAGGTGGAAACGGTCGTCCAATATCGCATTCAAGATGCTAAAGCCTATCTCTTTAACGTTGCGAGCATTGAAGCGACCATAAAAAAGAGTAGTGAGGCTGCCATTCGGGAAGTGTTAGGAAAAACGAACGTGGATGATGCTCTGACGACGGGAAAACAGCAGATCCAGGCCGAGACTCAGGCCAATGCCCAGGCGATCTTGGATAGTTATGACGCCGGGGTTGAAATTACGACGGTTCAGTTGAAAGACGTCTCACCCCCCAAAGAGGTTGTGGCTGCATTTAAGGATGTCGCCAGCGCGAAAGAGGATCGCGAGCGGCTGATTCGTCAAGCACAAAGTTATGAAAACGATATTATCCCAAGGGCGAAGGGGCAAGCCGCCCAAACGGTCAACGAGGCAGAGGCCTTTGCTCAGGCGAGGGTGGCGCGAGCCGAGGGTGAAGCGGATCGATTCCTGAAACAGCTGAAGGAGTACCGTCGTGGAAAGAATGTGATTCGCAAACGCATCTATATCGAAACGATGGAAGAGATCCTACCGAAGATGGACAAAGTGATTATTGAAGGGAGCATTGCAGGTGGCATCCTTCCCTATCTTCCACTGAGCCCCGCTTCAAGAGTGAAAGGCAACGTCGAGAAATGAGCGTGAAGAATATAATCATTGGTATTGTTGCAGCCGCCGTGGTCCTGTTAATGCTGGGAGCCTCGCCGCTTTTCATTGTGGATCTCACCGAGACCGCGATCGTCGTTCGGTTGGGGGAGCCAGTCGATACGATCACCGAGCCGGGGTTGAGGTTTAAGGTTCCGTTTATTGAGGAGGTGACGTATTTCGACAAGCGTCTCCTGGATTATGATGTTCCGCCTCAAGACGTGATTACCCTCGATAAGAAGACGATTCGGATCGATAACTACGGGAAATGGAAAATCCGTGATCCGTTGAAAGTGTATGAAGCGTTCCAAACACAGGCGCGGGCACTCAACCGGCTTGATGATATTATCTATTCTGAGCTTCGCGTTGAACTCGGGAAGCACACGCTGACAGAGATTGTCTCGGAAAGTCGGACTGAGCTGATGGCGAAGGTGACGGTGGCTGCAGGTGCCAAGGCTGCAGACTATGGCATTGAAATCATCGATATACGGATCAAGCGCGCCGATCTCCCGGATCAGAACGAAAAAGCCGTCTTTGCTCGGATGCAGGCAGAGCGTGAACGAGAAGCGAAGTTGTATCGATCTCAGGGAGAAGAGGAGGCGCAGAAGATTCGATCGTCCGCCGAAAAAGAGCGAGAAATTCTTCTTGCCGAAGCTGATAAGACTGCGCAGGAATTGATGGGGGACGGGGATGCCGCAGCATTTGCCATCTTCTCACGCGCCTACAAACAGGACCCTGAATTTTTTGCGTTTACTCGCTCCATGGAAGCCTACAAAAAGACCATGAATGAACAATCTATGCTTGTCATTAGTCCGGATTCCGAGTTCTTTAAATATATGAAGAAATCGAAGTAATCGTAGTGCCTTTTCCTTCGATAGCGGTTCGACACATGGAAAAAATTAACCACGGTTCTCAGAGTGTGAAGAACATCGGTCGGTATGGTGTTGTGGGGCTTGTTGCGGCGAGTGTGATTCTTGCTCTGAGCGGCGTTGCCTTTGCAGCTGCTGTCGCATATATCACCAATGGCCCAAATGTTTTAGTCATAGGCGATGTGCGCAACGTCGCGGTCATTGATACGATTGTGCATGAGAATGCCGGGACCATTGATGAGCAATTTGGTATCGGAAAGTTACCCCGTGCCGTCGCATTTTCACCAAATGGAAAACGAGCCTATGTGGTCAACACGACTGACGAGTCGGTTTCGGTCGTAACTGTCCGTTTTAATGAGGTGATCGAACGTGAAATTGGTCCCGGGAAGGACATCATTCGTGTAGGTGATGGCCCGTTTGGGGTTGCGATAACCCCGGATGGGAAACGAGCCTATGTCTCGAATCAGTTTGACGACACTATCTCTGTGATTGACGTGGACACCAAGAGTCCGACATTCCATACGGTCGTGGATACGATCCCAGTTGAGGGCGACCCAACTGGGATTGCGGTAACTCCAGATGGCACGAAGGTTTATATCGGACATCAAAGTGCAGAAACCCCCGCACAATTGACCATCATTGACGTTGCGAAGAACCAAGTGATCAAAACCATCGAGTTCCAACCACAGGGTTTCCCGCGCCCGCCAGCGATTAGCATGATGCCGATCCTAAACCAGGCATATGTGACCGGCGTAGCACGTGATAATTCAGGTGGCAGGAGTGTGACGGTGATTGACGTTGTGACTGATGATGTCATCAGTACCATCGAGGTGGGTGAGAGCCCTGCGGGGGTGACGTTTCACCCAAATGGGGATCAAGCGTTTGTTGCCAATAATGGTTCCAACACCTTCTCGGTGATTGATACGCTGACCGGCCAAGTGACCGACGAGATTGCTACTGAACTGAATCCCTGGGCCATCGGCGTTACGCCTGACGGATTAGCAATCTATGTCGTATTTGCGGGAATTGGGGCGGCGGCATTCCCAGCCGCTGCGGTGTTTGTTGTGGAGACGTTATCTGCACATCCCCTCGTGCAATTTATTAGCCACAGTGGAGCGTCAACGGACATTGCGATTCAGCCGGTCCTGAGGCTGAAGGCACCGAATGGTGGGGAGGTGCTTCGATCAGGAGATGAGCAGATTGTCAGGTGGCGGATGATACAAGGAGGAGCGCAAAACGCCAGGTCAATCGTCGTCGCGGACCATGTGGACGTGAGCTATTCGCTGGACAGTGGTCGAACCTTCGAAAATGTCATTGTGGAGAGTGACCCCGCACCGTGTCGAAAGACACGAACCTCGGTAGAAGAAGGCGTCGCGAATCCCGAAGTAGATGTGTGTGTAAAGTTCGGTAGTAATATTACCTGGACCGTGCCGGAAGCCGAGTCAACTGCGGTTAGGGTGAAGATTGTTGTGAGGGATGCGTCGGGTCAGGCAATTGCGACGGATTTTAGCAATGCTGACTTTACGATATCAGCCAACTAGCAGTATGCTAGTCGCGCTGGCGAGACTTTCTCGGCAGGAAAATGCAGAGGCTGGAAACGAGCCCTAGTACCAATCCCGAAATGAAAACCAAAGCAACGCCTGCTGTGGCGATACGTGTCGTGAGTGACGGCAAGGTGTCAATCCATCGCTGAGGAGGAAGCCCTCCAATAAGAGCTTCTCCTCCAAGCCACTCTGAGGCTGCGAGGTCGGGATGTGGTTTGAGATTCTCGCTCATGTATTGCCCACCAACACCCTGCATTCTAGGCAGGAACCCGACGGTGAGTCAAGCAACGCTGATGTGCTTGGAGCGAGTTTGAAGTCTGTACCTAGACGGACGTGTCCTATGCTGAAGACGCACTGACACTGATGGTGTCGACCATATCGCAGTGAGCAATGTGAAAAGGGGGCAGTATGGAAGAAGAGCCTGGAGGGAAAAAGCCCGTTCAGCGAAGGGAACTACCAATCGTTCCAGATGAAACGGAAGACACGGAACAAGCCATGCGTGAGCTCTTCGATGAGGAGAAAGTCACGCATCAGCATGGAGGAGCTGAACCGGAACGAGACTAAGGAGACTAAAGAAGATTGTGGTCAGGGTGCTTCCGCTGGTGTTCTTTATGTCGTCAGTACGCCAATTGGGAACCTAGAGGACATCACCCTTCGGGCTCTTCGTGTTCTCAAGGAAGTCAGGATCGTTGCCGCGGAGGATACGCGGCACACTCAGAAGCTCTTGAGTCACTATCAGATCCATACTACGCTTACCAGCTATCACGACTTCAACAAAGAGCATAAGACACCACTTCTTCTGCAACGGCTTCAAGAAGGGCAGGATATCGCTCTCGTATCCGACGCTGGGACGCCTGTCATTTCCGATCCCGGCTACTTTCTCATTACCCGATGTGTGCTGAGCGGCATCAATGTTGTTCCTCTCCCGGGTGCGTCGGCAGTCCTGGCGGCGTTGTCGGTCTCCGGGTTGCCGAGTGACGCGTTTCGATTTGAAGGGTTTCTACCGCGGCGTCGTGCTGCAAGGCTGAAACGATTGGATGCACTCAAAGCTGAAGGACATACACTGATTATCTTCGAATCGCCGCATCGTGTTGGGAAAACACTCGTGGATATCAAAGCTGTGCTGGGAACGCGACGCGCCGTGCTTGCGCGCGAACTGACCAAAAAGTTCGAGGAGATCATTCGAGGGACGATCGATGACCTTGTCCGCTGTGCAGAAACCAGAAACCTGAAAGGCGAAATGACACTATTGGTCGCAGCAGAAGAAGCGGAAGGTTAGGATGTGTGCTTTTGTATCCACACTCGAGCGTGAGATTCGCGCGGTTCGATCTTAAGAATGGTATGGCCTTCCATCTCGACGCTTGCTGGCACATTCTTCAATGGTTCACCAGGGTCGAGGGTCACGGTGAGGATGGCGCCATCCGCCATATCTTCAAGCCGTAGTTTGGTTTTGACAAAGTTAAAAGGGCACATGACTCCTCTGAGGTCTAATTCTTCATCGGCCCTGAGAGCGGCGTCCTGTACTGTAGGATCGGGTAAATTGTCCATCATGTTCGCTTATGGTAATCCGCAATCGTATGGATGCCGGCCTGGGCGTGTCAAGGACATCCGGTCAGCAATACCTCGGATTGACAGAAATTCTTGGCCCCTTTTATAATATCTGTTCTCGTGCTTTTGCCTGAATGCTGTGAAAAATGGATGATTTGACACACTTTAATGCAGATGGTCGAGCCAGAATGGTAGACGTGGGTGGTAAGGCGATGACCCACCGCACCGCAGTGGCGCAGGCTTGCGTTCTCATGCAGCCCGAGACGCTTGTCAGAATTCAGGAGGGCCAGATTGCCAAAGGGGATGTCTTGGCCGTTGCACAAGTTGCAGGGACGATGGGAGCAAAACGAACGCCTGACCTCGTTCCGATGTGTCATCCGCTATTGATTACGAGCGTCAACATGTTCTTTATGGAGGACGCGACCCCAAACGCGGATGGCCTCTGTAAAATCTTGATCACTGCAGAGGTCAAAACAACTGGTCAGACCGGAGTAGAAATGGAGGCCATGACCGCGGTTTCCGTCGCCGCGCTCACAGTCTATGACATGTGTAAGGCGATTGACCGAGGAATGACGGTGACTGATGTGTGTTTGAATTCCAAAGCCGGAGGAAAATCCGGGACCTATCTACGGCCGTCGATGCGAGAGCATAAGGCGACAATTGCAGCCGGGAAATCGTGATGAGGAATGATGACCATTAAGTTATTCGGGATGTTGAAAGACCTCGCTGGTGGTAAGGACGAAGTGGTGTGGCATGCTGGCCACAATGGACATTCGGTGAAGGATCTTGCGCGGGAACTTACGGATCAGTTTCCTCAACTCGGAGAGCTTATTCGAGAGAAAAAAGTGCTGATCTCGGTGAATCACGAGATCGCGACGGATGAAACGTCCATTCACACTGAAGATGAGGTTGCGCTTCTTCCTCCATTTGCAGGGGGGACTGAGGTCCTTGCTGTTATCGAAGAAGAGTCTGTCCTGGTTCGCGTACAACGCGAGAATTTTTCTGTCGATCAGGAGATTGACCGTGTTCGAAACAGCTCCAAGATGATTGGGGGCATCAATGTGTTTCTGGGAACGGCGAGGGAGCGTTCTCAGGGACGGGATGTGTCGAGAATCACCTTCGATTACTACGACGGGATGGCGCAGAAAACATTGCGAGGCATCCGTGAGCGCGCCCTCAAGGAATTTAATATTCTTGAGGTTCTCATCATCCACCGCTATGGAGAAATTGACATCGGTGAGAACATCGTCCTGATCGTTGTCGGTGCCGAACACAGGGCGGATGCATTCAAAGCCTGCCAATGGTGCATTGATGAGCTCAAACAAATCACGCCTATTTGGAAGCGTGAGACAACTCCGGCCGGTGAAGTGTGGGTAGAGCACCACCCCTGATGCTTGCGGATATCTACCACCGAGAGCTTCGAGATCTCAGGATTTCGGTCACCGATCGATGTAATTTCCGGTGTACCTATTGCATGCCGTTTGATGAGTATGTCTGGATCGACCGGGAAGAGCTTCTCTCATTTGAAGAAATTACTCGACTCACGCGCCTCTTTGTTCAATTGGGTGTACGCAAGGTAAGGTTGACTGGGGGGGAACCGCTCTTACGCTCTCAACTCGAATCACTGATCACACAGCTTTGTGAGGTACCGGAACTCTCCGACATCTGTCTCACAACGAATGCGTCCAGGTTGGTCGAGAAGGCCGCTCCGCTTCGTGCTGCGGGCCTGAGCCGTATCAACATTAGTTTAGATACGCTGGATGCAGACAAATTCAAACGGATGACTAAACGAGAGGATTTGCCAAAAGTCCTCAATGGCATTTTCGCCGCAAAAGCGAGCGGGTTTGAGCCGATTAAGATCAACATGGTTGTGGAGCGTGGGATCAACGACGAGGAGATCATCTCGATGGTAGAATTCTGTCGGGAACATGAGTTCTCGCTTCGGTTTATCGAGTATATGGATGTTGGCAATGCTAACGCCTGGAGTTCAAGTAAGATTGTGTCAAAGAAAGAGATACTTGAACGGATTCACGCCGTCTACCCGACGGAAGATGGAGATCGAGAGAAGATCAGCGATCCAGCGATCCAGTTCGCGTTTTCGGATCGTCGTGGGGATATCGGATTCATTGCATCGGTCACTGAACCGTTTTGTACCAACTGTACGCGTGCGCGCTTAACTGCCGATGGGAAGCTGGTCACGTGCCTTTTCTCAAACGATGGCCTTGATCTCAAGACGCTCCTGCGAGGGGGTGCCACAGATGACGCCTTGACTGAGGTCATTACATCGGTATGGAGCAAACGATCGGATCGGTATTCGGATGAACGTCTTGAAGCGATGAACTCTTCGGAGGGGTATAATCCTCGACGACAGAAGAAGATAGAAATGATCACATTGGGTGGGTAAGTGTGTTAGTACACATGGAAAGGATGACCAATGCCAGTAGTTCATACATCGACAATTAAACGTGCCAGGCAAGCCGAGCAACGCCGTCTTCGCAATAAGGGGGTTCTTTCACGGGTAAAGGGTGTTGTCAAAAAAGTTCGCATTGCTATCCAAGAGAAAGACGGCGCTGCAACAAAAACACAGCTTCATGCGGCGCAGGTCGCTCTCAACAAAGCGGCATCGAAAGGGGTCATGCATCGAAATACTGCGGCGCGCCGTGTCTCTCGTCTTGCTCGGGCTGCAAATGCGTTGACGTCTTCCTCAAGCTAGCTTCCCCTCTCATCGCATCATCGTTCCTGTGTCGCTGTTGTTCTGCGGCACAGGGACATGACCAAAGCCTCGAGAACAATCACGGGCGCCTGTCCGCCAAACCCCTTCAAACGTGAGTCGGCTTCGGCAATTCGCGCAAACGCAGACCGCAAGTCAGTGGCTGAGAACTGATTCACCTGTGCCAGCAGCGATCTCACGCGGAATGGTGAAAGGCCGGCAGTTTTGGCCAATGCGTCAGGAGCGAGCCGCTTTCCACCTGCATTCTGGGCTAATGATTTTACTTTCCAGAGTTGGCGAAACTGGGTGGTAAGGAGCGCCAGGAATCGTAATGGCGGCTCGCCTGCCTCAAGCACTGTCCGCATGACCAGTAACGCAGAAGCGGAATCGCGACGCCCCATGGCGTTGAATATTTCAAAGACAGACTCGCTCGATTCCCCCGCAAGTAGCGCCTGAACATCCGTGAGGGCGGCATGCGTGCTAGGCGCAAGGTAGGTGGCAAGCTTATCTAGTTCGTGCTTCACCGTATAAAGATCTCGTCCGGAAGCGTTGGCCATGAGAGCAATGCCAGGGTCATCGATACGCAGTCCGATGGTTGCACTATATTCTCGGATCCACCCTGGAATATCTCTGGTTGACAGCGACACGCATTCAACCACGACAGCGGACTTCTTGAGGGTTTGAGTCGCTTTGGTGCGGCCATCAAGCTTGGTGCCGATCAACGCTAAGCAGGTGCTTGATACCGGATCAACCACATAGGACTGGAGGGCCTCTAAAGAAGGGGCACGGAGCTTATCAATATGTTTTACCGCGACAAGGCGGCGTGTGGAGAAGACAGGCAGCGTCTGACAAAACGTAAGAATTTCTTGCGCGTCGGTCTCTTCTCCGAACACAAGATCATAGTTAAAAGCCTCAGCGGAGGCTTCAATGGTCGCGTTTTTGAGCGCCGCGAGGCATGAATCAAGAAAAAACTCTTCCTCTCCTAAAAAGAGGTAAACGGGCGCGGGTGTGTGGTTGCCTATGTGGGAAAGGAATGCGTGCGGTGTTGTCGTTTGTCGTGGTGTGGCCACCGGAAGGTCTTATTCTTTGGTGTTATTCTTCTTCTTGTCTCGGCGTTGTTGGGCTTCATGTCGGTCGAGAAGTTGACCAATCAGGATATTCGCAAATGACGCGCTGGCCTCCTCTGTTGCCCGGTCTTGTGCGGATCGATTTAACGTAAGGTCAGGCCCCAGGTAGAACGATGCGCTAGCTTTGATCGTGTCGCGCCAGAGCGGTTTTTTCAGAATAGGGTCATCGGCTTGAATGACGACCGAAAGTTCAACATCCTCTTCAGTCGTCGCGCGCTGATCAAAGGCTGTGGTTGGCACGCGGTAGCGGATGATACGCCCTCTGATGACAATATCTGCGCCCTGCGCATCGTTCACCACTTGTATGCCAGGAGTTTTCAACATGGCGTCTTTGACGCCCATGGTGACCAACAACCCCAGTTTAGGCTCACTGGTTTTGTTCTGAAACATAGGTATGTTGATATACAGCGTTGACCCGGCCTGATTCCCAATACCGTGACCAAGGTGGTATCCGCATCCAGCGGCCACGAGCAAGAAGACAGGGAATGCAAAGATGAATCTAGACAACGAAATTGACCAGCCGTTTTTCCACATAGATCACCTTGTGGGTTGTCTTTCCCTGTAACCATGAAGACATCTTCGGTTCCTCGCGGACCTTGTCAACGATTTGTTCTTCCGTCCAATCTGGAGGGATGTCTTCAACCTTGCCTCGAGTTTTACCGTTGACTTGCACAATGATCGTCAACAGTGCTTCCTGTAGGAGCGCAGGGTCATACTGTGGCCATGACGAATGCAGAACATGTGAGTCATTGCCCAAGGCATCCCACATCTCTTCAGCGATATGCGGGGCAAACGGTGATAAGAGCATCACCAACGCATCGAGGGATTCTTTCATGATTTGGAGAGTTTTTTCGTCGTTCTTAATCTCGTCGGTTATCGGGAATCCAAAGGTATACAGCACATTGACGAGTTCCATGATCGCGCTAATGGCAGTATTGAACTGGAACTCACGTTCGATGTCCTGCGTCACCTTGCGGATGCGATGATGGACCTCCCGACGTAGGTCGCGTGACGTGTGATGCATCGCATCTGCACTGTCCTGCGTTGGATTGCGATCAACGGTCTTGATGGTCTCCGCATATTCAGCAACCAGGCGCCAGACACGATTGAGAAACCGGGCTGCGCCCTCGACTCCGTCGTCGCGCCATTCCAGGTCTTTTTCCGGTGGCGCGGCAAAGAGTGAAAAAAGCCTGGCCGTGTCGACACCATATCGTGTGATTAACTCTTCAGGGTCGACAACGTTCTTTTTCGACTTTGACATTTTCTCGATCCGACCAACCACAACAGCACTGTCGCAGTGCGTGCACTGTTGGGTGTCGGTCACATCAGTTGGCAGGACAAATCCGTGTTTTGGACAGTGATAGGTTTCCTTGCACACCATGCCCTGCGTGAGAAGATTTTCAAATGGTTCACTCACAGTGGTCAATCCTAGATCCCGCAGAACCTTGGTGAAAAATCGCGCATACAGGAGGTGTAAGACGGCGTGCTCGATTCCACCGATATATTGATCGACCGCCATCCAACGCCGGCTTGCGGCAGGTTCGACCGGAAGATCGGTGTGGTGTGGTGAGGTATAGCGTAAAAAATACCATGAGGAATCCACGAAGGTGTCCATCGTATCGGATTCTCTAGTGGCTTGATTGCCGCACCCAGGGCAGGTGGTGTGGGCGAAGTCGGCAATATCTTTGAGCGGCGATCCTCCCTTTCCGGTAAATGGCACGTCTGAGGGAAGGATCACGGGCAGGGCGTGCTCAGGCACCGGAACCAGCCCGCATGTCGGGCAGATAATTATTGGGATAGGGGTGCCCCAATAGCGTTGTCGAGACACTCCCCAATCACGCAGGCGGTAGTGAATCGTTTGGGTCCCGTGTTGTTTCTCTTCGATCCATTGTGCAATCCGTGCTTTTCCATCTTTAGCTGAAAGGCCAGAAAATTGATCTGAGTTAACGAGAAATCCGTTTTCTTCCGTGTAGGCTGCGTCAAGATTCTCTGGGTCGAGGGTGCCGGAAGGATTTTGGATAACCAGTCTGATTGAAAGTTTGTATTGCCGCGCAAACTCAAAATCACGCTGATCGTGTGCTGGAACCGCCATGATCGCGCCCGTTCCATATTCATAGAGCACGAAATTAGCCACCCAAATGGGGATGGCATCACCAGTCACGGGATTTTTAGCATAACACCCGGTAAACAGCCCCTCCTTCTCTGCACCGGCGTCGGTTCGGGTGGTTCGATCTTGACGGCTGACACGAGACACAAAATCTCGGACCGCCTGCTCTTCATTTTTTCCCTTGATCAAGAGGTCAACCACGGGAGATTCAGGCGCCACACTCATAAATGTTGCGCCGAAAATGGTATCCGGGCGGGTAGTAAAAATCCGGATCGATTGCAACTCAGGAGGCCCATCGATAACCCGGAAATCAACCTCGACACCCTCGCTTTTTCCGATCCAATGTCGTTGCATGACCAGGACACGTTGCGGCCATCCGGTGAGCGTGTCACATGATGAAAGAAGTTCCTCGGCATAGGCAGTGATTTTGAAAAACCATTGATCGAGTTCTTTGGGAAACACCTCGGATTCACAGCGCCAGCAACGGTTGTCGATCACCTGTTCATTGGCGAGGACGGTTTCGCACGATTCGCACCAGTTGACCGGAGAGCGCTTTTTGTAAGCCAGACCACGTTCATACATCTTGAGAAAGATCCACTGGTTCCATCGGTAGTACGATGGATCGCAGGTCGCGATTTCCCTGGTCCAGTCATACGAGAGGCCGATACGCTTCAATTGTCCGCGCATCGACGTGATATTGTCCTTCGTCCATTTGGCCGGGTGAATCCCTTTCTCAATTGCGGTATTTTCAGCCGGCAGTCCAAAGGCATCCCAGCCCATCGGGTGGAGAACGTTAAACCCACGCATGCGATGGAACCTGGCAAGTACGTCGCCGATAGTGTAATTGCGAACGTGCCCCATGTGAATACGGCCCGAGGGATAGGGGAACATCTCCAGGCAGTAGTACTTTGGCCGGTTTGGATCGTCAACAACATTGAATGTTCCGTTGTCGGCCCAATGTGCCTGCCAACGTGCTTCGATGGTCTGCGGATCGTATTTCGCGTTCATGGCGCGCAATCTAGCATAGGTCCTGACGCCGGACAAGCTCACTCTAGATAGGGGAAAATAGCAGATTTTTCGTGTTCTGGGGTGACGAGGAGAGGGCGTATTTGTTATGATGACATTTATGAATTTTTTGCCACACGCATATTACAAGAAGGGGTTCTGAAATGGGTGTCCCGTTGATCCAAATCGTGCGAGTCGGCTCGTACATTATGAAGCAAAAGATGATTGGTCAGAAACGCTTTCCGCTTGTGCTGATGCTCGAGCCCCTCTTCAAGTGCAACCTTGCGTGTGCGGGGTGTGGCAAGATTCAGTTCCCCAAAGAGATTCTCGATAAACGACTCAGCCCAAAGCAGTGTTTTGATGCTGTTGATGAGTGTGGGGCGCCAATCGTTTCAATTCCAGGTGGCGAACCCCTGATTCACCCAGAGATCAAAGAGATTGTCGATGGGCTGGTGGCGCGGAAGAAATTTGTCTACCTCTGCACCAATGCCAAGCTCATCATGAAAAAGATTGACGAGTTTACGCCATCCAAGTACCTCACGTTCAGTATTCACCTCGATGGCCTCGAAGCCGAACACGACGCTGCTGTATGCGAGCCAGGGGTCTACAAGAAATGTATCGAGGCCATCAAAGCGTTGTTGAAGCGTGGGTTCAGAGTCACCACCAACTCAACCTTTTTCAACACCGATACGAGCGAGCATATTCGAGCGTTTTTTGATGTCGCATCGGAACTTGGAGTTGAAGGTCTGACCATTTCCCCAGGGTATCCCTACGAAAAGGCGCCTGATCAAGGCATATTCCTTGAGCGGGAGAAAACCAAATCACTGTTTAAGGATGTCTTGGCCAATCCAAAGAGTTCGTGGAAGTTTAACCAGACCCCATTGTTTCTAGATTTTCTCCAAGGGAAGGTGGAATACCAGTGCACCCCGTGGGGGAACCCGACATACAATATATTTGGGTGGCAGCGCCCCTGCTACCTCATGAGCGAAGGAGACTATGCGGCGTCGTTTGAGGAGTTGATGGAAGAGACCCCATGGGAAAAATATGGCCATGGCAACCATCCTAAATGCGACAACTGCATGGTCCATTCCGGCTATGAAGCCACCGCGGTGCTCGATTCGGTCTCCTCACCCGCCAAGATGTGGCGCGCCACTGTCGCGTCGCTGTAACGCCAACACGATCCCTCCCAGCACGACCATTGCCGCGGCGGTGAACATCACATTGTAGCTGCCGAGGCTTATCAGCAGACCCCACAGCGGGGCTCCGATCAAAAATCCTACGTCGAATAGTAGCGTGTAAAACGTCACCACGCTTCCTCGCGTCTCCGCGTCTGCAACCTCGATAATGATGGAGGAGAGGATGGGGAACCCGTAGCCATGTCCAATTCCGCATAACATGCCGGTGAGCATCAGGCCCCAGGTGGTTGGAAGGTGGACAATCAGGATAATTCCAACGGCGAGGCATCCCAGGGAGGCCGTCAACACCAGCTTTTCACCGAGTTGCTGTGGTAAACGGGCGCCAAATATCCTGATGAAAACGGCAACGCTTGAGTAGGTGGTGAAAAAGAACGATACGTTGGTAAGACCGACGGATTCGGCAAAGGGTTTGAGAAATGTGAAATAGGAGGCTAAGCCGAGCGAGAAGGTGAGGCTCAGGATCCACAGCACGACAAACCGTTGATCCGTGACGATCTTCCAGAGGCTCTGGCTGGAGTGTGATGACCCTTTGAAGTTCGGTTCTGAGAGCAGCGCAAAGAATATGACGGCGAACGTGCTGACCACTGCACCAAATAGGAATAGAGCTGGAAATCCAGCGAATCCAATAAGCCATTCTCCCAAGATGATGCCGATGGCTCCGGACAAGTGGCCTGCGATGCCGAAATAGGCTAAGCCTTCTGTTCGGCGTGTCTCCGGGATAATATCCGCGGCAAAGGTCATGATGGCGGCGAACAGAGGCCCGACTGATAGCCCGTGCAGTAGGCGGAGGCCATAGATGGGCGGTCCCGCATCGTCCACCAATATGTAGCCGAGGTTGACGACGGCGAAGAGGGCGGCGGCTCCAATCAGGATGGGTTTTCGTCCTCGACGATCGAGTTCTCCACCAACCCACAGTCGAATCAGAACCCCTGAGATGGACGCGGTACCCATGAGGACCCCGATCATGAAGCTGCCGTATCCCAAATTGCCAAGGAACAGAGGGAGAAGGACATAGGGCCAAAAGGCCAAGCCGATGCAAAAGTGTCCGGCAAATGCCAGACGAAAGTTCTTGGTCAGGATGGGAGACGGGGTAGATTGGATACTGGCCTCATCGACGGGCAAAGGATGCCGTGATGTTGCCATTAATTGCGACGGAACTGCTTACTGAGGGAAAGTCCCTGACATTGGTAGGATGATCCAATGTTCACCCCGTAGATCTTTTCAGATGGGGCCATCAGCCGCTCGTAGATTAGCCGTCCTACGGTTTGTCCGTCTTCAATAATAAATGGAACGTCATGGGAGCGAACTTCCAGGACGGCATGGGTGCCTTTAACGTCGCTGAGGCCGTATCCGAATCCGGGGTCGAAAAACCCAGCGTAGTGGATGCGAAACTCTCCGATAGATGAATCATATGCCACCATTTCCGCAGCGTAATGTGGTGGAACGCGAATCTTTTCCTTTGAGCCGAGAATATAGAAATCATCAGGGTTCAAGATTAAGCTGTTGTTCTTTGGGTTCTGGATAATTTCCCAGAAATCCGTTGGTGTGTATCGATTGATCTTTGTAAACTCAATAGCTGGAGCATGCTTCTTAGCACGATATCCGACCACCTCGTCCTCTGATGTTCCTTGCAGGTTAATTGATAGTCTCAGGCCGTTGCGGATTGACGCTTCGCCTGGACGATTCCCAGCTTCATACACCAGAATCTCCTCTTCGTCTAACTTCTGGAGGCGGCTATCAAGAGAGGGTGGTTTTCCTCGACTAAATCGTAGCTGGTTTAAACGGTCACCTTGTGTAAGCAGGATGGGGAAAGTGCGGGGGACAATCTCGGCGTATAACCCGCCTTTGTAGCCGTTCGGAACCTGTTCAAATTCGATAGCTCCATCGGTAATCAGGCGGGTAAATATATCTAATCGGCCTGCGGTGCTTTTCGGGTTGGCCTTGGCTCCAATATCGCTGGGAAGGTTCATGTGTTCCATAAGCGGCACGATGTAAACGCACCCTCGTTCAAAGACTGTCGGCGTGGCGATGTCAAGTTCCACAATCAACCACTCTTGAAGCTTGTTCATCACTCCGGAGTGGGGTCCAGGAAGGAAGCTGGCTTGGATGCGGTACGCCTTTGGACCCAGACGTAGATCAATACTTGCGGGCTGAATTTGGGCGTCTTCGATATCAACTTCAGCACTGATATATCCCTTATTGACGAGCCCGAGAATTTTCTGAGAAGGAAGGACGCCGGTTGTGTGGAGGGTGCCCTGTTCTTGCTCGTATTCTGGGAATAATGTTTCGGTGTGCGCGTTCATTAGGGTCGAGCCTCAATCCTTGATGGCAGCGTTCCGGAATTGGAAATAGGCATCCTGGACGGAGGTGTAAAAGTCGATCGACGTGGTCTCAATATTGTCAAAGGCTTCAAGATGGAGGGATCGATCATTCGTCACCTCTCCACCATACGCTCCATAGCCTGCAGTGGTTGTTAGCACCAAAAATGAAATATAGGTGAGCGGTTCGAGGGCGGCATCGAAGATCAGGCCGATGCCGTCGCGGACCGATGATGGTCCCAAGAGCGGAAGAACAACGTAGGGACCGGAGTCTGCGCCCCAGACAGCAAACGTTTGTCCTGTATCCTCGTTACTAGGCTCGATGCCAAAAAACGGGTGCGACGCGACGTCGAACAGCCCACCGATTCCAGCAGTCGTATTGATAGTAAAACGGGCAAATTCTCGACCGGCACCATCAAATTTTCCTTGAAATATGCTGTTGAAAAAGCGTCTCGGCATAGCCAGATTCGTAAAGGCGTTCTTGATTCCGTGCTGCGCAGCGTCTGGCATGAACCAGTCATACGCGGTCGCGATGGGCTTGAGAAAAAATTTGTCGAGGTTGAGATTAAACGCAAATGTCTTGGTGTTTGCCGGCTCCCATGGGTCGCGGTAAATCGCATTGGGGTCGTCGGTGTCCGACCTCGCATCATCGGCAAAAGGGTCTTCGAAGGGATCATCGAATGGGTCGTCGATGCCATCGAATGCCTCCTGTGCCGCCGAAGCATGTCCTTGTTGGTCTGTGGCAGTGATCGGTTGCGCATTGACCGTCTCGGTTGGTGCTTCTTTAGAACCAGAGGTCGTGGCACAACCAGCAAGAAAAATCAGACTGGCAATCAGTGCCACGAGGGACCAAGGGAGGAGCATTGGTTGTCCACACGGATGCCGATGTTTCATGTTTCGTTCGGGCTCCTTTCTGCAACACGGGCAACGATCGACCGCCTGCAACGTCGGGGCCATGATACCTCAAACGCCATTAGTGACTAAAGGGGCAATTTCGTGATCGAGATTACTGTTGTTGGAACCTTGCAAAGGGGCAGGTACTGTGCTAGCGTTTTCATGCTTTTTGCCCACTGTGACGGCAATAATAGGGATCGGAATGGCGACCGAAGAGGAAGAAGAAAAAGGTTTCGTCGTCAAGGATCGGCGTGCGCGTTACGACGATGATGGCCCTGAAGAAACCACACCGCAACCTGAGAGCCCGCCCATACAGGACAAGGTACCTGATCCTCCAACGAATGATACAGCTCCAGGAGTTGAGACGAAGAAATCTACCCCGCCTCGTGAACTGACGTTTCAGTCGTTCATCTACTCCCTCGCATCCTCAGCCTTGATGCTATTGGGAGGAGAGGCAAAAGAGGGGAACGAACCCACATCGCCGAATCTTCAACAGGCGAGTGAGATCATTGAGATACTAACGCTGCTTCAGGAAAAAACAAAGGGCAATCTTACGGCGGAAGAAGATTCACTTCTCAAAGATATGCTCTATACCATCCGAATTACGTACGTCGAACGGGCCAAGCTGAAATCGTAGGGCTCGCGCTGAATAGATTCTGATCACATGCACGCGGTACGGCGTGCCGAGACCATACCTCATGTCAGCGAAATCGTGGATCGTTGTCTTTCTTGCCCTTGGTGTTGGATTGTGGGCGGCTGTGAATCTGTTGTTGTCCGGCGGGCTCTTTGCCGAACGGATCCAACACCTCGTCATCACCCCCTTACGTACCCATCTCGGTCCTGAAGTCACCGTCAGCACCGTCCAATTAACGGTTGTTCCGACGCGTCTAACGCTGAAGGATGTGACGATTCCTCCGTTTGGTGCGTCCATGGATGTGCTCAACGCACCGGTACGTGTTGATGAGATCACCATGAAGTTCAGTCCGTGGTCATTGCTGACGGAAACTCTGATTCTCCAGACAATGACCATTAAAGGAGTGCATGCGTCTCTTCGGAATACACAAGAGCATCGTGGGCCATCAGCTCCGCTGAGTGTTCCGTTCCTCTTAAGTCAGTACTGGCCTCGCGAGGTTGTCTTACGCAATGTCGTATTCAGCGATCTGAATATAGAACTTGGAACGCATACGAATAAGACCGCGAACGATCAGTGGAAGATGACAGGGATTGAAGGGCAACTGCGATCTGATTTTGCCATGAAGAATTTCCACCTTGATATCACCACAGGTACCGCAGAGATTCAGTCCGCCGACATTGCGAAGGCTCCAATGCGTTTTGTTTCTATTGAAGCCACAATGGTTCTCCATCCGCGTCATCTCGAGATCAAAGAGTTTTCTGTCGGCGGGACGATCGGACACATTGCGTTACACGGACGGATTGATGATCCTGAGGTCCCGACCTTGACGCTTCATGCGGACGTGCGTAGCACAGTGGAGGATCTCCGTGTGTTACAGATTGTGAACAACATACCTGTTTCAATGGAAGATCTTCACGGTGTGGTTCATCTCAAGGGCGAGATTGTCGGAACATGGCCAGATGTCCGAACTCGTGGGATGTTTAGCGTAGGTAATCTTCGGGTTGGTGAAACGGCACTCGGTCATTCGCGAGGTCGTTATAGTCTCGATCAAGGGCATCTCACCGTCAAGGCTCTATCAACTGACCTTTTCGGTGGGCGTCTCCATGGAAATATCAATATGCAGTGGCAGATTGAAAAGCCAATGCATACACAACTTGTGTTGGGATATGAAGGACTCGCAGGGACACTTCAGCTTTCGGGGAGTCTCGAGGATGCTGTCTTGGACCTTTCAATCGAAGGCTCAACGCGCGATGTGGGAGAGATCGCACGCTTGGTCAATTACACAGAGCCACTCGCCGGTCAACTTGATTTTAAGGGGAGTATCACCGGGGAGATACCGGAACCTGAGATACGTGGCCGTGCGGCCATCAAAGACCTCATGGTTAAGGGTCGATTTATTGATTCGGCGTGGGCAACGCTTGCGTATCAGCGGGGAAGACTTGATATTGCAAAAGCAATTCTTCGTCAAGGAGCAGGTCTGTTTGACATCGAAGGACTGGTGCTATTTCCGGATGGAGAAGGGGCGCCGTCAGCTGATTTTACGGTCATGGCTCAGAATGGATCGCTGCGTGACGTTGTCGCTCTGGTATATAAGGAGCTTCCGATTCCAGAGCAGGCGAACGGGACGATGATTGTTCATGTGGATGGCGCACAGAACTATGTAGTCAAGGGTGCCTTGTCATTTCCTGCAGGGCAGGCGTTGGGCGAACGGTTTGACGAAGGTGATGTTGAGTTCGTCCTGAATCCACGCGGTGCAACCTTTACGCGCTTACAACTCCGACAGGGTCGTGGTGCGTTCGAGGGAAAAGGCTGGATCGGTTTCGATGGGACATTTCGCGGCTCGATACGGGGATTGGGCATCGACGCTCAGAAGGTAAATTGGATCAAAACACATGCACCGGGTCTTGCGGGGAAGGCAAATATCCATCTTGTGGGGTCGGGGAGTATCGACCGACCGATCATCCATGGCTCCGCACGATTTCATCAGCTTCGTTATGACCGCCTGCTCTTTGGAAACGGACAGGCCGAGATTCAGACCCGTGATTCCGCCTCGACGTTGGTTGCATCGTTTGATCGTGGAGTGGAGGTGAACGCGGAGGTCGGCTGGGAAGGGGAGAAACCGTTTACGGCGTCTGCCGAATTCTCCAATTTTGACGCGTCTCCGTTCGTTAACCAGCTCATTTCCCCTGCACACACATTGTCTTGGACGTCCACAGGGGCCTTGGCAGTGGAAGGCAACCTTGACCGGTGGAATGACGCCGTCGTTGTAGGCCGTTTCCCGACCGTCCACACCGGCATCAATGGACATCAATTGCAAAACGAGAAGCCGGTTGAAGGGATGTTTCGCGAAGGGGTCTTGGCAATTGACCATTTGCGGCTTGTCGGGGAGAACACCTCAGCTGAACTTACGGGACACGTCGTTCCATTTGAACGATATGATCTTATCCTGGCAGGAAATGTGAATCCTCAACTCGCCCAAATTCTAATGGATGACATCACCGTAAAACAGGGCGTGGGCACGCTTGATGTAAAGATCTCAAAGCACTGGGATACGCCAGAAGTGACGGGAACGTATCAAGTGCGTGACCTATTGCTGCACAGTCGATTCTCGGAACAACCGATCTTCATCTCTGCTATGGATGTACAGATCGATAGTGGAACGGTGAATATTCAGTCCTTTACTGGCCGTTATGGTAAGGGGCTGGTTCGAGGGAATGGAAGCGCTAATGTTGCCAAGTGGATGCTGGACGATTTTCTGGTCAATGCGAAGATTTCCGACGTCCAGTATTCGACTGAACCAGGCCTGGTTGCTACCGTGCAAGGAGATGTTCGCTTCGAAGGGAAGAATACGCTCCAGAAGATCACCGGCAACCTCACCGTAATAAGAATTAAATCGGGCGCGCAAAGAACGGTGAAGGACTTTCTGGTGAACGACGTGAAACCGTTGTTGGCGTCTCGACGGCAATCGCGGTCTGGTCATGCCGTGGAGATTGATATTCACGCAACGGGAACCCAAGGCCTGCGTTTAGAAAACCCGCTGGCGCGTTTGCCCTTGGATATGGATCTCTTGGTGAAAGGGACTCTTGAACAGCCGGAATTCTTGGGGCGGGTTGGCTCTCGTGGTGGGTCAGTGTTTATTGGGAAGCGGCAGTTTGATGTGCTTGATGCCGGAATAGACTTTGTGGCTCACCAGGATCACAGGGCACTGTACACGGTGCATGCCAAGAGTCAGCTTCGACTCTACGATGTGGACCTGTTTTTAAGTGGAATCGATGATCAGGTCAATATTTCGCTCACCTCCGATCCACCTCTCGAGGAAGCCGTCATTCTTGCGTATCTTGACGAAGGGGGCAACACGCGTGATCGGCTATTTGCTCGAAAGCATCGAAGTGGTCACCGGGACTCGGCTGTCACTAGCCTTGCCAGTGAGGGTGCGGCACGTACGCTCTTTAGCCATCGGATCGAGGTGGAGAAGCGCGTACTGGCTGATCGTCTGTATGCGTTGCTCGCGACACCGGCGGTGCTGGCGGATGAACAACTTATTCGGCTAAAATATCCTGTTTCCGACAACCTGTCCCTCGTTGGGGAACGTAACGAGGAAGGGCGGGTTGTCGGGGACCTAAGGTATAGAATTGAATTTCCATGAGAGATGTGGATGTGGTCTTGGTTGGCTCCTCCTCTCGCTGATTCTTCCGTGCGGTATTCAGGCGTCTCAACCGACGTTTGAAGGCCTCCCGATCCTCGTCATCCAGCATCGATCTACGAGCATCCCTGCGGTGATTTCTGAGCACGACTTTGCTCGACTCTTTGACCTCAAGGTTGGTGATGCCTATTCCACGCAGCGTATTCGGCGGGCGGTGGATCGTCTCTATCGAGCCAGTCCACTGAGAGATGTGGTGATTCAAGCCTCGACACGCACCGAGGAGCACTCAGGGGCGGTCGGAGTGATTCTGAAGGTTGTCACTGTCCCGCAAACTCGAATTATCCGTATTGTCGTTGAAGGAAACCGCGGCATGTCCTCTGATCGGATCAGAGACGAAATGGAGTTCGAGATTGGGAGCTTATTTTCAGAAAAAGTTGAGAGGCGTATTGTGCGTCAATTGACGGACGTGTACCGTCGGGCCGGGTATTTTCACGCAATGGTAACAATAGATGTGTTGGGGAAAGACCGTGGCACGGAAGCGAGTTTGAGGATACGTGTAGATGAGGGACGTCGAGCGATCATCGGGAATATTCACTTTCATGGCAATCTTGTCTTAGCAGAAGCGACGCTGCAGGATGTGCTTCATGCGCATATTGGGGAGCCGTATGATGTGGATGTCGTTCGACAGGATGTGCGTGATCTCAGAGGCCTTTATCACGACGAGGGGTTTTTTGACGTGACCATCGGGTTGCCGGATATTCAGTATGACCAGCAGGAAAAGAGCGTATCGATTCGAATCTGGATAAATGCGGGGATGCGATTACACGTTTATTTCGTGGGAAACCGATCCTTCCCCGATTCTGTATTGCAGGATCAGCTCACATTTGGATCGGAGCGGATCGTCAATGAACAGTCTCTCGCGACGAACGAAGAGCGATTGATGGCATTTTATCGCAATGAGGGATATCCGTTTGTGAGTGTCAGAGCCCATCGTGATGAACTGCTTTTGGAAGGAGTGACCGATATTCGCATGGTGGTGGACGAGGGTGTTCCAGTATCCCTTGGGAAGATCAGTATCGTCGGGAACCACTCAATTCCAACTGCTGTGTTGCGTGAGCTGATGCAGAGTCACGTCAAAGGGTGGTTGTCTCGAAGCCCATTGAACGAAGACCTGCTTCTGAAGGATAGACGGGCTATTGCAGATTTCTATCGCCAGAACGGATTTTTTTCTGTTCAGGTCGATCACGAAGTAAGTTATAGCCAAGATATTACGCCAACCGAAGCGCAGGTTCACCTGACCATTGAAGAAGGGATCCAAACAATTGTGGTTGACGTGACGATTGAAGGGAATGTGGCGATCCGCACAGATGCGTTGCTTCAACAACTTTCTTTTCGTCCCGGCATGCCCATGACCCCGACGCTTGAAGAGGAGGGACGTGTTGATCTCCTTCAAACGTATGGGACTCAGGGCTATCCGTTCGCAGAAATAGCGGCAGAGACGATTCAGAAGTATTCTGGTCGTGGGATCGTGATCCATTATCGCATTACGGAGGGGATTCACGTCACCATAGGCAAGATCACCTTTGAAGGGAATGAGAAGACTGCGGATAATGTGATTGCGCGTGAACTGCTTATTCGTCCTGGAGACCCGCTCAACCCGCAGGCAATTGCTCAGAGTCAAAAGCGAGCGGAACGTTTAGGGTTCATCGATGACGTGACGGTGACCATCGAGCGCCCAAATACCTTGGAAGATACCAAGGATCTGACCGTAAACGTGGCTGAGGGGTCTGGTGGAGCCGTCGAGTTTGGAGTTGGTTTTGGTGACGTCGAAGGGGCCAGAGGTTTTGTTGACGTTTCTCATTCGAATCTATTTGGCACTGGGAGAACGATTGGCGCCCGAGCGGAGATCAGTCAGATCGAACAGCGCTATGCGCTGCGATATCGTGAGCCGTGGTTTCTCGGCCAACCGCTTGATGCCGTCGCGACCGTTTCGTATCTGACGGAGGAACGTGTCGCGACCGATTTGCTCTCGTTTGATCGTCTCACCATTTATGAATATCGACAACCGTTTGGGACAGCATTTGGTTTTGAATCCCGTCTGACAGAGAACATCACCGCCTCGCTGTTATATCGTTACGAGATCGATGACATTTTTAAGGTTCGTGATGAAATCATCGCGGCACGTCGGGATGCCGGGCTTCCGGATGATACTCAAAAAGTTACCATCGCCAGTCTCATGCCGTCAATCATCTGGGATACGAGGAATGATCCGTTTAATCCCACGCGAGGAGCCTTCCAAGCCTTGACCCTCAAACAGTCTGCGGAGGTATTGGGCTCTGAAGATCAGTTTTATAAATTCACAGGGCAAAGTGCGTGGTTTACGCCGTTCGGAGACCATGTGGTTCTTGCCCTTCAAGGGCGTGCTGGATATACAGAGCGCTTTGGCAATACCTCACGAGTCCCCATTGTTGAACGGTTTTTTGTAGGGGGACGAAACACGGTTCGTGGCTACGATCAAGATACCTTGGGCGTCACTGGTCAAACCGTCGTTGATGGGATCCCGACGGGTGGAAATGCAATGGTCGTGGCCAATATGGAATTCCGGGTGGCGTTGCCGCGAGCGGTTGGTTTTGTTGTCTTCGTTGATGGCGGGAATGTGTGGCGAGACGCACGAAACGTTGATTTTCAGGACATAAAATTTTCAGTGGGTCCGGGGATTCGTTATAATACGCCGGTCGGTCCGCTTCG
>DTRN01000119.1 GCA_012965905.1 Nitrospirales bacterium | reverse complement strand
GAAGAGAGTTAAGCACATGACATAGAACGCTGATGTCGAGCCGGTTCCGTGGTGAATCGGCGCGGGTGTGTACCCATGCCGGCTTCCAACAGTGCGCGACCGGTGTGGGAGTGTTGAATTGCCGTTATCTCTTCTGGGCTCCCAGTGGCGATGATTTCCCCTCCCCGATCGCCCCCCTCCGGCCCCAGGTCAATAATGTGGTCGGCATGCCTGATAATATCAAGGTTATGCTCGATCACGACCACACTATTTCCTTCCGAAACAAGCCGATCCAGTACGTCAAGCAGTTTTTGAATATCAACAAAATGTAGGCCCGTCGTTGGCTCGTCGAGAATATAGAGAGTGCGTCCGGTCGATCGTTTCGACAGTTCTCTGGACAGCTTGACCCGCTGAGCCTCTCCTCCCGACAGGGTCGTTGCTGATTGTCCGAGCCGCATATATCCAAGTCCGACATCACGTAACGTTTCTAGTTTCCGACGGATAAGCGGGAGATGCTGAAAGGCTTCGATCCCCTCATCCACTGTTAGGTTAAGCACGTCGGCGATATTACGTCCCTGATGCCGCACATCCAGCGTCTCTCGGTTATAGCGGCGCCCGTCGCAAATTTCACATTTCACAAAAAGATCTGGAAGAAAATGCATCTCGATTTTAAGCAGGCCGTCGCCATGGCATGCTTCACAGCGGCCTCCCTTAACGTTAAAGCTGTACCGTCCTGCACGGTAGCCGCGTATTCTCGAATCAGGAAGTTGCGCGAAAAATTCTCGAATATAGGTAAACAGTCCAGTGTACGTCGCTGGGTTGGATCGCGGCGTCCGACCGATCGGGTCTTGGGTAATATTGATGACCTTGTCGATGTGTTCTATGCCTGTGAGAGCACGACAACCGGAGAGACGCTGGGGCTTTCTCGCTGATTTCAAGACCCTTCGTTTTCCGTTTCGCCGATACAGAGTTTGGATAATGGAGCGGTAGAGAACATCGAAAATAAGCGAACTCTTTCCCGATCCAGATACTCCCGTGACACACGTGAACAGCCCGAGCGGGATGCGCGCGGTGACATCTTTCAGGTTATGGGTGAAGGCGCCTTCTACCGTCAAATATCGAGTTGCATGTCTCTGACGAAGAGGGAGAGAAACAGTATGAGTTCCAGAAAGGTAGCGTCCGGTAAGTGACGAGGTATTGTCCATGATCTCGAACGGAGTACCGCTGGCAACGATAGTGCCACCGTGCACTCCAGCCCCTGGACCCATGTCCAACACGTAGTCAGCGGTTCGGATGGTGTCGGCGTCATGTTCCACGACGACGACAGTATTACCCAATTTCTGGAGCTCCCTGAGCGTCGCAAGCAGTCGGCGATTGTCCCGATGATGAAGCCCGATACTTGGTTCGTCGAGAATATACAGGACTCCAACCAAGCGTGATCCAATTTGGGTTGCCAGCCTGATTCGCTGGCCTTCTCCGCCGGAGAGTGTGGCCGCTGCTCGGTCAAGTGTGAGATAGTCAAGGCCGACATTGATAAGGAACCCCAGGCGCTCACGGACCTCCTTCAATATATTGCGGGCAATAACGGTTTCTCGTTCGGTGAGATTAAGTCGCTGAAAATATTCTTCAGCATCGCGTACAGAGAAGCGGCACACCTCAGCGATGTTAAGGTTTCCAATACGAATCGCGAGGCTTTCGGGCCTTAATCGTCTTCCAGTACAGGTTTGGCACTGAAGGAACTCGTCGTATCGGCGGCCATCAGGTGCACCTAGATCATCAGGCAACTCAGCCTTGACCGCGCTTGTCGGGGAAAGTCCGAGGCCATCACAAGCAGGACAGGCTCCATAGGGACTGTTAAATGAGAAGAAGCGCGGGCTAAGTTCTGGGTAGCTGACGTTGCACTTGACGCAGGCGAGTGCCTCACTAAAGAGAAAATCATTGGCGTTGTCGAGGTGGATTCCGACCAGGCCTCCAGTGAGGTTTTTTGCAATTTCCATCGAATCAGCAAGACGATGGCGAAGGCGATCAGCCTGATCGGATTTTAGGACGAGACGATCAACCACCACTTCGATGGTGTGCATGCGCTTCTTATCAAGTGCGATGTCATTGCTGAGATCGTGTAATACGCCATCGATTCTCACGCGAACAAATCCCTGCCGTCGCATCTCGATAAGTTCCTTCCGATATTCTCCCTTCCGTCTCCGCACAATGGGAGCAAGTACCAGACATTTTGAGTTTGAGTCGTGTGGTAAGGCCATGACCGAATCAACCATTTGTTGCACGGTTTGCGCGGTAATCTCCTGACCACATCGGAAACAGAACGGATGCCCAACACGGGCGAAGAGCAGGCGAAGATAATCATAAATCTCGGTGACGGTGCCGACAGTGGATCGTGGATTCCGCGATGCCGTTTTCTGTTCAATGGAAATTGCCGGAGAGAGGCCTTCAATGCCATCGACATCGGGCTTGTCCATTTGCTCGAGGAATTGTCTGGCGTAGGCTGAGAGCGATTCGACGTAGCGGCGTTGCCCTTCGGCATAGATGGTGTCGAAGGCGAGGGAGGACTTCCCAGAACCGCTCGGACCCGTGATCACCACTAGGCGATCACGGGGAAGAACGACGTCAATATTTTTGAGATTATGCTCGCGAGCGCCTTTGATGGTGATGGATGACTGTTCGGACATCAGTCGGTTTCACCATCCTGACGGTAACGCGAGGCCTGCCCGGGAAACCCAGGCAAGGCTGATAGGTGGCTAACGGAATGCGTGTGTCGGTTATTTCTTTTTGCCGATAACTGAGTCCTTACATGCCTTCGCGACTCTGAATTTGACGACACGTTTGGCGGGGATTTTTATCATCTCACCGGTTTGTGGATTGCGTCCCTTCCGCGCTTTGCGATTTACCAGGACAAGTTTTCCGAGTCCGGGAAGGGTAAAGGTGTTCCTG
>DTRN01000118.1 GCA_012965905.1 Nitrospirales bacterium | reverse complement strand
AACATGCAGAAACGTTACCTGTTTGCCCCAGGGCCAACGCAAGTGCCTCCAGAGATATTGTTGGCCATGGCAAGCCCGATTATTCATCACCGGGCTCCAGATTTTGTCGAGTTGTTCGAGCAGGTGAGGGCCGATCTCAAGTGGCTGTTCCAAACCACCAACGACGTGTTAGTCCTGGCGTCCTCCGGCACCGGCGGGATGGAAGGATCAGTCGCAAACTTCTTGTCACCTGGCGACAAAGCGATTGTGGTCAACATGGGAAAGTTTGGAGAGCGGTGGGGCAAACTATGTAAGTCCTTTGGCGTTGTCGCCGACGAAATTACAGTGGAATGGGGCCATGCCGTTGATCCCCAGCAGATCGCGGATGCGCTCAAGAAAAACCCCGATACCAAAGCCGTCTTTATTCAGGCGAGCGAAACGTCGACCGGAGTTGCCAACAATACGCAGGCTATTGCCGATATTATCCGCCCTCTTGCGAACACTATTCTTGTGGTTGACGCGATTACCGCCTTGGGCGTGTTCGACATTCGCACCGATGAATGGGGCGTTGATGTGGTCGTGACGGGGTCCCAGAAAGCGTTAATGCTTCCTCCTGGTCTGGCGTTTGTGAGCATTAGTGAGAACGCGTGGACACTCGCGGACAAGGCGAAGAACACCTTCTTTTACTACAACTTTAAGAAGGAAGCGGAGGGGCAGCGCAAACAACAGACGGCCTTTACGCCAGCGGTGAGCATGATCGTCGGGCTGAAAGAAGCGTTGCGCATGCTGAAAGCGGAAGGTCTGGAAAATGTGTTCGCACGTCATTCCCGTCTCGCTAACGCTATGCGGGAAGGGGTCAAGGCTGCTGGCCTTTCCATTTTTCCCAAAGAGTCTCCGAGCAATGCACTCACGGCGATCCAGGCGCCCGATGGAGTTGATGGGCAGAAGGTCTATTCTCGCTTACGCCAGCCTTATGGCATCACTGCTGCTGGTGGCCAGGATCATCTGAAGGGAAAGATCTTTCGGATTTCGCACATGGGGTATGTTGACACTTTCGATGTCATCATGGCTCTTTCTGCGATTGAGATGGTATTGAAGGATCTGGGCCATCCCGTTCCGTTGGGCGCCGGAGTCGGAAAAGCCGAAGAACTGCTGAGGATGCCTATATGAAAGTGTTAATTAGCGATGCCCTTTCGGAGCACGGAGTCAAAATTATCCGGGATTCCGGGTTGGATGTCGACGTCAATACCAAGCTCTCGAACGAAGAACTGCAGGGGGAGATTGAACAATACCACGGGCTCGTGATCCGTTCGGCGACCAAAGTGAATGCGAAGGTCATCGCAGCTGCAACCAATTTAAAAGTGGTCGGACGTGCGGGCAGTGGGGTCGACAATGTCGATCTTCCTGCAGCGACGAAACGTGGGATTGTGGTGATGAATACTCCCGGGGGCAATACCATTACCACGGCAGAACACGCCTTTGCGATGATGTTGTCGCTTGCCAGAAGGATTCCTCAGGCGACGGCCTCAATGAAAGCGGGCAAATGGGAAAAGTCCAAGTTCATGGGCATGGAACTCCAGGAGAAAGTCTTGGGGATCATTGGACTTGGACAGATTGGTAGCTATTTGGTCAAGTTGGCGCAAGGCGCGTCGATGAAGGTCATTGCGAACGACCCGTATTTGGCTGAGGATCGTGCGCGCGAGATGGGAGTTGAACTCGTTGGCCTTCCTGAATTGTATCGTCGCGCTGATGTTATTTCGATCCATACCACTATGACCAACGAAACCAAGCATATGATCGGTGCAGAGGCAATGCGCCAGATGAAAGATGGCGTACGAATTGTGAATTGCGCACGCGGCGGGCTGGTTGACGAAAATGCGCTCGTGGAAGCTCTTACCTCCGGAAAGGTCGCTGGAGCTGCGGTCGATGTGTTTGAAAAAGAGCCCTGCGCTCCCGATCATCCATTGTTTGCGTTTGATAATGTGATTGTCACGCCGCACATCGCGGCGTCGACCACCGAAGCCCAAGAGAGTGTCGCGATTAGTATCGCTGAACAGGTGGTGGAGTATCTTACCCGTGGGGTGGCACGTGGGGCGGTGAACATGCCCTCCGCTCCAGTTGAATTGCTACAGCGTCTTCAGCCGTATTCAGTGCTCGCGGAAAAGCTGGGTGCGCTGCAGGCACAGTTGTGTGATGGCGGGATCGAGCGCGTGACCATTGAATACAAAGGCGATGTTGCCAATGAGTCGGTTGCGCTAATTACCCCGGCATTGCTCAAGGGCCTGCTGGCGCCGATTCTTGAAGGTACAGTGAACAACGTGAACGCGCCTGTGATTGCCAAGGAACGAGGCATTGAGGTGAAAGAGGTCCGAAGTCGTGACGCAGGTGAATTTACGAGCCTGATTCGAGTCGTGGTTGATGCCGCAAAGAAGAGTGCAACCGTGGCAGGGACACTGTTTGGACGAAAAGACCCGCGGGTGGTTGAGGTGAACAGTTTCAAGGTTGATTTTGATCCGCGTGGGCACCTACTGTTCATCTTGAACGAGGACCAACCTGGGGTGATTGGGATGGTTGGCCGCATTCTTGGTGAACATGGAATTAATATTGCGCGTATGGAATGTGCTCGTGTTGGGCAGGGTGGGGTTGCCCTGCTGATTCTTGCCCTCGACAGTCAGACGCCGGATGTCGTTCTCGACGCGATCAAGAGCAGCACGAACATCCAATCGGCCAAATGCCTTCAACTGTAGTGATTCAGGACGACGAGATGGAAACCACCGCGAGGAGTCAAACTCCACCTGGGATGGCGGCCATGCTTCCTCCGGCCGCGGCGCAAAAGCGTCGGGCAGAGGATCTCATTCTTTCAGTTCTCCAGAAGTGGGGATTTCAAGAGGTTGTCCCCCCCGCGTTCGAATACTTGGATGTCCTTTCCCGAGGATTAGGGGATGACCTGATCGAGAAAGGGTATAAAGTGCTCGACCGCTGGAACGGTCGAGACTTAATCCTTCGTCCGGATGTGACTCCGCAAATTGCTCGGATGGTGGCGATGGGTATGTTTGCCGATGTTCGTCCCCTCCGTCTTTGTTACAGTGCTCCTGTGTATCGATATGATCCTGATCATGCTGGAAGAAATCGCGAAATCTTTCAAATCGGTGCTGAGCTGATCGGGCCGGAAAGTGCTACGGCCGATGCCGAAATGATTGTAGTTGCGATGGCCTGTCTTCGCGAACTTGGCCTTGAGCGATTTACCGTGACCATCGGTCAGGGCGAGTTTTTTAATACGCTCCTTTCCAAGGCGTTGATCTCGGACACGACGAAGTGGCAACTACGGTGTGCGGCGGCGAAAAAGAATCTCACGAGGCTTCAGGAAATCCTCTCTGGCGCGAAGGTGGAAGAAGCGTTGACAGAGATTATTCTTGCGGTGCCGAACCTGTTTGGGCATGAACACGTCATCGACGAGGCCGCGTCGTTAGCAGGGCACTGGGATGATTCCCTTGCCGCGCTCGATTGGATCAGGGAAGTGCACGGTTTGCTGGCGAAGGAAGGCCATGGTGAACATGTTCTCGTGGATCTGGGCGAAATCCGTGCCTTCGACTATTATACTGGGCTGGTGTTCAACATCTTTATCGAAGGGAGTGGATGGGAACTCGGGGGCGGGGGCCGATACGACCACCTCGTCGGGTGTTTTGGGTCCGAATGTCCCTCGACGGGCTTCGCGTTTGATCTAGGACGGTTATTCCGGCTTCTCGGCTAGTTTAGATTCTCCTTTGTTCATATTCCGATGGCGTTGATCGACGAGTCAGTCGCAAAACTCCCTCCGCAAAGTCTCGAAGCCGAGCAGTCGGTGCTTGGGGCCATTCTTCTTGACAACCATTCCTTGAACAAATCCGTCGAGATCCTCGCGCAGGACGATTTTTATCGGGAGGCGCATCGCCGCATTTTTCGTGGGATGTTGGATTTATCTGAGCGTAATGAGGCGATTGACCTCATCACCCTGGCTGAACATCTCAAGCAGCAGAATGTTCTAGAGGAGATTGGTGGTGTTGGTTACCTCGCGTCGTTAGTCCAGGCGATCCCCACCGCTGCCAATATTCAATACCACTCCAAAATCGTTCATGAAAAAGGGGTGCTGCGTGAACTGATTCAAGTGTCGACCGAGATCGTGACCCAAGGGTTAGAGGGAGGTCGGAATGCAGATGAGTTGCTGGATCAAGCGGAACAGAAGATCTTTAGCATCTCGCAGGCCAGTCATCGGCGTTCGTTCGTTCCACTCAAAGATGTCGTCACCTCTGGCATTCACCTGATTGATGAACTCTTTAGCAAGAAGTCTGAAATCACTGGTATTCCATCAGGGTTTATCGATTTAGATGGTAAGACAGCAGGCTTTCAGCCGTCTGATTTAATCGTGATTGCTGGGCGACCGAGCATGGGAAAGACCAGTCTTGCACTGGGCGCAGCGCTTCATGCCGCTATCCATCATGACTCGGTGGTCGCGATATTTAGCTTGGAGATGTCAAAGGAACAGCTTGTCCTTCGGATGTTGAGTTCTGAAGGAGGCGTTGATTCCCATCATATTCGGACAGGGCAACTGGAGCGAGAGGAATTTCATAAGATCCTCGCCGCCGCAGATCGATTGAGCTCGGCGAAGATATTTATCGACGATAGCGGGGCGCTCTCGGCGTTGGAAATGCGGGCAAAGGCCCGTCGATTAAAGAGCGAAGCGGGTTTGGATATGGTGATTGTCGACTATCTCCAACTCATGCAGGGGCGTTCTAATACCGAAAACCGCCAGCAGGAGATTTCGGATATTTCTCGCTCTCTCAAAGCATTGGCAAAAGAGCTGAACGTCCCGGTCATCGCGTTGTCACAGTTGAGTCGTGCGGTCGAAAGCCGAAAACCCCCTCGACCCCTTTTGGCCGATCTCCGTGAGTCGGGTGCGATCGAACAGGATGCTGATCTTGTCATCTTCATATACCGTGAAGATCAATACTATCCTGAAACTACGGAAAAAGGGGGCATCGCCGAAATTATCATTGGAAAACACCGCAATGGCCCAACAGGGGAGTTGGAACTCACCTTCCGTGACCGTTTGGCCAAGTTTGAAAATATCTCGCACCGAGACAGGTAATCATCGTGCGAAACTCCTCGAGCTAACCTCCGTCCTTTCTAACGTTTTTCACCGTCACCGCTCTTGTCCGAAGTATCGTATTTCGCACGCCGGATGTCGGGGACACAATCAGGGGCAGCATAAACCGTGGAAGCAGGGCTTCGAGCGCCTGTCTGAGGACTCTTTTGCACGAGAGGAACGCGGATCGAACGATCACGCGACATATCTTCAACGAGTCAATTAGCGGATTGAAATGGGAGTAACGGTTCCCTTCGTTGTAAATGGTTTGAATAGGCATTTCTCGAATTGCCATGTTGAGCGTTTTACATTCGATGAGCATCGCCATTTCAAAGTCGTAACCGGTTGATGGGAATGCCAGGCATTGCAATCCGAAGCCGATGGGTATTCCCCGAAGGCCGGTCTGTGTGTCTCGTAGATCCAGACCTGTACAGACCCGAAACAGGACCCTGATGATGGTATTCCCGATCCAACTTCTGATCGGGACGTTGTTGTTAAACTCCCTGGATCCCAGCACCAAATGTTCTCGCCAGGTCTGCGCGTCGTGTGCGACTGACAGAATGTCGTGAACGGCGTGCTGCCCGTCTGCGTCGGCCGTGACGATATGTGTGCAGGACGGATAGTGCTCTCTGATGTGCTCGATAGCGGTTTTGAGTGCCTGTCCCTTTCCGCAATGTGTCTCGTGTCTGACGAGACGAACAGCCGGATGTCGCTGGACCTCCTGCACTATATTCTTTGAAGGTCCCGATGATCCATCATCGACCACAACAATTTGATTTTGTGGTGTCTGCTGAGACAGATTCTGTATGATTTGGATGAGTTCGCCTGTGGGGTTATACGCCGGGATGACAAAAATGAGAGATGAGGCTAGCGGTGGAGAACTCGATTCACGTTGGCCTTGTGTGCAGCTCTGGGTCACTCGATCACCCTACTCCCAGCGAATTGCCGGTTGTTTGTGATGTGGAGTGTGTTTTTCTTCATTCGCGTGGGTGTTGCGGGAAAAAAAGGGACCATCACCTCAAACGCAGCAAGGCGCTATCCTTATCCGGCAGTGGAAACGGATTCTTGACCTGTGAAGTAAACCAGCCGAACGTTTTGCGAAGAGCTGTGGATTCCGGAAATTGCTTCAACGCCTTGCGGAACATTGACTCCAGTTCAGGAATGTCATCGTTGTAGTAAAGCTGGAGTACCCCCAGGACTCGTAGGTATCGCATGGTTTGACTGTGGTCAAGTGCCGCAACCCCGATTGATTCATAGTGTGTTTTGAGGCGTTCCACATGCTTAAGGTAATTGAGATAGATTTGACCAAAGAAATGACCAGATTGGAGAAAAGTTTCTAATTGGGAATACACGAGATCATCAATGGCTCGACTTGTGTCGGGTGGGTCGTTGAACTGAGATAATCGCCGCATCACGAAGCGATTTCCCGCTAATCGTGCCATTGGACGAATTTCTACCGCCTCATCAGAAAGAACCCGAATCACGGAGTCAATCACCTCCGTCCTTTCGTACACGTTCCGCTCGCTGTAGGCGTATATCTCCTGGAAAATCCGGTAGTCGTCGTCGCCAGGATACTGATGGACAAGAAACCTGGTGAGCTGTGATCCCACTTGTATGCTGTTCCTCAAGAACAGTTCATCAAGATTATAGAGATTGAAATTGTGATCGCGAGGATTCTTGGCAATGTTGTACGAGACCCATTTTTCATAGGTATTGATGTTCTCGTTATAGAATAGGTTCAAAAGAAGGCATGCAATTGTCACGACCGAAACCAACGCCAAGAGACCTGCTGTTGCTCGCGGCACCTTGCGCATCGCCCAGAACATCATCATGAATAAGAATATGAACGGAAGATACGTTCGGTGCTCAAACGCGATATCGGCAATGGGAAACACCCCGGATTCGGGAAGAAAACACACGTACATGGCGACTCCGAAAAACGCCAAGAGAGGTTCCTTCTTCAACCATGCGATATAGAGGGCAAGAAAAATAAAACAATGGCCGATGATGGCTAGCCACATGAAGGAGGCACAAACATCTATGCTTGGATCTCCAAGGTAAGAGAAATGTAACCCAGAGGGGACAAAGAACAACTTGAGATACATGAAAATTATGCTGGACTGTGCGGGCAAGTACTCATGCCATGGCAATGCAGCGTGCTGATTCCCCGCCTGTAACACGAAATAAAAGATGCCTGGAATGAGGAGGAAGGGAAAGAAAGGTGTGAGCATTCTTAGGGATTCTGCCCACCCTTTGTTTTGAGAAATGACAAGGTATGCGAGGAGTAAGAAAGGAACGACCACCGCGTTTGTTTTCGATAATAGACCTAGAACAAAGAACAATAGAGACAAGAGAAAATGGTGCCGCGATGACGATTTGAGATAGAAGAGGAAAAACAACATACTGAGAAGTACCGCGAGAGCCGATAGAATGGCTCCGCGTTGGATGATGGAATTCACTGCTTGGTTATGGATTGGGTGCACGATGAACAGGAGCGCAGTGAGAAACGCTGCTGTGCGGTGTTGGATTTCAAATACCGATCGTATGAACATCCACAAGACGAATCCTGTAAGGCCGTGGAGGAAGACATTGACCACCTTGAACCCCAGAGGGGTTATGCCCCCCAATTTGAAATTTAACCACATTGTAGCCATCAGAAAAGGTCGATCAGGAAGAACGTGCGTCAGCGTCGCGAAGAATCCCTTTTGGAAGAAATGTTGGTTGTAATAGATGCGTCCGATATCGTCCCCGATAAAATCCATAGGTAGAGCGTTCCAGTACGTGACAAAGCTGACGAGAATAAAACAGAGGAAATGAGATGATGGTATGGTGAGCAACGTTAAGATTTTAGATTTCATGGGAGACGCAAGCTCTTGTACCGGCAGTTGTGGCCGACCATGTTGTAAATTTGCAGGCTGGGGATCTATCATTGCAGATTGAGTCATGAGATTATGCGTGTCTGGAAGGTGGCGTTGCACAAGGGGGAAACTGTGGAAAACGCTGACATGCTGCGTGCTTAGATGGGGCAGGGTTGAGGTTGGTGAACAGGGTTGTGACTAGACCAGTCCAGATTCTCATCATCACGCTGATTCTTCCGTTGCTCACGATTGCCTGCGCGGTATCTCCCCAAGCAGGCACCATGACCGTTCAATCTGCTCCAAGCCCATTTCCGACAGCGTCAGAGGTGGTCCATTCCCAACACCACGACGCGTACTTCCAATTTATGCTGGCCGTACACGACGAGTTGTCCAGAAATGTCGATGCCGCTCACGAGAAGTATACACTGGCTTTGGAGTCTGATCCGTCGTCACCCTATCTGCACGCGAGATTAGCAGCGATCTATGCTGGAAAGAAACAGGAAGACAGGGCGATCGAGCACGTCGACGCCGCGTTAACGCAACCCGAGATCGATGTTGTGACACGAGTATTGCTTGCCGATGTGTTGGTCAAGTTTGGATTGCGAGAACGCGCGGTGAAACTCTACGATACCGTGATTGAACGTGACTCGGCCAACCCGGATGTTTTTGTAAAAAAAGGAGTTTTGCTCCTCAGTCTTAATGAACTTGATGCGGCCAAACAAGCGCTCCGAAGAAGTATTGAAATACGTCCAGACTTGCCGATCGCCTACTACCATCTTGGCCGCGTTGCGCTTGGACAAGATGAGCCCGAGCACGCCATACAGTATTTTGAACGTGCCATTTCTGGCAAACAAGACTTTTTGCCTGCGTACCTAGCGCTCGCGAAGGTCCATGAGGAGCGAGGAGCAATTTCAGAAGCCATCGGCCTCTACCGCACGACGCTCGATACATTGCCTGGACCCTTGCCTTTGTTGCGATCTGAGCTGATCCGGCTCTATCTTGGAGAACACTCCTATGAACCCGCACTCCTGCTGCTGAAGGATATCCTTCATGAAGATCCTCACAATCTCGAGGCGACGCTGCGGGTTGGCCTGATCTACGTTGAACAAAAACAATTCGAGAAGGCGGCGGTTCGTCTGCAGGCTGTGCTTAGCCAGCGGCCGAACGACGTGATGGTTCGCGACTACCTCGGCCTGATTTTCGAGCAGAGCGAGGCCTACGAGAAGGCCATCGAACAATATCAACAGGTACTTACGATCGATGATCAATACCTTGATACGATCTTTCACCTGGGGCATCTCTACTATCGGCTGAAGAACTTTGGGGAATCAGTCCCTCTCCTGCGTAAAGCCGTACAGCTGGAACCACAACGCATTGATTCATATTTGGTCTTGGCGTTGGGCTTGACCCGATTGGAACGATATCACGATGCCGTGGGCGTCTTACAGCGGGGCATTGCGCTGGACACGGGAGTTCCTGATCTTCACTACCATCTTGGAATTGTTCATGAAAAACTTGATCAAGCAGATAAACTTATTGCCCACATGGAGAAAACCATCAACCTGGACCCCACCCACTCCGATGCGTTGAATTATCTTGGGTACTACTATGTTGAACACGACATCCGGCTTGATGAGGCGATGGGATTGATCAAGCGGGCCGTTTCCCTTCAGCCAGACAACGGGTATTATGTCGATAGTCTTGCCTGGGCTCACTATAAAATGGGACGAACTCAAGAAGCTCTGGTGCAGCTCAAACGAGCAATCACACTTGTGCCCGACGATCCCGTGATCGTACAGCATCTTGGGAAAGTCTATCTGACCTTGGGACGTCGGGACGAGGCACGCAAGGCGTGGGAGCGGTCGTTGGAGCTTGATCCAGAGAATCAGACATTGCGTGATGCGTATCGTGAGCATGGATTGGGTCTGAAAGAGGAGGGTATTTGATGCAGTGTGCGGATAGGACTAATGAGAGCGCGATGATGAGGGCGGTTCACCGGTTGATGATTGGATATATTGACGATAGCCAAAACCTGACCAACAGGGTCAATGACGTGCTCAGTTAGAATACTGAGTGTTCGAGTTCCCAGTACGGGAGATGAGGATAGCGTACGAATACGCTCGAATCGTGCATACTCTGGATATATATATGGGGTCATTTGACAAACTCTGTAGACTTCTCCAAGATGCGCCATAACTTAGTTACATAAGGGCACATTACATATTGGGTGTGATCTGTATCACTGCGTGAAATGAGCAGATAAGGCTATGGTTGACCATAGTGCTAGATACGATATTCCATTGAGTTCGCTAATAGCTTAGGAGGAGGAGTTCACCATGAAGATGTTTCATAAGGATAGGCAAGGTTTTACGCTTGTGGAGTTGATGATTGTGGTGGCGATCATAGGAATTTTAGCGGCAATCGCGATCCCGAATTTCTTGAAGTATCAGGCGAAAGCAAAGCAAAGTGAAGCCAAGGTCAACCTCAAGAGCGTTTATACTGCCGAGCTTTCCTACCTGGCTGAATCTGACGTCTATGCGAGCTTCTCTGTTGTCGGGTTTGGTCTCTCAGCCGACAATCCGAGGTACCAATATGATGTTGGGCTCGGCGACCTAGTTGGAAAGACACCATTGGCAGCAATAACCTGCAGTGGGGGAACATCTGCAGGCATTGACTCTAATCCAGGATTTACTTCGACTGGGTGTGGCAATAT
>DTRN01000117.1:18481-30027 GCA_012965905.1 Nitrospirales bacterium | reverse complement strand
GCAATCACGGCAAAGGGAAACGCAATCAACGCAACCCCACAACTGAGAAGCGCCAAATACAGCTTCCACATCTGCCCGGTGGCTTCAAGCCAATTGGACTTCGTCATACTCGTGTCTCATTCAGGTTGAGCGGACCAAGCGGATCGGCTTCACTTCGATATCAACCCAAACCCCTCCGGTCACATAGGGATCGGATTGGAGCCACTGATCCAAGGCGGCCCGAGACTCGAAATTCATGTACAACGTCGATCCGACCATAGTGCCCTGATCGTCCAAAATTGCTCCCCCATTGATGAACACACCAGCCGCCCTGAGGACAGCCATATTGTCCAAATGAGCCGGTCTCGCTCGAAGCCTTCTCTCCCCGGCCTCGGAATCCTTGCCGTCATAAGCCATGACAAGAAATTCCACTATCTCTCCTTTGCGCAACGCTGTACGGCGCATGCCACCATCTCATCGATGATGTCAGCCTGTAAAAGCGCCGCTTCCTTCCGCGATTTCGGAAGATTCTTCATCTGACATTCCACACTCAACGCCACACGTTTATTGGTTCCAATGATCTTCTCAAACACCAGCTCCAACGGCCCCCTGCCACGAAGATACTTGGCCGCTTTGTTCGAATTACCCTGATGCTCCGAAAAACGTCGCGCGACATCAGTGGCGATGCCCGTATAGAGCGTTCCTTCTCTGCACCGAACCATGTAAAGATGCCACTGCAACAACGAGGAGATATCATCCTCCTGATGACCTACGCGAACCAACTGTGCTCACGATGGTAGAAGGGTACTCTAAACAGGGAAGGGGTTCAATCACACGAGTCGGCGGCCAGACGAAGATGCAGAGCTACTAACTCCACAAATCGAGCGTCGCATTGTTCATCACCACGCGAAAAATATCGCTTCTGGTGATGATCTCGACAACCGCTATCCCATCCTCAGTATGCCTCAACAGAAAAAAAGAGAGTTCTAGAGTTGCTATCGGTACCAACGAGGAAACACTTGAGGCAAGAGAGGGGGAAACGAGAAATGTGGAACGAAAATGTAGAATAGTGACGCATACCTCGGGTAGACGACATGAAATGGGTTAAACATCTCAGCATCATTGTCGTGGTTGTCTTGATCGGACCTGTCTTAGGCATGGCATGCGGACAGGTCCATTTGGATCGGGACTGGCGAACAGCGAGTCGAGTCAGTGCACACATCGCGCCCTCTCCCGACACCCCGGAAGCGATCGTGCACGTGTATTCCGCACGTGCCTTCAACTGGCGGGGCATTTTCGGCGTTCACACCTGGATTGCGACCAAACGATCACAAGACCAACATTTTGTGGTTCACGATGCGATTGGGTGGCGTCGCTTTTCCAATCGTCCAGTTGTGGCTTCATATATCGACGTTCCCGACCGACTCTGGTTTGGAAGCCGCCCTGAGCTTCTCGTTGACCTGCGAGGACAAGCCGCCGAGGAGGCGATCGTCAACATCGCTGACGCGATCAGCGAGTATTCCTACCCATGGGGCTATCGACTGTGGCCGGGACCGAACAGCAACACCTTTACGGCCTTTGTCGGACGGCGAGTGCCCGCACTTCGATTGCACCTTCCGCCGACAGCAATCGGAAAAGATTTCATTGAGAATGGGGATGTGCTCGCCCACACACCAAGCGGAACGGGCTATCAGATTTCCCTTGCTGGCCTCCTTGGATTCACGGCGGCATGGAGAGAAGGGGTTGAGCTGAATCTATTGGGGGCGGTGTTTGGCCTAGACATTCGCCGTCCTGCCATCAAACTTCCCGGTATCGGTCGGGTGGGGTTTCCTCAGTCGTAAGGTATTGGGAAAGAAATTCAGGGATTCGCTTTTCAAGCCAATATTCTTCTCTCCCTGGAAACGATCCCTGAACAAATCCCACATGCCCACCATGCACACTGAGTTCAAGGGTGGTCGTTGGCGAAAGCTGATCGACAGTCGGGATGGCTTCGACAGACGAGAACGGATCATCTTTGGCATGGAGGATCAAGGTTGGAATACGAATATCCCGAAGATACGGGCCGCAACTCGACCGTGAATAATAATCATCGACGCCTTCAAACCCATGTAAGGGCGCCGTGATGTGATCGTCAAATTCACGAAACGTGTTGAGCATCTCCACCTGTGTCACATGAAACGGAAACGACACGGTCTGCGATTTCATTTTCATTTTATCGACCAGCCGTCTCACGAGATGCCATTGGTACACGCGTGAAAACCCTTGATCCAACGCCTGCGCTGCGAGATGAAGATTAAACGTGGGCGACACGGCAATGCCTGCACACAACGGGTTATTCGCGCCGGTTTCTCCCAACCATTTCAGCAGGACATTCCCTCCCATGGAATATCCTAATGCCACTAACGGGGCGTCCGGATCACGGACTCGGATATGACGGAGCACGGCAGCGAAATCCCCCGTGTCGCCAGAATGATAGGCGCGCGGTAGCCGATTGTGTTCACCGCTGCACCCTCTGAAATGGAACAAGACCGCGCGCCACCCGTGGGAGTGAATCGTCTCAAGCATTCCGGGGATGTAGTGAGATCGAGATGAACCTTCCAACCCATGGAGCATCACGACGATCGGGCCATCCTTACGCGCCGTCCAGACGAGATCGAGGAAATCTCCATCCTGCAATTCAAGACGCTCGTGTGTGAGCGCGGTGGCGTTTGTGCGTCTGAAGAATGGCCCCCACAGCGTTTGGAGATGGCGATTTGAACACCACCACGGTGCGATGAAACTGCTTTGCTGAACCATATGGCTGTGTTGTTACGAAGCGGAGGGGACGATGCGTTTGACGAGGGCCTTCATACTCATACCTTGAACCACAATAGAAAAGATCACGACAGCATAAGTCGCGGTTAAGATAAGTGGTTTGAACTCGTTTTCCGGTAACGACAACGCCAGCGCGACGGCGATGCCCCCGCGAAGACCTCCCCAGATCAACACGGGAATGGCCCCTTGCGTGAACGTCATGCGTACAGACAACGCCGCCATCGGAATCCCAACGCCCAGAGATCGCCCCAGCAACGCGATGGGAATTGCCAGAATTGCAGCGGTCATGTGGCTCATTGAAAAACTCACCACCAGAACTTCCAGGCCGATCAGAAGAAAGAGCACCGAATTAAGGATCTCGTCCATCAACTCCCAAAAGTGAAACAGATGTTCCCGCGTTCTGTCGGACATGGCAAATCGCGCACCTTGATTGCCAATGAAGAGGCCCGCGACTACCATTGCAATCGGCCCACTCATATGGAGTTTGATTGCGATAGCATAAGTCACCATCACCAGCGCCAAGCTGATGAGAATTTCGAGGACATATTCGTCAATAACATGCATCGCGCGATAGCCGATGTATCCCGCCGCAAGCCCTAACACAACGCCGCCGACAGCCTCTTGGAGAAACACGATCAAGACGTCCTGCGGCCCTACCTGCCCATGTGCCCCTCCAACAGCAATGGAAACCAGGATCGTGAACACCACCACCCCTACTCCATCGTTGAACAAAGACTCTCCCGCCACTTTCGCTTCCAGCGCAGGGGGGATATCGATCGTCTTGAAGATCCCAAGAACCGCCACTGGATCCGTGGGGCTAATTAAGGCACCGAACACCAGCGCCCATATCAATGACAGCGACAAACCTAACATGCCGAGCACAAACCACAGGGCCGTGCCGATCACAAACGTGGAGATAAGAATGCCGACTGTGGCCAATGTCAAAATCGTCCACTTGCGGTCTGCCATGGCTATGAAGTCGACATGTAGTGCCCCGGCAAAGAGCAGGAAGCTCAACATCCCGTGCATCACGATGTCATGAAAGTCGATCCGAGCGAGCAGATCCGAGATGCTCTTTCCCATCTCACTCCCCGGAAGGATGGTATCGGTCAGAATGACTGCACTCGATGCAGCAAGAGCAATCAGCATCAAACCGATGGTATGGGGAAGTTTCAGATAGCGATGATTGAGAAACCCAAACAGCGCGGCGAGGCCGATAAGAATTGCGGCGATATCAAATATGGACATTTGGAGAACATGGCGCGATTCAACCTGGAAGTCAAGACACCATGAAACGCACGACTTTCAGCACTGTGTACGTAGGTTGCGAAGCAGCTTGCTATAATGATCGACATTACCTAGGAGCATCGCATGCGAATTATCATATTTTTGATCATCATTCTGGCCATTGTGTTCGGACCGCAACTGTGGACCCGACGGGTCTTTAAGAAACACAGCACGCCCCGCCAGGATTTTCAGGGAACCGGAGGCGAGTTTGCGCGTCACCTGCTCGATCTAATGAATATGAGCCATGTCAAGGTCGAAACAACTCCAATTGGAGATCACTACGACCCGATGACCAAGACCGTTCGACTCACCCCAGACAACTTCGACAAGAAATCATTGACCGCGGTGACGGTTGCGGCACACGAGGTTGGGCACGCGATTCAAGACGAGTCCGGGTATCCCCCGCTCAAGCAACGCACCCGTTTGATCGGTGTCGCTCAAGGCGCCGAGAAACTTGGCGCAGGTATCATGATGGGTATTCCGATTGTCGCAATAATCACGCAAACCCCGGCCGCAGGATTAATCGTGCTCTATGCCGGTATTTTGACGATGGGGATCGCCACCCTTGTCCATCTCGTGACGCTTCCCGTTGAATGGGACGCGAGCTTCGGCCGCGCACTTCCGGTATTACAACGAGGCGGGTACCTGTCGACTCAAGACATGCAGGGCGCGCGGCAAATTCTGACTGCCGCGGCGTTGACATACGTTGCCGCATCACTGGCAAGTCTTTTGAATTTATGGCGGTGGATTATGTTGCTGATGAGACGCTAGACCAATTGCACTCAACACTGACAACGCGATACTGTGAATTCCGACATCAATGAACGTCCCATCACAAAGGAGGCAATGATGAAGCTTGTGATACTGGCCATGGTCGCAATGTATCTGAGCGGGTGTGTACTGACCAAAATCATCACGGTCCCCATGCGTGTTACCGGCGCTGCGATCTCGATCATACCCGTCGCAGGCAACACGGCAGATGAGGCAATCGATAAGGTTGCGGACACCATCGATAAGGTTCCGATCTAAGGAGCTGCGGATGTTTAAGAAGATTAAAGCATTTTTTCAAGAACAGATTGTGCCTGCGTCCAACGAGAATGGGCAGACGCAGGAACATGCACTTCAGCTTGCGACGGCTGCGCTTCTGATCGAAATGACACACGCTGATTTCAAGGTAAAAGATGAGGAGCGGCAGGCCGTGAGCACAGCAATACAAACAGCATTTCAGCTCACAGCAGAGGAAACGCAGTCACTCATCACACTCGCAGAGGAAGAGGTTAAACAGGCGACAGATATGTTCCAGTTTGCCGCACTGATTAATAAAGAATTTTCACGGGAACGCAAAATCCTTGTACTCGAACACCTCTGGACGGTGGCCTTCGCGGACGCGGAGCTGGAGAAATACGAAGAGCATCTCATCCGGAAAGTAACAACCTTGCTGCATCTTGATCATAAAGACTTCATTGACGCCAAAATTCGGGTCAAACAACGCATAACACCCTCACCTCTTTAATACTGACAATTACGTCGCTGGTCGGCAACACTAAATTTCTTCGATTTTCCGTTAAAATCTGGCCATCCCCTTGTGGACAAAGTGTGACTCGTCAAAAAATACACTCAATTTTCGCTTGACAAGTTATTTATTGTATGCAGACCAAAATTTACTGGAATTTTTAGCACAAAACCTCATATATCCCTATAAATACTGTGTTTTAATGCACGATGCGAATCATGTGCGCTTAAATACAGGCGTTCGGACGATCGGTATTTCTGGCATGATCTTTGTTGTCCACAGATCGACGTGGATAACTGTGTGGAGGCAATCAAGCCTTGGCACGACTGGAGCTTGCTTCAGCGGATTGCCTAAAATTTAGTCAGGCTATAAACGGTTAGACCGCTCACAACTAAAGGTAAAAATGAAACGTTTTTGTCGCAAAATGACAGGAATCCCGCCATGCCGAACCGTTTGGATTGGCCCACGCCAGCACAAGTCAGAGGCCTTCACTAACCAAGTCGTTAATTTCACAAAGTGTTTCGTCAAGATACTCACCGATCAAACTCGATGATGACACGAAGATATGCAGCGCATTGAAGTTCGCGTCTTCACGCGAAGCATCGCGAATACGCTTCATAAAATGGCTGTTGAGGGTTTGCAATTGCGCATACAAATCTTCGATGCCCTTGAGGTCCCAATCGGGCTCACCTGTGCCATCACGGTGGAGAAGCCGTTGCTTCATCAGGTATGCTCCCACAAGACGAAACACGGTCTCGTCCAACGTGGCAAAGGGAAGATGAAAATGAGCAAGCGGCTTCATCCTCCCAAGGATGGGACACCCACCCGTGGCCATCACGAGCCCAAACAAGGACCGTAACGCTGTTTGCAGATCGCAGTTTTTCGAGTACGTGCGGTTGTTCGTAGTCACCACCACATCCACCCGCTCAATCGACATGATGTCTTTAAACTTCTCGGCGATCACTTTGGTATCTAGTGCGGCGGGACAATAGGGGTGTGTAGAGACATCCAACGGGCAATTGCTGCACTGGTGGGTCTCAAGTCTCGTCCACTCGCTGGGAGAGGCCTCTGTATTTCCAGGCTGGGGAGCGGTGCGGTCAAGATCAACCTCAAAATGATGTTCAGCGCCGCTTTCAAGCTTGAGGGTGTAAGTGATGATATTCATGCCTATTTGAACATCCTGCTAAGCTTTCGAAAACTGCTTGCCCTCTCCCACTAGATCGTAGGGCGTGATAAAGACGCGACGATGCTCATCAGGTATCACAAAACCTATTTTCATTGCTCGTTTTCCATGAGAGCGTACGATTGACAACACACGGTCGACATCGTTCTGCTCGACAATGATGCAGAAACCGATGCCCATGTTGAACACGGTGAACATCTCTTCGTAGGATATGTCCCCTGCCTGTTGAATGAGTGCAAAAACTGGCATCGTTTCCGGCACATGGTCGATGCGAAACCCTACCGTGGCTTTGACCCGTGACAGATTGAGTAATCCATCGCCGGTGATGTGAATCATGCCCTTCACGGACACTCCACTGTCAAGAACCTCCATCGCTTCTTTGACATAAATATGGGTTGGTCGTAGTAGTTCTTCGCCGACTGTATGTGGTAGTTGGGAAGGCCGAGAGTCCACAGTGTGTTGGCTCTGATCAAAAAGGACCCTTCTGGCCAGTGTCAGGCCGTTACTGTGAATGCCATTGCTCTCGATCCCAATGATCACGTCTCCCTCATGAAGATCTTGACCGATAATGACCCGATCAAGAGCCACCGTACCGATTGCCATGCCAACAAGGTCAAACCCATACCCGGCCCTATGTCCGGTAATCACTTCCGGAAGCTGCGAGATTTCCCCACCTGGAATGGAGACCTCAGCCTGTTGTGCGCCCTCACACAACCCAATCGAGATGGCGTCAAGCATATCGGGATGCGGGTCCTGAACCCCGATATATTCAACCATGGAGACAGGCTTTGCCCCAACACAGAGGAGGTCGTTGACATTCATGGCGACACAGTCGATTCCGATGGTGTCATATCGATCCATCATTTGGGCAATCAGGACCTTGGATCCGACACCGTCGGTGGTAATGGCACAGCCGGTTCCTCCAAAATCGATCACATTTGCAAAGTAGCCCCACGGCAACGCGACGGACCCGAAACCTCCTCCTTGAGGCCAGGTTTGACCGAGTCGCGCGGTAATGCGTTTGAGCGCATTCCCCGCGCGATCGACATCAACACCGGCCTTTTGATATGTCGCGTCAGAATTGCTGCTCATTGTCTTGCTTTCGTCATATATTTCGCACGTTTGCAATGCCCCTACAATGGCTTGTGGACCTCCCCGCGTCATGGTACGACGCGGAGGGATAAAACACCACCATCGCATTGATCTTAATTCAGACCAGATGGTATGATGCCGGTTCTTTATGCCTGACTGAAATCTAGCATCTCGTCAGTTGAATCGGTTGAGTAGGAGGCTTTAATGTACAAGAGCATTTATGTCCCTGTCGACAACTCGGATCACTCCAATGCCGCACTAGACATTGGCGTATCCCTCGCCAAGACCTTTGGCGGGAAAGTGATCGGGAGCCACGTCTATGCCGCAAAAATGCACGATCGTCGCTTTAAACAAATGGAAGCGGGGCTACCTGAAGAGTATCAGGGAGAAAAAGAGCTTGAACGGCAACGGCAGATCCATGACTCGCTGATTACACGCGGCCTCGAGATCATCTCGGACTCCTACATGGACGTCGTCACCAAGAAATGTGGCGATGCCAATGTCCCCCACGAAACATTGGGCCTTGAAGGACGCAACTATAAGGTCCTCGCCGAAGACATCAATACCAACAAGTATGACCTTTCCATCATCGGTGCATTAGGCCTTGGCGCTGTAAAAGACAGTGTCATCGGAAGCGTATGTGAGCGTGTGGTCAGACGAGTACGCACGTCTGATGTGATGGTCATCAAGGACACCGCGCCGATGAACGGCGGCTCCATCGTCGTTGCCGTGGATGGCAGCCCACTGTCGTTCGGCGGACTCAAAACGGGATTGGCGCTCGGGAAAGCGCTCAACAAACCGGTGGAGGCAATCGCCGCCTTTGATCCCTACTTCCACTATGCGGCGTTTCATAGTATCTCAGGCGTGTTGAGCGAGGAAGCAGGCAAAGTCTTCAGATTTAAAGAGCAAGAAAAACTGCATGAAGAGATCATCGACAGCGGGCTCGCGAAAATTTATCAGTCGCATCTCGATGTGGCACGAGACCTTGCGCAAGAAGATGGCACAGACATCAAAACCACACTGCTTGACGGTAAAGTGTTCGAGAAAGTCCTCAAGTATGCGCGTCAAGTGAACCCCTGGTTGCTCATCGTGGGGCGTATTGGAGTTCATAGTGACGATGAGATGGACATCGGAAGCAATACCGAGAACCTCCTGAGATCCCTTCCCTGCAATGTCCTGGTGTCCAACCGCGCGTTTGTGCCTCCGGTAGATACCCAGGCTGAATACACCATGGTGTGGTCTGATGAAGCCCTTCGCCGCATGGAGAAAATTCCGATCTTTGCGCGCGGCATTGCGAAAACTGCGATTCATCGTTATGCCATCGAAAAGGGATATACCATCATCAGCAACTCCGTCGTCGACGAAGCCATCGGGACCATCCTTCCCAAATCAGCCCTCGACTCGATGCGGGCCCTAGGAAAAACACTTGATGAGCAAGGCATCGACCGGAATACCATGCAGGGCGATGAGTCCGTCACCAAGGATCTCATGGGAAATACCATGAGCGGCATGATGGCGGGAGTCGTGGAGGAAACTAGCAAAGAGGCGAAGGTACTCGATTACTACGTGTGCAAAAACTGCGGGCATGTGGGGAAGGGCGCCAAGCCCGTAACCTGCCCGGTGTGTCCGGCATCCGGTGATGATTTCCAGCTGGTGGATAGAGCGATCTTCGAAGCGGCCGCCCAAGCTGAAGGAAAAATTGAAACGGAATATGCCTATGACGATGTGGCCATGAAATGGACGAGCGCCGCGAAGCAGGCCATTCGGACTGTGCCGGCTGGATACCAACGCCGTCGATGTAAGGCGCGGATTGAAAAGTCTGCACGAAAACTTGGCATGACCACCATCACCCAGCAATATGCTGGACCGATCATTGCCGAAGCCACCGAGTCCACATCGAACGGAGGAGACGCCATGCCAGAAGCCGCACCGGAGGAAAGCAACACGAGCCTCTACACCTGGACAGACGAAGCCACAGCTCGTATCGACCGGGTTCCAGAAGGATTTATGCGCGACTGCACTAAGGCGTTAGTGGAAAAGCACGCCAAGGCAAATGGGATTACGACCATTACGCTCGATGTTGCGACAGTCGGGATCGAACAAGGCAAAGTGACGATGGAAGAGGCCATGAAGACTGGGAACGTCAAAGAGGTGATCGACCAAATCCTCAAACCCGAATGATCGCACAGCCCAGCACCCACCTGATGCATCACGGCAACGTTGCGGTGATGCTCGAACGTAACGATTGATGACCGAAATCATCCCTTCCCTGAATCACTGGATTCACCTCATGTCCGCAATCATCTGGATTGGCGGCGCAATGTTCCTTGGCATGGCGGTCTCGCCAGTCTTGCGGAAACATGTTGCACCAGACCTCGCAGGAAAACTCGCGGCCGGGATGTACAAAAAGTATCAGAGGGTGGTTGGCGTGCTGTTTATCGTCATTCTCTTTACCGGCGGCATTAACCTTCACTTCGTTCGCATTCGCCTGGGCGGGACGTTTGACCAATTCTACATCACCATCCTTGCTATCAAGTTAGTGCTGGTCATGGTTCTGATGACATTATTTCTCTATAACGCATTATTCTGGTCACCTGCGACCCCGGACAAGTCTCCATCAGATGACGAGGACGCTGACCCGCCGGACACGCGATTTCCATTCCAACGTACAACGATATGGACCGGCATGCTCGTCGTACTCATGGCTGCTATCCTTAAGCATCTTCATTTATAATAGTATTGATGGGTGAGTGGATGCCGTGCGCGTTACGCTACAGCTGCCTTCGCGTTTTTATCCTGGGCATCGTTCTGCATTTATCCCTTGCCGGGCCGGTGTATTCAGCGTCCAACGACTCGCGTGAATGGGAAGTGTGCCTCGCAATATCGGCCAAGAAAGTCGGGGTTCCGGCCACCCTGCTTCATTCGATCGTCGACGTCGAATCGAACGGCCATCCGTGGACGTTCGGATTCAGAAAAGAAAACGGGCAATGGGCCAGTCGGTATTTAGACGATCGACAAACCGCGGAAAAATTTCTTCGCTATCTGTGGAAGGCACAACTGTACTTTGACGCAGGACTGGCGCAGATCAGCAGCCAAAATCTCGAACGCTTCTGGAGAACCAAAGGCATCTCTCCGCTCGATGCCCTTGAACCCTGTACCAATCTTCAGCTCGCCGCGATCGTACTTGGCGAACAGATTAAGAAACACGGGTACACCTGGGGTGCAATTGCCGGGTACAACGGCTCCGTGAAATATATTCCACGCGTGTGGAAAGCGCTCTGCCAGCGACAACCGATGGCAGGCTGCCCACGCGGGTGACCCCCACCCCATCACGAACCAGGTGGGCCATCCTCGGCCTGCTCTTCCTGATTAGCGTCATTACCTACATCGACCGGGTGAATATCTCGGTCACCGCAAAAGAGATGATGCCCGCGCTGGGCCTCACGCCAATCCAAATGGGGCAGGTGTTCTCAGCGTTTGTGCTGGGCTATGCACTATTTCAAATTCCAGGTGGCTGGCTTGGCGATCGCTTCGGGCCCCGACTCATCCTGACCGCGGCAGTCATCTGGTGGTCGGTGTTTACCGTCCTCACCGCCTGGGCCGCCTCACTCCCGACAGCAGCAGTCTTCGGTACTGTAGGGTCACTCATGCTCATACGGTTTTTAATCGGCGTGGGTG
>DTRN01000117.1:773-18456 GCA_012965905.1 Nitrospirales bacterium | reverse complement strand
CCGTCGCCAACTGGTTTGGTCCGCATGAGCGAGGCTTCGGAATGGGCCTCGCGATTGGGGGTATCGGAGTCGGATCGGCACTGACTCCCCCACTCACTGCCTGGCTCATGCTCACCTACAATTGGCAAACGCCGTTCTACGTCGCCGGCATCGCCGGCATTGTGATCGCGATGATGTGGTATGCATTTGCAACCGATCACCCCGAGCAGCACCCTCGCGTCAATCAAGCAGAACTCAAGATCATCAAACAGAATCCCTCGACGCATCGAGAAAAATCCCAGATTCCCTGGCGTGCGTTTGCACGCAACAGATCAGTATGGCTCATGACCATGAGCTATACCTGTCTAGGCTACGTCGCCTACGTCTATTTGTCCTGGTTTTACCTGTATCTTGTTAACGAACGTGGTTTTGATGTGTTGGAAGGAGCCTTTTTCGCCGCCGGGCCGTTCATTGCGATTACAATCCTCTGTCCGCTGGGAGGCTGGGTCTCAGACCGATGCTGTGAGATATGGGGAATCACCATCGGCCGCTCGTCGGTAGGATGTGTTGGAATGGCGTCCGCAGCGGCGCTTATTGCAGCGGGCGTACAGATTGCCCAACCCTATACGGCAATCGTATTGCTATCGTTGGGTGCGGGTTGTCTGTACTTCAGCGTGGGATCGTTCTGGGCAAGTACGATAGATCTCTCGAAGAATCACTCCGGAACCCTCTCAGGCATCATGAATACCGGAGCGAATCTGGGCGGGACCATCTCCCCCACGCTTACACCATGGCTCGCGGACAAATTCGGATGGACAGTTTCACTGCAAGTGGCTGCGGCCTTCGCATTTATCGGAGCAATGCTCTGGATCTTCGTGAAGGCGGGGGAACCGATTGAGATGAAGGCCTAATAGGCCAGCGGCTTCAACACAGGCGCGTTGAATGTTCTCTTCGGGACTTTTCGGTCCATGCAGGTTGCTGCTGGATTTTTGGCGTCCTCGTCTTTGCGTTCACCGTAAATATAGTCCGCGACGGTCTTGGCTAGTGCCGTTGTGAGGATGGGTTGCATGGAACTTAGTGCCCTGCGTTTCGCTTCGTCAAACGAGAGATGTCCTTCTTTTCCAGAATGTGAGAGCGCGCCAATGACGCGACGTGTGTCCATTTCGACGACGACAAAATCCGTACACCAACGCACGAAGGTAAAGACCGGATCTGGAACCATTACCGGCCAGAATTCAGCTTTCCCTCGAACCACCAGGTTCGGTCCTGCCGTTGCCCCAGCTTCACCACGGAGACGAGAGGCCGGCTTGGATAGATCCAAACGATCGGACGTCACCGGCAAACCTTCGCGAAGCAACCCCTCAACCACCGCACGACGAACGAGTTCCGCTTCATCCCCAGTCACCTCTACCGCAATGACGATATGTTCGGCGAACAACCGGCTGAGTTCTGATCTGAGCTTGGAAATTTCATACGGAGCATCACCGCGTACCGCAGTCGGCCTGATCACCCTCAGATCGGCGATATAGGTCTTCCTAAGATCGAGATCGCTGATTGCCGCATGAAGATGTTTGACACGCTGAAGGCTCCCGTTGAACGGTCCCGGATTTCTCGATTTCTCAACATAGTGTGTGATGTTTTCATCAAGATCACGAACCCGCGCCCTGAGACGGGCACCGGCAATATCCAGATTCATAACCGCCAGCACGAAGTGAGTGTCAGATTTTTTATCATGCCAGATTTCAGCGATACGGACATTCTCTAGAACCTTGTCAGTGGAAACTTCAATACGTCGGTCGATGTCGATCGCATGGGTGCTCCTGGCGCTCGAACCACTGTCGGGAGTCACATACGATTCGATGTCGCGGTCCTGCACCATCACCTTGGCACGGAATACTTTTGCGATTGCGGCGTAGGCGTGTTTCTCTGCACGCTCACGCGATTGCGCCTGCCCGACACCATTCAGAAACCGATCCGGCGGATACTCGGTGCTCGGCCCACTAATCCAGCCTGGAACGGGTTTGCTCAGGAATCGCGCACCACAGCCAGTCAGCACAATGCATAGAGCGGCAACAAATACGATCTCAAGGAGGTGACGTGTCTTCATCGACCTACAACACCGTCCGATGGCTGAGAATCTTCAACTTACCGGCCAGAATCTCAACGGACGGAAGCGTCTTTTCATCAAGCACCCTTCCATTCCGTCCCACATGGCGAACATGAAGCTCATAGATTCCGGGCGGAACGCGAACACGCGCCAACTGAATCTCATCCGGCAATGTCCGCCAGCTGCGTGTATCGGCCTGCTCAGTGACAGAGCCGGCGAGTTTAGTGATAAACCCCACCAAGCGTCCCAGATCTTCGTTTTCTGTTGCCTGGGTGACTCCTCGCTCAGCGGCTTTGGCAAACGCGAATTTCAAGGCCGCCCGCGCAACCGCCCGCGCACTTTCCCACACGAGACGATCCTTCAAATCCTGTCTCGCAATTTCGGTGACATCTTCCATGAGAATAGTGCGCGCGGTCTCGGTTGTTCCGCCTCCAATCAACACAATTTCGGTGTAGCTGACTTTGGATGGCTGTGGAACGAATTTCGGGAGGGCGACGCTAAATACATCCCCAGTCAGTCCAAACAAAATATTCTGGGCTATCCGACCCTTCTTTGACGATTTGAGATTGTGCGTGGCAAGAACCATCGTCAATGCCTGCATACTAAACGGAATATCGATAAACTCATTAGCTTTTTTGGGTGCTCGTCCATGGAAGCTAATCAGCACGAGTTCACCTTGCTGTTGTACCTCATCGATGGATTGCCAGGTCGTCTCAGGAAAGTCTTGTTGATATTCTTCGAACTCTTCTTCAAGATTGAGTGCCCCGCTGAGTCGAAGAAGGTCCTTCCCAAGAAGAGAGGGAATGGGAGTCCCGTATGCCTCCTGGTAGGCTTGAAATGCGTTATAGGCAAGCCGATACGCGACAAACGCATCGTTCAACTCACCACGAGATTCGAACAGGAGCCCGGTCAGGTAGCGTGCGAACGCGTCTTGTGTATAGGCATAGGTATTCTCCGCGCGGTCTGACAACACATTAAGTTTGTGATCGATTTTCCGTGCTTCGACCAACGCATCATCAAACAACCCTTGATAGGCATAGTTCAAGGCCATGATCACGTGGATCAACACCTGCTCAAAGTGCTCCCCTTCATACGGCAACACATTATCATTGATCAATAACGCCGCCGTTTGCGATCCAATCCGTCGTGTGTACAGATCCTCGATCATACGCTCGGCGTTCTCAAGAAACTCAGTACTTTTCTGATAGCGTCCGGAGAGATGTAAGAGCATCCCACGATCCATCGCGTAGAGGACTCGGCTCTTTTTTCCATACTCGTCCCTGTGTTTTTCTACGAGCGCATCAGCAGCCTCTGGATTCCCTTGCGCCAGAGCCTGTTCGACCTGCACATAATGACTTTGGATGGGACTGCAGCTCACCCCGACCGCGAGGATGAGCAGGGGAATACGAGAAAGAATGGTCAGAAGATTACGCGCTTCCGTTCGACAACTTTCTTCAGTTTCTTCTGCCCAAACCATGCTTTGACGTTGTTCTCAATATTGACGAGTTCCAGATCGACTTGATAGAAGACTACCTTGGTTCCATCAGCCTCATCGAGAATCGTATTGATGGTTCCCTGAAGCATAAAATCAGCTCCGATTTCCTTCCCTGGCCTCTTCTGCGTTGACTCTAGCGCATGCACAGCCTGCTCCCGACGCTCGGCACGAATTTCCTCACGTTCGCCGCGCCCGGCGATAAACACGACCCGTTGTGAATTTGTCAGCTCTCGCTCGAGGTCGTTTATAAACGTCTGCACGTTGATGTGTTCATGACTACGGTTCGTCACACGTCCGACCACGACCACTGGCTGGGTGTCGTGGGATTGCATATAGTTTCCCAACCAAGGCCGTTCTAGGGCTTCTTTCACCATTCCCTCAGCCACCAGACGCGAGTCGGTATCATTCCAGCGGCCACTGAGGTCGACGACTGTCCCCGTATCAATCCGTGAGACTCGAGTTGCCGAACAGGCGACCGTGGACGCAACGATTGTCACGAGACAGAGCATCACGAGCATCGAACGCCTCCACTGTGTTCGGAGTGGCTGGTTCACATCACACCGCGTTTTACTGCTCACGTTTGGCTTCTTCTCCGCCGAGATGGTCAAATAATTGGTCGGCATTCTTCCGAAGATACTCACGAACCTCACTATTGAATGCTTTGGCCCGTTCGATTTGCGCCTCAAAGTCGTCGAGGTCGAGCTTGGCAAGGGAATAGGTAATGCCCTCGTCCTTGTCCGTCCAATGATTCACAATCTGCACACCGCTGAGTGTCGTGGACGAGAACGTTTTCACGGCTTGCTCAACCAGTTGCTGTTCGGTGGACACCGCAAAATCATCAACGGCGCTCGACGCGGCATAATCACGCATCAAACTTGCTGAATAGGTCTGGAGAATCTTTCCTAATTCCGCACGCGCCCGATTGTCCGCGGCATTGGTTGCCAAGGGCGGATTGTGTATCCCCTTGATCGCACCCACGCCGTAAAACGCTTTGGTATCACTTTGAAATGCCCCACTTCCCTGCTTTACCCATTTTGGCGCGTTCCCAAAACACCCAGTGATCACGACGAAAAAAGCACAGATCAACACGAAGGACAGCGCTCTGAAGGATCTCATGACCATGGTGGCACCTCTCTCTTTGAAAAAATTTTCCGCTGAAAAACAACAATAAAAAGGCTAGCATTGCCAGTGAGCCTGAGTCAATTTCTTGCTACACTGCCGCTTCATGCCAACATCCCACACTACACATCCCCAAGGGCTCTACCTTCTGTTTTTTGTCGAAATGTGGGAACGCTTCTCATATTACGGGATGCGTTCCTTGCTTGTTCTCTACCTAATCAGCGATCAGGGATGGGCTGATGATCGCGCCTTCTCGCTCTACGGAACTTACACCAGTCTTGTGTATGTGACCCCACTCATCGGCGGTTGGTTGGCCGATCGTCTCCTCGGCACACAACGCTCGCTTGTCATCGGGGGGCTGATCATCGCGCTGGGGCACTTTTCGCTGGCCTTTTCTGGACTGGGGATGGAGACGTTTTATCTGGGGCTAGCCCTCATCATTATTGGGACAGGGTTTTTTAAACCCAACGTCTCGACCATCGTGGGCCAACTTTACGGAGCGAATGACCTACGCCGAGATGCCGGGTTTACCACCTTCTATATGGGGATCAATCTCGGTGCGTTGCTCGGCACATTGATCTGCGGATACTTAGGAGAACGTGTCGGGTGGCACTGGGGTTTCGGAAGCGCCGGTATCGGCATGGCATGCGGCATGATTGTCTTCATGACATTCCGGTCTCGATATCTCGCAGAAATCGGCGCACCACCATCCCGAACAGCCACAGATATCGCATCACATGCTCAACCGCTGACGTACGAGGAACGTCAACGTATCACCGTCCTCTTCATCGCCGCGTTTTTTGTGATCCTGTTCTGGGCCGCTTTTGAGCAGGCCGGCAGTTCCATGAACGTCTTCGCGCTCCGTCATACCGATCGCATGATTGGAACGTTCGAAGTACCAGCTTCATGGTTTCTGTCGATCAACCCTGCGGTGATCATCATCTTTGCTCCGTTGTTTGCCTCGATTTGGCTCAAACTCGGCGCAAAGGGAAAAGAACCCCATACCATCGTGAAGATGGGACTCGGGTTGATTCTACTTGGATGCGGATTCGGCCTGATGGCTCTTGGCGGACGAAGCGCAGATGCGGGGGTTTTGGTGAGTCCACTCTATCTGACAACGGCGTATCTGGTCATCACGTGGGGAGAACTCTGCTTTTCGCCGGTCGGACTGTCACTCGTCACCAAACTCGCGCCGCTCAAATTCGCCTCATTACTCATGGGGACGTGGTTTTTAGCCAATGCAGCTGCAAATAAACTTGCAGGCGTCCTGGCAGCCATGACGGATGATGTCGGCTCCCTCACCGTGTTTTTCTCTATCTTCGTCGTAAGCTCGGTTGCTGCCGGACTGCTCCTGCTGCTGCTCGCTCCTATGCTTCAAAGGATGACTCACGGACGCGGGTGACACGGCTACATTGAGAGTGATTACGAAAGAACTCGCTTAAGTAGGTTTCAGCATTGCCAACTGATATTGCATCTTGTCGGAATAGTCCTTCGACCATTGCTGTTGTCCAAAGCGAGCACGACAATAGGTTTGCGTAATGTCTTTGACAATTGGTGCGATGTGTTTCGCTTGTTCCTCGACGAACTGCATGAACTCGAACGCCGTCCACTGCGGTTTCTTTGTGAGTCCCTGCTTCTTTAAAATTCGCAACATCCGCTCATAGGCTGCCACTGCCGGGTCGGCGGAACGAGATCGGCCGACCGGAGACCATTTCCAGATCACGAATCCGACCAGACCCATGATGATGAATGCCAGAAGGGTCAACAGCGTAAGAGGACTCGATGATATCCCCGGGATCAATTGGCTAAACGTTTGCACGCTCTGCGTTGCATGAAGCATCATTGCATACAGTTCCTTCTTCCAGTGCGTGACGATTCCCCTCATATCCGCGAGCGATTTTCGCCCCATCTGGGTTGCGGTCATTGCCGCGCGGACTTGATCTCGCAAACTATAGGAGATGACATATCGATCCCAACTATGCTGCGATGATGCTCAGCACGCGCTTCACTAACCCTGAGGAAGCAGAAGGCCCAGCAGCGCTAGGCGTGGGATCAAAGGTCACCCATCCTGATGATGGGAAATACACTAATCAGGAGATGGCCGTTGGCAAGCAGGCAGACAACACTCAGTTCAACAGCCTGAGCTTTGCCTTTAATGACCCGTTCGATGTTTTGCTGGAGTGCTTGGGGGGTTGATTGGTTGTCCACACTGGTGCTTTCATGGTGCCGCCTCGGCTGCCCTCTGAGGGAACGTTCGGATGTAGGTAAGGACATACCAGGCCTGTTCCTCGGTGATCATTCCTAGCCCAGTCATCTTCGGCATGGCTGTTCCCGGTGAACCATTGTTGACCACCCAAAACAACTCCCCATCAGTTCGCGCGGTATGAAATTCAGGATTGGTAAAGTCGCGCGGCGACGGATCCAGGCCGCGGTTCACCGCGACGGCCCCATCACCTTTTCCTCCCACACCATGACATTGACTGCAGATCGCAACGCCTTCAAACAACTCCTTCCCGAACTGAATATTCTTAGGAGTCGAGGAAATAGGATTGGTGATGGCTTTGACTTCTTCAAGCAGTTCTGGCGGAACACGTGGGCGCAGAGGATCCTGCTCCGCAGCGCCGGAACCGAAAACCCCAACAATCAGCAGGCTCAGAAGAACGAGAGGAAGAACGCATTTGACGAGACATCTGTTTCGCATGGCACGTCACGTGAATCCTTTGGCTCGGTCATGGTTGATGATGTTTCTCCCCGTCAGACGTCGTTTCGAGATTTCGAAGATACTCCTCCAGTTGATCTCGGTAGGTCCCTTGATCATCTGCCTCAATCGCCTCAATCGCTTCCTGGTACGACGCACGAGCCCATTCTATTTTTCCAATCTTTTCATAGATACGCCCAAACTCTTTATGGATGAGCATGGCAGGAATTGAGAGGGGCACAATAGAACGGGCATTACGCAACGCGATCAACGCTTCGTCATGTTCGCCGATCTTACTCAAAGAACGCGCAAGGTTGTAATATGCAGTATCAGGCCATGGATACATCGGATTTTCTAGGGCTTTCTGATACTCCTCGACCGCCCTATCCCATTGTGCTTGGCGGGCATACACCGTCCCAAGATTGTTGTGGGCTTCGGAAGAGTCTGAATCAATGCGGATGGCCTGTTTGTAATGTTCTTCAGCTGCATCCAGGCGACCACGCGAGCCATACACGATGCCGAGCTCCAAGTGCGCATCGTGGTGGTTCGGATCGATGTCGATGGCCCGCTCAAACAACACAATGGCATTCTGAAGATCGGTGTGCACATACGATAGACCTAACTTGAACTGCCCTTCTGCCTCACTTTGTCGTTTGAGTGCCGCCTCCGTCACACAGCCGACCAGACTCATCAACACGCAGGTCCCAATAAAACTCTTCCAGCACACATATCGAACTGTCCTACGCAACCGCATCACACCTGAAACGTGGTGAGTCGACTAAAATCCATGTACCGTTTCTTGACGTCCTCATCGGTTAATGACGCAAGTCGATCGACGCTGAAGGATTGAACCGCGAACGATGCCATCACGGATCCATATACCACGGCTTGACGAAGAGACTGGTCGTCCAATGCAGAAGCGGATGCCAGAAAGCCCATGAAGCCGCCGGCGAATGAATCCCCCGCTCCAGTCGGATCTTTAAGATGCTCCAGAGGATACGCGGGTAATGCAAACACGGCATCACCATGAAACATGACAACCCCATATTCACCCCGTTTGATAATGAGGGTCTTGGGTCCCAAACTCCGGATAATTCGCGAGACCTGTACAAGATTCCGATTGTCACCCAACGCCTGTGCTTCCCCATCGTTAATGATGAGAATATCAGCCTCCTTCAAGACGGTGCGGAGTGCTTCAATCTTGCCTTCAATCCAAAAATTCATGGTATCCAACGCGACAACAGAAGGACGCTTCACTTGCCCGAGCACCCTCAACTGCAAATCTGGATCAATGTTCGCAAGAAACAGCTGCGATGGAGCGCGGTATGATTCTGGGATCGTGGGAGAAAACGTCTCCAACACGTTTAATTGGGTATCGAGGGTCTTAGCTTCATTCAGCTTGTGTGAATACTCCCCACGCCATCGAAACGTCCGACCAGAACTGCGTTCAAGTCCATTCAGATCGACACGATCTCGTTGCAAGGCAGTGAGATGTTCCGGAGAAAAATCTTCCCCAACAACCGCAACCAACTGCACATCCGTAAAATAACTTGCCGCGATGCAAAAAAATGTGGCTGATCCTCCGACAGCCTCGACGACTTCTCCAAACGGTGTTTTTACAGAGTCTAACGCGACAGACCCCACCACAAGCAGCTTCCCCATTATTTTCTTCCTTGCGATTTTGGAACCAGCGCCAAACGGCGCTGAGGACGCTTGGAGGGCCGCTTGACCCGGTTCGGCCGAGGTGGAGACGACTCAATGTACCGTGCCAACAGCGGAGCTAACCGCCGCCTCGTGGTCAACGGGATCAGGTGCTGGGGAGTCACAAGCGCCATCTTGAGCGCTGATTCACAGGGACAGTTTCGTTCAATCGGCAGCGATGTCAACGCCGTACGAATGATCTGCTTGGCACATTCAACATTGCGATGCAAGGTCTCAAGAATCGCCTCAACGGTGACTGATTCGTGAGTCTCATGCCAGCAATCATAGTCCGTGACCATCGCAATGGTGGAATAGCATATCTCTGCTTCACGGGCAAGCTTCGCCTCGGGGACATTGGTCATCCCGATCACATCGACTCCCCATTGGCGATATATACGAGACTCTCCTTTGGACGAGAATTGTGGGCCTTCGATACACACATAGGTTCCACCACGGTGAACCACCACATCCTGCTGTCTACATGCATCGGCCAAGAGTCTCGCAAGATCGGGGCACACCGGGTCGGCGAAGCCAACGTGGGCAACAACACCCGGTGCAACCGGTCCTCCAAAAAAAGTATTGATTCGATGCCGTGTCTGATCAAAAAATTGATCCGGGATGACAATCTGGCCAGGCTGGATGTCTTCCCTCATACTTCCCACCGCGCTCACAGAGAGAATCCATTCCACACCCAACTGCTTCAACGCAAAAATATTGGCACGATAGTTGATATCGCTAGGTGCAATGCGATGCCCTTGCCCATGACGTGAAAGGAACGCGACTTGCATGCCCTCGAGTGTGCCAAGCACCAAAGGACCGGACGGCCGACCATAGGGCGTCGTGGGATGGTACTCCCTGATATTTGATAACCCATCGATCTCGTATAGCCCACTTCCCCCTATAATCCCAACAGTCGTGTGCATTGATCCCTTCTTCATCACTCTGCTTCCCTCAGTGGACGGTATTCATGATGTCGTCCGCGACGGCATCTGCAGTCTCATGTGCGTCGATTGACTTCCAGACGATCGTTGGATCTTTTCGAAACCATGTCATTTGGCGTTTGGCATATCGCCGGGTATCACGCTTTAGCCGCCGCACACCCTCAGTAATACTCTCCTGTCCTGTCAGGTAGCCCGCCAACTGTCGATATCCTAATCCCGTCATCGCTGGAAGATCGGCAGGATAGTTCCGCTGCATTAGGCCCCGCACTTCCTCGACCAATCCCTGTGCCATCTGACGATCAACACGGTTTTCAATTCGACGGTATAAGGCACTCCGCTCGCGGGTGAGGCCGATCATCGTAGCCTGGAACGGCACTTCTCGAAATCCGTGTTGCTCATGGATAGTGGAAAGCGGTTGATGACACACGTGCATCACCTCAAGCGCCCGAATAGTTCTTACCTCGTCGCGGGGATGGATGCGGGCGGCAAGACGTGGATCCTTTCGCGCTAACTCCTGGTGTAATGTTCCCTCATGTTCACGTTCCAGCGTTAGCAGATGATCACGAAACGGCCAGTCGGGCTGAGGCCCATCCCACAAACCATGCACAAGCGCTTTGACGTACAGCCCTGTCCCTCCGACCACTAATGGGAGTTTCCCTTTCGCATGAATCCGAGCAATGCGCTCCATCGCGAGTCGCCGATATTGACCAACACTAAACCTCTCGCCTGGATCAACGATGTCAAGGAGATGATGCGGAACGCCCGCACGTTCCTCGGCACTCAGCTTACACGTCGCGATATCCAGGCCGCGAAACACCTGTCGCGAGTCGGCATTGATAATTTCAGCATTCAATCGCTGTGCAAGCGCCACCGCCACATGACTCTTGCCTACCGCAGTCGGGCCGACAAGACACAATACTGACGGCATGCCCTCACTCACTGTTCGGTCTCATCATGCACGTCCGAAAATTCGGTCCAGTTCGGCAACTGACAATCGCATCACAATCCGTCTGCCGTGTGGGCATGTCGTGGGCATCCCCGTTTGGACCCAATCGTGAATTAGGTGTTTCATTTCCCCAAGCCCCAAAGTCTGATTCGCTTTGATAGCGCCATGGCACGCCATAGTCGCGAGTACCTTGTGGGTTTTCTTATCCAACGCGTCCCGAGAACTGGATCCTTCGTATTCAGCTCCATCGATAAGCTCATCAGCAATCTCCCCAAGAAGGACATACACATCCGTGCGAGTGAGGAAGGATGGAACCGCACGAATACGAAACGCGTGTTTGCCAAACTGTTCGATCTCCAGCCCTAACGTGCGAAGTTCTTCAAGATGCTGATTCAACACCACGGCTTGTGATGGTTGGAGTTCGACGACCGGTGAAAACAAGAGGCCTTGCGTTGCGACGGAACGCGTTCGTGTCTGCTTGAGCAGACGATCGAAGAGAACACGTTCGTGCGCAGTGTGTTGGTCAAGCACCTTCAACCCGTGCCACGTGCCGATATCGACGTTGGCAACAATATAGGTCTGATTCAGCTGTCCCAGTGGCCGGATGTCACAGGAATCACGATCCAGACTCGGGGACGCTTGGGAAACTGACTCTGCGATGACAGAGGGATCCACGTCGTTCTCGGTCGTTTCAGTCGTTGTGTGAAATGTGCCTCGTGCTGCGTCGTGTTCATCTATCCCAGTGCGACCGACAGATCCTCCCCAGCCATATCCACGTGAAAACGATGCCGTCACGTTGGCGGATGACGAAAAGACCTGAGGGGCATTCGTTACGATCCCGAGGCCGGCTTTGAGCGCATGAAAGATGGCGTGATGGATCGCTTCCTGATCTAAAAAACGGACTTCCCGCTTGGTGGGATGTACATTGACATCAACACGTGTGGGATCGATATCTAAGGTCATGGCAAACGTCGGGTACCGGTCTTTGGGAATTCGCATGCGGTAGGCCTCATAGATCGCGTGTACGATCATGGCACTCTTGATCCATCGACCATTCAAGACGATCTCTTGTGGCGTACGTGACGTCTTGACCTGCTCAGGTCGAGCAAACATTCCCCACATCGCTTACAAAGGGTGCTCCGAACAGCTGCAATACCCGATCGCGCATGTTGGACATTGCAGGAAAATCCGAGACCCGCTTGCCGTTATGAGTCAGCCCCACATGAATAGCGGGAGCACTCAGAGCTTGATTCTGAACCGTGCGGCAAATGTGACCAAACTCGGTCGGTGTCGTCTTCAGAAACTTTCTCCGCACCGGAGCATTGAAAAAGATATCAGAGGCTTCCACGATGGTCCCGGAACTCAAGGCGGTTTCTTCCAGTACCCCTGGAAGCCCATTCGACAACGTCAGCTCCGCCCCCGTCTTCCGCCCTTCACGCATAGTTCGTATCTTCACCTTCGACACCGCGGAGATGCTGGGAAGCGCCTCTCCACGAAATCCCATGGTCCGTACATGCCACAAATCATCAACGGTGCGGAGTTTACTTGTCGCATGCCGCTCGAATGCCAACCGAATGTCTTCCGGGGGAATCCCTTCACCGTCATCCGACACACGAATCAACTGTTTTCCACCATCCACAACATCGATCATTACCACAGTGCTGCCGGCATCAATTGCATTCTCGATGAGTTCCTTGACCACCGAGCACGGTCGATCGATGAGTTCTCCCGCAGCAATCTGATTAATTGTCTCCTCACTCAAAATGCCAATGGTATTCGCAGACTCTGCTAACATCGGGTGCTCACTGACTGACATTGGGCAATCTCTGCCTCGCCAGCTTGGCCTCCTTCGACCGCGGATGACGCTCGATGAGCCGAATCAACACTGACCGCGCCTGCGCCGCATTTCCCATCGCGTCATAGAGGTACGACAGCTTCAATAGGCCTAGTACGTTGTTCCGGTGGTGGGGAAAGGTATTGACCATCTTCTCGTACGCGGCGATCGCCTTCACGCAGTCACGCGTTCTGAAATACGAGGTCCCCACAAGGTACTGTGCATCAACGGCCAACGATGCATCGGGAAATCGTTGCTGAAACGCTTTGAAACCCTGAATGGCACCGTCGTAGTCTCCAGCTTGATAGTCCTGGTACGCAACCTCAAAGGCCTCCCGGGGAGAAAGTTCCGTCTGATCCTGGGTTGTGCCATCTGAGGGAACAACGGCCTGAATCTCAGGTTCCATCTCGGGCATATCCGATGACGCACATGGTGTGGTGCCCGCTCCAGGATCTGAAGCTGTTTCTACGCCAGCGGCAATAGACGCGATGCGCCGCATCCCTTCTTCATGGTCCCGCCGCAAATCGATGAGCTGTGAGCCAAGAACCGACTGCACTACTTCCATCGCTTCAAACCTGGTACTCAACACATCCAGACGTGATCCTAAATATTCCGGACGTTCCTCGTTCTGTTGCGCTGCGATATCGGCTGCAACCGTTTTCAGCTCTGCAACCTGCGCTTTCAGCTCATTCTGCTGATTTCGCACGTAGGTAACTTCTTTCGTCAAATCAACGAAATCCGCTGTGGCTACGCAGCCCGTGATCAGCAGACTTGCTGCGAAGAGCAGCGCACCTCGACACATGCTATTCACACAGCAGCTTCTACTCATTACCTGGGGCCTCCTGTTGCGCTAATGTGCTCTGTTCAACCCGTGTCCTCAGCTGATCGATAAATTGAGTTAACTCACTTTGTGTCACTTGCATTTGCGCCGCAAGCGATTCTTGTTGTGCTGCTTGTTCTCTCACCTGAACCGCAACGCCTTCACCCAAGAGATGATTGCGTCTTCAAAGCCGGTAAGACTTCCACTCAATTTTTCCAGTTGAGCCGCGGTGGCAATACTATTCCACTGTCTGCTTTTCCTCTAGTATCTGCGTCCGCATTTCTACCCAGCCTTCCATTCGTTGCACTTGAGCCGCCAGTGCCTGAACATGTTCGCCTTGCCGGCTCCCCTCTTCCACAAGCTGCGCTGATAGCTGCTCACCCAGGTTGGCTAACGCCCCTTTGAATCCCGCAAGACTCTTTCGCAACTCCTCAAGACGCAATGTCGTCATCGCCATATCGGTTGCGTCCTGCTCGGCTAACTCTTCTGTCCGCGTTTCCACCCAGCCTTGCATCCGTTGCACTTGAGCCGACAGCGCCTGGATTCGGTCATCCTGCTGACGCACCTGCGTAATCACTTGCACAGCCAAATCGTTACCAAGTTTCCCCAACGCGGCCTCAAACCCAGCAAGGCTGTCACGTTGTGCATTGAGACTCGCCGTCATCGCTTCCACGTCCGCGGCGTGCTTTTCAATAAGCCCTGAGGTGTGTGTTTCAACCCATTCACGATGCTTTTCCAACTCGCCGATTCGTTTCCCCAACACGTATCCAAAATCGTCAAGCGTTTTCGATTCGGCATCCAGCCGCAAACGAAAGTCTTCAACACTTTTCTGAATTTCTTCAGTTTTCCCGATGACACCTCCCAGCTCGACCTCGCGCACAGTCGAAAGGGTAACACGAAGCTCCGCGGCCAACGCTCGAACTTCAGACAATTCCGCATACAGTGCGGTACTGGTATCCCCCAACTCTTGTCTCATTGCCTCGGCAAGAGCCGCTTGTAATTCCATGAATCCCCTATGTTGTTGGTTTAGCTGTACACGAAGCTCTGCGCGATCCCGTTGAAGTTGTTCTCTCGTAACGCCTGCATCCTTCCGCAATTCCTCTTGCCGTTGTATTCTCTGTTGTTTTTCATGTTTGACCTCCTGTTGAAGCTTCACGAGATCAGGTCGCGCAGCACATCCCCCACTCAGCCCGGACACCCCCAGGAAAATTCCCAAGAGAACGCGGAAGGGAAACTGATATATTACGAAGCCTAGCGCGGGGTTCGGACATCGCGCCTCCCAACGCCAAGCAAGGCTGCTCATTGTCGGAGGTTGTCGGCTGCACGACTCACGTGACGGGTGAGTAGAGAAGGGTGGAATCACTGTAGTGCGATGTGTGCACGGCGGTTTGTGGAATGACAGGCTTCAGTCTCATCGAGACAGTCGAGCCTTTCCTTTCCATAACTGATGATAGAAATTCGTTCTCCGTTCACGCCTGATTTCATGAAAAATGTTTTGGCCCGCTGCGCGCGTTTCTCCCCAAGAACCATGTTGTATTCACGGCTGCCACGGACATCACAGTATCCCTCAATGAGCACTTCTGGGCCGCGATTGGCTTTCAGCCACCGTGCATGGTCAGACAATCGCGCCTGCATCGGCTTGGGAATCTCCCAATGATCAAGGTCGAAGTAAATATCCTCAAAAACAGTATGCGTCTTTTCTATGATGATCTCTGTTTTGCTTGCGTCTTGACGTTCTAAGCGCGCGGCGGCAATGTCGGAGTCCTCATCTCCAACAATGATCAATGAATCGGACACACGCTCATCCTCAATCCGGGTCACGTTTTCGTGGTCTTCCATCATGCCGGCTCCCTGATCGGCAGCCCCCATAGCACCGCTTCCTTCCATAGCCGCGGCGCCAGTACGACCATCGTCCTCTACAACCTCAGGTATCGATGAACACCCCAAACCCAATGTCAAGATACAGAACACCAATAGACCACGTATCATGCACAACTCCGTTTCTTGTTGCCCTTTGATACCCCACGACACCATGCTTTGGCTGCAATGCGGTGAGAATGGTTAAGGGTTTTCCTTCGTTTACTTCAACATCAAATGCGCCCGCCGATTGTCCTGATGACACCCTTCCTTCCCCTCAAAGCATGTCAACCTCTCCTTGCCGTAACTGATCAACGAGAGCTGAACTTCCTTTACGCCAAGATCCAGCAAGAAGTCCTTGACTGATCGAGCGCGCCTTTCGCCCAGCACCATGTTGTACTCACGGCTGCCGCGGATATCACAATGCCCCTCGATGCGCACTTCCGACCCTGAGTGCGCTCTGAGCCACGACGCATGGGCTGTCAGCCTCTCTACCATTGGCGTGGGAATCGCCCAACGATTAAAATCGAAATAAATATTTTCGAAACTTTCTTTTACAAAGAACGTGTCTTCTGCCGGTGCCGAGACCGCCGCAGTTTCGATCGCCGAGGTTCCCACGCCAACAAGAAGGTTAGGTTGCACCTCAGCATATGCCAATGACTCCGAGATGTGCCTAGCACCACCATCGAGAGTAGCGGTCTCGTGCGGTTCCACGATGACTATGATCTCGTCAGCGACAAGCTCTACAACCTCGCCCGGTCCGCTAGACTCACCCATTTCGGTAGGCTGGAGCACGATGAGCTCTTGCCCGCTCGCCTCGGTCATACCCCCTGGTGTGCCTGATGAAATACTTCCTTCCACATGTCCGCCGGCAACAGCACCAGGTGACGATGCTTTTACGGATTTCTTTGAACATCCCGCCAGCCCCAGAACAAGGCCGACCATCATCAATACAATAGTACAATGGATAAAATGTTTGACGTTACACACAGTCATAACAAAAACTCCTTATGCGAATAGTGAGTGCTTTCATGTCCACTTATGTTTACCAATACCCATGCTATTGAAACGTTGACCTTCATTCCCAAAGTGACCAGCTCGGGCTCGAGGCGCGATAGGGACCGGACGTCAGCCGTACTAACCCCGACCCATCGTAGTGCACAGAATAGATATCACTTTCCCCGCGGGAGGCCACACTGAACACGATGTGGCGGCCATCCGGCGACCAGGACGCCGATTCGTGGTCACCTACGCTCTGCGTCACCTGAACTGATTGACGACCATCCGGCGTGACACGACATATTTTAAGACTCCCTTGTTTATTACGACAGGTGTACGCGATCCAACGACCATCCGGTGACCATGCCGGCGCGGTATTATACCGCCCTTCAAAGGTCAAGCGTCGAACGTTTGACCCGTCGGCATCCATCACATAAATCTGTAGCGAGCCTCCTCGGTCAGAGGAAAACGCGATTTCGATCCCGGACGGCGACCAGGTTGGAGAAAAATCACTCGCCGGACTGAAGGTAAGTTGCCGGAGTTTCGTGCCCCCACTGGCTTCGATGGTATAGATGTCGGAATCCCCATCAAAGCTCGACGCGAACGCAAGTTGCTTCCCGTCTGGAGACCATGCTGGGGTGATGTTGGCACCCTGAAACGCAACCACGTTTCTGATTTCTCCGGTGGTCAAATCCATCACATGGATATCCGGATTGCCATCGAGATACGACGTAAACGCCAAAAAACGTTTTCCGGGAGACCAATGAGGGAAGAGGTTCAATGACCGATTGTTCGTGAGTGGGCGAGGACGATAGCCGTCATACCCCATCACATGGAGCTGCTTGCCGTTATTTATTTCAGCCACAAACGCAATTTGCGTCCCGGCCACTCCCCGTTGGCCGGTATACCGCTCGATGATCATGTTCGACAGCCGATGCACCATGGCGCGAACCACCCCCTTGCTTCCCGTGTACACTTTCCGAAGGACTTTGCGGCCGGCTTCCCCTTCATACAAAAACGCGTCGAGAAAGATGTCATCGCCGCGACGCTCTAGCTTTCCCCATACTGATACGTGCACTCCGCTCGCCGACACACGTTGGATGAGAGCAGGCTTCGGACTTTTGCCTTGCAGGTCAGCGACCCCATCAATGTCTTCGATGCGAAACAGTTGGGACCGCTGGAGGTCC
>DTRN01000117.1:0-755 GCA_012965905.1 Nitrospirales bacterium | reverse complement strand
AAACCCAAGTGCTTGCGACGCATCGTCAGTTTGAAATGGAAACACCGCGATCGGGATCGGATCAAATGTGGACCGGGACGTCTCGATGAAGAGGTCTGCCGCCCTCGATTTGTCAGACAGAAGGAACGTCCCTGCCAACATGCATACGAGCCCAACCATAAGCAACCCAACAAGCTGCGTCGCGCGGGTCACGGATATACTCTATTCAGCAACACAGATTCCATGCCGGCCTATGATGCTCTCACTTTGGAAAACGCCATAACGACATCAAGAAATTTCTTTTGAATGTCGGCAGGAAAGCGTGGAAGCTTTTTCAATTGCCTCACAGCACGTATCGCGGCACGATCGAAAATCTCATTTCCCGAGGTGTCAGAAATCGCCACTCGTGTCGCTCGCCCATCGGGATAGATGCGAAAACTGACCGACACGCTCAATGCAAGATCGTTGTTCCCCTGCCAATGCCAGTTGCGATCGATGACCATTTTCACCCGACTCGCATACTCCGCAAAGGCCTTCTCCCATTGCGCATCCTGCTGCATCGTCGGAAGGGGAGCAGATGATTGAGCATTTGCAGTCGCCTGACGCTCCGCAACGTGCTCCTCAGCCAAGACCTGGTTCCGCTCACGAATCACCTTGAGTTCAGAATGAACAGATGGTGCCGGCAGCGTCGAAGGATACACAGCGGCAACCTCTAGTGGCCCTGAGTCTGCCGCGGGCTCGGGAAGCTCAACTTTTTCCAACGCCTTGGTCACGAC
>DTRN01000116.1:1416-3011 GCA_012965905.1 Nitrospirales bacterium | reverse complement strand
ATTGCTCTCGGCGACAGCTCCGCCCCCATCGAGACTGACAATGACGCCTTTCCCGGCGACGTCGTCAAGCCCTCGCACCTTGAACTTTCTCGTTTTCGCCTTGCCGGCCTTGATTTTCTTGATCGTGAAGAAGTCGAGCGCCTCATCGTCGATTGACAGCCGCGCGTCCTCCGACAACCACAACTGGACGAAAAACGGGCCGGTTGCCGTGTCCGTCCCGATATTGCTGATCGTGAGTTTGACCGTCAGCTTGTTCCCATCGCTTTTCTCTTTGAGTGTCACCTTCGTGATGGTGCCGGTCAGATCAGCGGCAGCATAGACATGACCAACTGTTATCCCACAAAACAAAAATATCCCCGCGAACGTCGTCACGAAAACTTTACGGGAAGCAATATTCATCTGTTTCGTTCTCCCTTGGCAACCAAGATGTAAACGCAGCGTACCTTATAACCAGCATGCAATTCCATAATACACCGACGTTATTGTGTGAAGTGGTTCAACGAAAAGGCTGTCTAGCACTGGAAGTGTTGCACCCGTGCACCTCAAACTGGGGGATAAAGAGGTGGGTATAAATGAGTGCAGTCACTTGTGAGCGTATAATGCCCCCATTGGAGGCCCGTCATGACACGCTACGTTCTTTTACTGGCTCTGCTGTTGATCGCATTCGCGCCTCAGGCATATGCGGAAACCTACCAGAGCGCGTTCGGGTTTACGTTCGACGTGCCGAGTCATTGGGTTGCTGTTACCAAGCAAGAGATTCAGGACAACGCCGCCGGGATTGACACGGCGAGCAAGAGCGCGGCCTTTCGGTTGGTTGACCCGCGCTTGATGGAAAAAATCGCTGACGAGGTAACGTCCGGGTCGGCTGAAATCTATCTGAACCAGGCGACGGCAAGCTCCGCCTTCGTGGACAACATGGACATCGTGCAACGAACCAACCGGATTGCTGATGACCCGCGCTACTTTAACGCATTTTGCCCGGCGCTCGCGGAAGAACTGACGAAAGCCTTTGGCCGGTCAATCCAGGTGCATCGGTGCGAGGCGAGTTATTGGGATAAGCACTTTGCCTTGTATACGGAGTTTGACGGCGCGGTCCAAGGCACGCGGTCGTTGCAGTATCAGATTCAGAAAGCGCCCGGGAAAACGATCGTCATCACCGCGACGGCAAAGAACCACACCCTCGGGCAGACGCGCGCTGATTTCGAGAGGATGATGAGGTCGGTGAGATTCTGAGGGGCAGGCTATCAGTTGCTCAAGGGACCGATCAATCTTATCCGAACTCACTCTGGGACTGGACTCAATCAAGGGGGAAACGTCAGAACCATGAAAACATTTGACGTGTATAAACATCCTACGCAGGGCTATCAGGCGGTAAAGCAAGGTTTTAGCTGGCCAGCACTCGCTTTTACTTGGTTATGGGCTTTCGTGAAAAAGATGTGGGGTTTTGGTTTTGCAGCGTTGGGCATAATGTTCCTGCTTGGTTATGGATCGGTAGTGTTTGAGACACAAGGTCGTGAAGGTGGAGTGGTGTTCATGTTTTTTGGGCAGTGGGGAGTGCACTTGGTTTTTGGTTTCCAAGGGAATGACTGGAGGCG
>DTRN01000116.1:0-1368 GCA_012965905.1 Nitrospirales bacterium | reverse complement strand
AAGCTGTAACGCCTGAAGGAGCTATTGCCGATGCCGTTGAAGGAAGTCGGTGACGGAAGGCGTTCGCATCCAACAGAGTTCCCAATCACTACTGTCCGGTTAAAAGAGCGCACACATCACTCTTCGACTCAACTGTGAAGCCTACTTCCCCTTCGGCAGAATGCCCTTCTTCTCTAGCTCTTCCAGTCTCGCCTGAGCGAGATCAACCAAGAACTCCTTGACAGACTTGCCCTCATGGGCCGCCAGCTATTACGCACTCACAAATTTGATGCTAACTGCTTTTACTTACGCGACTCCCTCCATAACATTACGGCCAGAACGGCTGCGAACAAGCTGGCGATCGCACTCAGCCACCTGGGAACAAACCAGCCAGCAGCAATCACTTCCCAACCATAAATCAGCCGATGCATATGGGCCAATGCAACCAGCCCGAAGACGCCAACTGCAATACTCGTGAAGATTTTCGGCATCGAGGTGAAGTGCTTCGTACCTTATCCTATAACGTTGTCATAAGCCCAATAACTTGCCACGGAATAAACAATCCCAAACCCGGCTTGATAGGTTACATACTCCGGGGGGATTGGGACCCCAACTATGGTCAGCTCTCCATCCTCATCACGCGGCCACTCACGCGGCCATATCCAGATAGACGTCGCGATGCTCCAGACGATGAATAATGCTGGAATTATAACCGTATTCCCAGGGAACGACAGAAACGCCAGCGCAAGGATAGATAGAATCAGCCACCCAGATTCAATGAAACTAATCGCGACCGACACGTTATCAAATCGTAATCCATTCTTTCCGAAATACCATCCATCAAACATTCCCACAATGCCGATTGCCATTGCTCCCAGAAAATAGTACGTGACCATGTGCTGTCGAAACTCTTGATCGAAAACAAGGCTAATTGAATCTGGCTTTATGTTTTCTTCGTAGATTGAGCATGGCTTGTGCAAAGGTCTGAATAACCTCATCTGGTACAGACCCACGCTGTTTAAACTGTTCAATGGCACGAAACACTTCTGCCTTGAATGTGCCGGGGACTGGTGGTTCGGAATCGATATATCCGAAGATCCACATCTCTGTGTCAGGGTTCATTGAGCCTCAATCTCTACACCACTCCTTCACCTTCGTCCCACCATCATACTCCACAGCCATCCCCCGATCTATCATGGTTTGCCCAACATCTTTCCCATCCGCCACAACTCTAGCCACGATCCTGAAATATTTCCCACGCTCCACATCGAGGAGGTCAATGCGGCGAGCTTGCCCGAGCATTCGCCTCACGAGATTTCTGGCTTGCATGGCGAGGGCTGTTTCCTTTTGACACTTCCCTTTGATCTCCGGCGTATCAATCCCAGCGAT
>DTRN01000115.1 GCA_012965905.1 Nitrospirales bacterium | reverse complement strand
ACCTAGCTTACGCGCCTCCAAATACGTCCACGTTCGAAAACAAACACGCTGGCGTACTATGGCCGACTCGGATTGACTGATTGGGCTCGCCTTTTCCGCAATAGGGCGTCCCGAGGACTTCAACCGTGTCATTGCGGCCCACCATCTTCAGATTACGCCAGAACGTCGCGGAGATCCCCCGATAATTTGGTTTCTTGACCACGGTGGTCAACCTTCCGTTCTCGATGAGTTGTCCCCACTCGCACCCAAACTGGAATTTGTTTCGCGAGTCATCGATCGACCACGAACAATTTGTTTTCATTAAAATGCCACGTTCAACGCTGGCAATCATTTCTTCCGTGGTCGAAGAACCCGGTTCGAGGTTTAAGTTTGCCATCCGATCAATCGGCGGCCGATTCCAGCCAGATGCACGCGAGTTGGCCACACCGTCCATTCCCGCTCGGGCTTGCGACGTCACACCCCCTAACGGTCGGAGCAACACCCCGTTACGAATAATGTCCTGCTTGGTGGCCGGCTGACCATCATCGTCAAAACCGTAACTCGCGAATTCTTCCGCTTTGGTGGGATCAAAAGTAATATTCAGAAGTTCAGACCCATATTGATAGGTACCAAACATGTCAGGCGTGACGAAACTGGTTCCCGCATAATTACGTTCATCGCCTAGGATGCGATCGAGTTCAATGGGATGCCCAATCGATTCATGAATTTGAAGAATCATCTGATCCGGTGCCAACAAAATATCCATGCTCCCAGACGGGCAGTTCGGGGCCGCCAAGAGCTCTAACGCTTCGGCAGCAACCTGTGCTGGGGCCTCAGAAAACTTTAACTCCTCCAGCACCTCCAAACCGCCTTGACGACCATAGCCATGGCCACCAAACGTTCGCCGCTCCGTTTCCGCACCCTGGTTGGCCGTGGCGCCCATCATCGGGACGATAAAACGAAGATTCTGACGAACACGCCCTCCGTGTGTTGTCAGGTACAGCGTGTCCGATTCGGTATACCAAAGGCTGGTGTCCCAATCGACGATGCGATCGTCGGTTTTGAGTTGTTCGCAGGCCGTTTGCAATAGATCGATTTTTTCAGAGAGCGATACCGAATCCCACGGTTGCTTGGTTGGGCTCGTGTATTCCCCAACCGATTGGGGATACGCGATGCTGGCATGATCCACCAAACCACGCCCGACTGCGCGATAAGCCCATGTTTTGGCACGCTCCGCGGCCTCCTGTAGGCCCGCCTTCGTCAGGTCACTTGTGGCCGCATAGCCCATGCCACCGCGGTCAATGACGGTGATCATCACCCCGACATCATTGGATGTGGATACCGGTTGAAGAATATTCTGCCGGACCAAAAGATACTCGTCACGCTCACTCACCAGACGCAATGAGCAAAAATCAGCTTTGGGCGCAATAGCCGAAAAACGCGCTTCAATGGTCTCTTCTATATCTTGCATCGTGGCCCTCAAACCTCTCGATACGTCCCGACGTAGCTATAACACACTTTTTATTGAAAACCGAGAGACCCAAACCGCATGTGGTAGAATTTCGCGATCTTATGGATAGCCACCTCCTCGCAATCGCCATCCTTATTGCCGCCACAGGCATCATTCTTCTCGGCGCAGAAGCCTTTACCAATGCGCTCGAACATCTCGGTGAGCGACTCAAGATTTCCGAGGGCATTACGGGGTCAATCTTTGCCGCGGTAGGAACGGCTCTCCCAGAATCAATGGTGCCGGTCATTGCGATCCTCGGAAGCACCGGGAGTGAGGCGGTACGACACGAAGTTGGGATCGGCGCAATTTTGGGAGCACCACTCCTGTTATCTACCCTGGCATTTTTTCTCATGGCCGTCTTTGCCGCTCAACAGCGAGGATGGAGTGGGGAGTTTCGGCCGGAGCCAACAGGGCTCAACCGAGATCTCACCTGGTTTCTCATGGCCTTTACCCTCGGCAGCGCTGCCCTATTTGTTCCCGCAGAGTTGAGCGGCGTACGCTGGGCCATCGCCGGAACGCTCGTCCTGATGTACTGCATGTATCTGTTTTTGACCATTCGCGCATCTAAAGCCCTCGTTGCGGACGGGCATGGAACGGAAGCAGATCATCCGTTGTTTCTCTCCAAAATCAGACTCCCGACGAACCTGTTGACGATCATTGTCCAGCTTGGCCTCGGACTTGGCCTGATCGTTGTTGGAACCAAGGGGTTTATCCACAGCATCGAACACATCTCGGCCTGGCTCTCAATCTCTGCCCTGGTTCTTTCGCTGCTCATCATCCCATTTGCGACGGAACTCCCTGAGAAGGTGAACAGCATCCTTTGGATCCGCCGTGGCCGTGATACTCTGGCATTTGGAAATATCAGTGGCGCCTTGGTGTTTCAGGGCAGCCTGTTACCCGCACTCGGTATTGCGTTAACCGCATGGACACCTCGCCCCGAAATGCTACTAGGCATTGGAATCGCCTTGTTTGCGTCAACCTATCTCTTCATTCAAATCCATCTCGGGACCCTCAAGCCGTATCATATGGTGTTCAATGGCGTATGTTATGCAGCGTATGTGATACTTCTCTTGACCTTATAGAGCAATCCGTGAGACGGTAGCTTTATGAATCGGCCTGGTGAAAAAGATATCGGGTCCCTCATCACCTTGCTCGAGGATGAGGATCAAAAAATTGTCGCCACCATCGCCGGACATATCGTCAATATCGGTGCAGCAGCAGTCCCTTACCTCCGAGAAGCCACAGCAACGCAACCCACATTGGCACATCGTATTGACCCAGTGGTTGAAGAGATCAGAGTCAATGAACTTGGCAGTGCCTTCCTTGGTGTATCGAAGCACGGGGATACGACGACCGGACTAGAAGTTGGGGCCTTCCTTATTGCACAGTTCGGCTCCCCCAACAGCGATATTCACGCCTACACTTCAAAACTCGATGCGATGGCGAAGGAGGCTCGAGAAAGGATTGACCAACAGTCGAGTAGCAAGGACATTCTGAAGGCCTTCAATCAATACTTTTTTGTTGAACAAGG
>DTRN01000114.1 GCA_012965905.1 Nitrospirales bacterium | reverse complement strand
ATGAGATCGTCGGCCTCGAAACCAGACACCTCGATGCAATCAAGATTAAATGCGCGTGTCGCATCACGGATCAGGGCAAACTGGGGAATTAGCTCCTCAGGCGGTTCGGATCGATTGGCCTTATAGGCCGCATAGATATCATTACGAAAGGTTTTTCGGCCGGCGTCGAAGGTAATCGCGACATGATCGGGTTTCAAATCCTCCAACAGCTTCATCAGAAGATTGATATATCCAAATACCGCGTTGACCGGCGTCCCATCCTCCCTGTTCAAAGGAGGAATCGCGTGGAACGATCGAAAGATAAACCACGAGGCGTCGACGATGTGAAGATGTTTCACGCTAGCTCCAATTTCTACCGGAGCGCATGATAACACTTGACGCTACGGATGTGGTTCTCACGAGCCTGAAATATCGTTATGATGGGTCCCATCATGACGGTGTTTTTGAACCTGGCAAAGATAACCAACACACCATCGCTTCCATGACCCACGATGTGATCGTCATCGGGGGCGGGTCTGCCGGATACGCTGCCGCACGTACCGCTCGAGATGCCGGCGCGAGCGTGGGCATTGTCGACCACGGCCCGCTCGGAGGACTCTGCATCCTGCGAGGCTGCATGCCCACCAAAACCATCCTCCGTTCCTCCGACATCATGTCCCTCATGAAGCGTGCCGAGGAATTCGGGCTCCATCCCGTTTCCGCAAAATCCAATCTCTCTGCCATCATCGATCGCAAAGCCCGCCTGATCAAAGAATTCACCGATTATCGAATCGGAGCGTTGAACGATAAGCGATTTACGCTTTATGAAGAACGCGCGACCTTTCTATCCCCGACAGAAATTCAGGTCGGCACACAAACTCTGACCGCAAAGGTCTTTATTATCTCGACCGGCTCCAGCCCATCCCGTGTGCCCATTCCAGGCATTGAAGACGCGGGATACATTACCAGTGACGAAGCGCTAGATATGCGTGAGCTTCCAGAGTCCATGCTGGTTCTTGGTGGCGGCCCGGTTGCCGTTGAGCTTGCTCAATTCTTCTGTCGCATCGGAACCCACGTGACCCTTATCCAACGCAGCGATCACCTGATGTCCAAGGGAGACGAAGATTTGGCTCGCCCGGTAGAGGCACGATTTCGAGAAGAAGGAATGACGGTATACACCAACGCGCCATTGGATCGTTTCACCACCGACGGAACGTTGAAAACAGCTCACTTCTCTCACGAAGGAAAAGAGAAAACGGCAACGGCAAAAGTCATACTGCAAGCGCTGGGGCGGCATCCAAACATTGAAGGGCTCAATCTCGAAGCGGCAAAGATTGTCACGACGAATGGTCTGATCACTGTCAATGATGGGATGCAAACCAGCCAAGCCAATATCTTTGCCGTGGGTGATGTTAACGGAATGCATGAGATCGTGCACATCGCCATCGAACAGGGCGAAATTGCTGCATGGAATGCCACGCATATCACCGAACCACCACGCAAATACGATGATCGGTTAAAAACCCAAGTGGTATTTACCGATCCGCAAATCGCCGGCGTTGGTGTCAGTGAGAAGGAATGCTGGGATCAACGCATTCCACATCTGATCGCCTCACACCCGTTCGACGACCATGGAAAGTCGATGACGTTAGGAGAAACCCTCGGGCATGTCAAACTGTTGTGTGAGCCAAGAACCGGCGTCATTATTGGCGGACATATCGTCGGCCCCGAAGCGTCTGAACTCATTCATGAACTCATCGCCATTATGTATTACGAAGGTACCGTCCGCGACATCCTCCGCATGCCCCATTACCATCCAACCCTCGCCGAGATTCTGACGTACCCAGCAGAGGAACTCGTCGAACAACTTCCATAGTCAACGTGAAAGCCGCAATCATCGCACTGGGCTCCGAACTCCTCGGAACCACCAAGCTCGACAAGAACTCCCTCCGCATCACCGAAGAACTCGAACGCTTCGGAGTCGAACTTCTAGGAAAATCGACAATCGGTGACGATGAGAAAACCATCGGCTATACCCTCAACCATTGGATCACACAGACAGACGTGATCGTCATAACCGGCGGCTTGGGGCCAACGACCGACGATGTGACACGCGACGCCGTCGCAGAGGCACTAGGCAAAACACTTTCGCCAGACCAAAGATTGGAGGAGCAGTTACGCCGTCGTTTCGCCAAGATGGGTCGACAAATGGCGGAAGTAAATCGCAAACAAGCCATGATGATCGAGGGAGGGACGACGCTCGAAAATGCACGTGGCACCGCGCCAGGCATCCGCATCGAGCATAAGGGAACAACCATATTTCTGTTTCCAGGAGTCCCTCGGGAAGCCGATTACATGGTCGAAACACACCTCCGGCCATGGCTTCAAAAACAACCGTCAGCAGGCGGAAACCAGGAAACTATCAAGCGTGCAGTGTTAAAGATTGCATGCCTCCCAGAATCTGAAGTCGAGCAGCGCATCCTTCCAGCCTACGAAAACTTTGGAAGAGAGTGGATCACCATTCTCGGATCGCCGGGTGAAGTCACCCTCCATCTCAAGGCACAGGGCCAAGAAGACCATTGCCAAAAGCAACTCCAGGCAATGCAAGAACGGATGCGAGAATTGATTGGAGATGCCGTATTCACCGACAGGGCAGACGCAAGCCTTGAACATATCGTGGGAGAATTACTTACAAATCAGAAGAAAACCCTGGCGACAGCCGAATCATGCACCGGAGGGCTCTTGGCCGAGCATCTGACCCGCGTGCCCGGATCGAGCGCCTATTTTCTCGGCGGCATCGTCACCTATTCCGACAACTCGAAAACAGATTTGCTCGGAATTTCAAAAGACACAATCCAAAAACACGGCGCAGCGAGCGAAGAGGTAGTAAGGGCAATGGCAGAAAACGTGAGAGCAAAATACGGAAGCGACTACGGAATCGGCATCACCGGAGTCGCCGGACCAGACGGTGGAAGCGAAACGAAACCGGTAGGAACTGTCCACATCGCCCTAGCCGGTCCAGGTGACAAAGACATCGAACACCAACACAC
>DTRN01000113.1 GCA_012965905.1 Nitrospirales bacterium | reverse complement strand
CTCAATCCATGCGTTAGGGTATGTTCCCGCAAGCTTCCCATCTGGGATCACCCCAATACTTAAACCAACACGTGATGAAACAGAGCAGAACCCCTTGCCGGCAGTAGCCATCACTCCCGGCCCACCACCCGTCAAAAGATGGCATTGGGCTTCCGCAATCCATTTGCCCACATGATACGGAAGTTGCTGCTGATCGTCCGGAAGCTCGACTACAGAGGAGCCGATAACCGCAATCACCTTCCGTTGAATCACGCGAACACGATCGTGCGGTTGCGAAACACAAGAATGTTTCGCCGAAGGTGATGCCAAATCGCTCTGGACAACACAGCCTTTTCGAGATCGCGCCCTTTTCGAATTAGATCGTCGACCGAATCCGCGTGACTTACCCGAACAATCTCTTGCTCTATAATTGGGCCGGCATCCAAGTCCACCGTTACATAGTGACTGGTTGCGCCAATTAATTTCACTCCCCTATCATGCGCAGAGTGGTAAGGTTTAGCTCCGGCGAACGCCGGAAGAAAGGAATGATGAATATTGATCACACGACTCGGATAGTGAGTAACGAATTCAGCAGTCAAAATTTGCATGTAGCGAGCGAGGACAACAAAATCTATCTGATACTCTCGTAGCAGGGCAAGTTCTTTCTCTTCTTGCGTGCGTTTGTTATCCGATGTCATCGGGAACACACGATAGTCAATACCAAATTTCTTCGCGACAGGCTCAAGCGTCGGATGATTGCTGATGATAAGCGGTATTTCAACATTCCAATCGCCGGCATGTGCATGCGAGAGAATGTCATAGAGACAATGGGAGTGTGTTGAGACAAAAATGGCCATCCGCGGTTTTTCACTCGAAGAATGCAGTGACCATTCCATGCCAAACTCGGTCGCGATGGCATTCTGAAATGTCTCCCCGAAGGTGTGCAAAGGAATTGAGAAGTGTGAAAGATCCCACTCCAGGCGCATGAAAAATACTTTCTCTCCAGGGTCAACATACTGTTCAAGATTAATGATGTTTCCGTTATTCTCATGGATAAAACGGGTAATGGTGGCCACAAGTCCGCTCCGATCAGGACACGAGACCAAAAGTATTGCGGAATGGGGCACTCCTTGTTCGTCCATAATAATCTCCCGGCTTAGGTTAAAATGTGAGCGCCTTTTTAATCCCGCAATGTTCCAATGACAATTTATCGGCTCCCACCTGAACCGGTATTCCCACCGCCAGGCCATGCGGAACCCGATGGCCTCCTTGCCGTCGGCGGAGACCTCTCTCCTGAACGGCTACTCGAAGCATATCGCCTCGGAATCTTCCCGTGGTATAGCGACGGTGAGCCAATCTGTTGGTGGTCACCAGATCCGCGCTTTACCCTCTTGCCCCACGAATTACATGTTTCACAGCGTCTCAATCGCGTCATCCGATCAGAACGCTACACCATACGTTACGACACCATGTTTGACGCCGTGATCGAATACTGCGCCACAACCCCCAGACCCGGTCAAGATGGAACCTGGATCACGCCGGCTATGCGAGTCGCCTATTCCCAACTGCATTCGCTAGGTATCGCCCATTCTATCGAAAGCTGGCACGGGGGGAAATTGGTTGGGGGATTGTACGGGATTGCTGTGGGCGGGACATTTTTTGGCGAGTCGATGTTTACCCACCAAGCCGACGCGTCGAAGGTCACGTTTGTGACCTTGGTTCGACAACTTCAAATGTGGGACTTCGATCTCTTTGACTGCCAGGTGACCACCGAGCACCTTTCACGATTTGGCGCCCGGGGTCTCCCAAGGTCAGAGTTTCTTGAACAGCTTCAACATTCAGTGAATCGACCAGATTGTTGGGGTGGACCTATTACTTCACCGTAATGACAACTTTTTTGGAGACCACGGGTGGAGCGAAGGGAACATGACCCTTGTCTCCAAGAATCAGCCGAAGCGTGTGTTTCCCGGCGGAGAGGGTGAGATTGGTCTCCGTCTGCCCTTTCCCAAAATGCTTGTGCGTGGCATCAGACGGAATCGGCTTGTCCAATGCTGGAACAGCAGTGTCGATCAGCAGATGGTGATGACCGGTATTGGCCTTGTCCACACCGGCTGGAGCGACACCCATGCCCTGCAAACCAAACTTCACGTTAACCGGGTTCTGTACAACCTCCCCATTGGACGGCGAGATAATATAGACATTGGCCCCTGCTGGAGATGCGGTCCCCGCGAACACTTGAGAAGGAACCAGAAACACAATCCCAATACAAATTGATAACAACAACTTAACCATAGCAACCTCCCTTATCTATGCGACTAATTCATCAAACGTTTCAATGTGCGTGTGCAGAGATTCTCTCTGATGAGAGTTTCCCGGACGTCGTGCTAAAAGAACCTGCATGCCAATTTGTTTTGCAGCATCAAGCTCATCAACGACATCCGAAATAAATAGCATGTTGGACGCCTTGACGCCAATGTTCGCTGCGATCGTTTCGTAACTCTGAGGTTCCCCTTTCGACCCTGTCGTCGTATCAAAGTATCCGTTGATGTATTGACTCAAATCTCCAGACTCGGAATAGGAAATGAGAAGTTGTTGGGCCAACACGCTTCCGGAGGAAAATAAATAAATAGGCTTCTTCATACGTTGTAGCAGTTGAAAAGCAGGGAGGACATCAGCAAACACACGCCCACGCAACATTCCGGTCTCATACCCAGATTTCCACACCTTCCCTTGAAGCGACTTGAGCGGAGCAACCTTTCGATCGTGATCCATGAGCCAGTGGACGTACCTCTCAATTGCTAGAGAATCAAACGACGAATCTTCCCATCTGGGTGGGGTAAGACCATTTTCAGTGTCTATCCTATATTGGATCTTTAACTGCGTAAGGTCCTCTTGATCGGACTGCGCATCTTGATTCTGCTCGATGTATTCACGAATATGGCGTCGCGCGAAGGGAAAAAGCGTCTCATACACAAAATCTATAGGGGTGATCGTTCCTTCAATATCTAGTAAGAGGACATCAAGCTGCATTGGCGACGTCAAGAGTTGGGGATGTCAGTCAGGCCTAAACACACGGGAACATATCCATGTTCGGCTCCGCTTTCGGTATACACCGGCGTCCACCCTGCTGGATCTTGGAAAAGGCGAA
>DTRN01000112.1 GCA_012965905.1 Nitrospirales bacterium | reverse complement strand
GACAATGTCAGCTACTGTTGTAGTTGGTCGGGGAATACTAGGCCTCGCTTGGAAGGTAAAAGAAATTTCGGGGGATGATGAATGTCTGGTGAGCTTACCTTTTAATTGGTCCAGCAGGAGGGTTCATTTTCGGACAGCGCGAGAAATCTTGGCAAGATAAGCAACATCTCCCACATACGCTCGAGATGGCACCTGTCTGTTTCTGCTATGCGACCAAAGGGCGGTTCGAAATGGCCGTCCAGCAAGGCCACAGCAAGCTGGGAGGCGAAGCGTACTACCGTACGCTGAGCCGAGCAGGGAAGCGAGAACGCCGCTGGCGGACTTTTTCAACTGCCCGACTATTGTTTCCTGTGACAGTTGGCGCAATCGGTTCGCTTGGTGAGGTGGCGATCTGGAAGCGGGTATACGCCCCCGGCTGAATGGCAGCTGACACACGCCGCCTCATTCTTCACAGCTTGATGGGTTTTGTTGGCAGGGATCATTGGATTACTCTCGAGAGGAGTGGGGAGTAAGGCGACCCCCGTCACAACCGCGACCGCGGCACCTAGGAACAGAAGGTCGGCCTTTTTAACTTTCAATGCTCTATGACTGTGTCTTGATTGTTATAGAGGCCGTTCAAAAAGGCTCCTACATGAAGCTCATAAATTTCGTTTTAGCTGCATCCATAATGGTGGCAGTAATCTCGGGCTCGCCTTTATCTTTCGCCATGCGCTCAATTTCGCGCTTGGCCATCGGACGAATAAAATCTGGAAGGCGACTGAGTCGTTCTTCCGCTTCAGGCGCCCAGGTGATGTCAGTTCCACTGGTTTTCGCATCATCCATCACTTGGATCGTGACAGAAGAGAACCCATTCTTTCTCGCATATTCTTCGATGTCGCGTTGGACCATGGGGCGAATCATCGACGGAATGCGTTCGATCCGTTCGGTCGCTTCCGCGCTCCAATCCAGTGACGGTGCGGAGGCAGATGATCCTGTGGTGATGCCGGACGAAGCGAGCATGTCCGAGAATGGACATACCCCACCTGAGGCAGCTCCCTCGCCGGTTGCCGTCTTTCCATCTTGACCTTGCAGCGTTTCCTTGGTCATCTCAAACGGCGTGGCAGAGGCAGTTCGTCCACCGAGTTTTACACCAAGCGAGCTGACCAACGAGGTTTCACCGGCATTGGTCACCATGGAAAAGCGTGTCTTGCAAGTCGGGCATCCGAACGTAATGCCCAACGAGTTGTCAGCCACGGCATCCACATTTTCAAAGTTCATAAATCCTTCACAAGTCAAACAGACGAATTTCATGGTGTCACCCTCCGTGTCATACTGCCGTTACAGCTTTTCTGCGAGGAGCTTGTTGAAATCCAGCACGTCCCGGATACGTCCGGAAATTTCTGCATACTTGGCAATGGTCGGATGCGCGGGATCAAGCAGAGGCTTTCCCTTGTCAAACGAGCGCGCCAAGTCTCGATCAAATGGAATTCGGCCCAGGAACGGGATTTCTAACGCGTCACACATTTCATCAGCCTGACTTTCGAACAATTCGCTTTCCGTTCCGCATTCAGGACACCGATACTCGCTCATGTTTTCAATCAGACCAAGAATCTTGATGTTGAGGCTACGTGCGTAGATGACTGATTTACGGACAACGTCCATGGCCATTTCAGAGGGCGTGGTGACAACCACCGCACCGTCAAGATCGGGAATAAAACTCGCAATGACTGGTGGCTTATCCGCAGCCGCGCCGGGCGGGAGATCAATCAGCAGATAGTCGACCTCGCCCCACACGATATCGGCCAGGAATTCCCGAATGACCGTCATCTCCAACGTGCCCAGCCATACTGGGCTGAGGTCCATTGGCCGGTTCCAGCGGACGGGGGACAAATCGCCAAGGAAAAAGTCCATCGAGCCAACCTTAATGCCCAATGGACCGACCGGAGGAAGCGCACCCTCTGGCGTCATCGTCAGTTGCTGTCCTCGGATTCCCAGCATGTGGGGCACGCACGGACCGTTGAGGTCGACATCAAGAATGGCAACCTGCTGATCCTGACGTGCAAAGGCGAGCGCAAGGTTGACCGTGGTCATGCTCTTTCCCACCCCACCTTTTCCACTAAGAATAGCCAGCTTGCGACGAATGCCGACCATGCGTGCTTGGAGCTGCTTGGTCTGTTCGCCGATTTGCTCGACGACTTTCGCACCGTCCGAGTGCGTCAGCTTAGAAAGAATGGATTTCAGGTCTTTAGTAGTAGCTGCCATAGTGACGTTCTTCGAAGACTAGACAGACATATGCCCGTGCGCTTGAGAGCTGTCCATTATGGTAGGGCATAGCTTGACTGTCAAACACGTGTGTTGACACCCCTTCAAAGCCACAACTATACTCCAGCCCCTGAAACAGAGCCTTCAAAAGGGTCATCCAACGAGGCCGCAGCAAGCGAGGAGGCGAATCGTACTACTGTACGTTGAGCCGAGTCGAGAAGCGAGAACGAAGCTGGAGGGATTTTTTGAAGGTTCTGTGTGCCGAAGTGGTGGAACCTGGTAGACACGCACGTTTGAGGGGCGTGTGGGGAAACCCGTGCGGGTTCGAATCCCGCCTTCGGCACCAACTTCCTGCTTTCTGATGTAGACGAAAAAAGAGCCCGCTGAAATCCTCAGCGGGCTCTTTTTCATTGGAACGTACAGGCTGAGGGGGTGCCTTAGTACATCCCTTCCATTCCACCCATTCCACCGCCGCCGCCTGGAGGCATCGGCATGGGTTTTTCTTTTTCTGGAACCTCGGTGACCAGCACTTCGGTGGTCAGCATCAGGCCGGCCACGCTTGCCGCATTCTGCATCGCGCTTCTGACAACCTTGGTCGGATCGATGATACCCGCCTTGATCATGTCGGTATACTGCTCTTTGGCAGCATCAAATCCAACGTTGGCCTTCTCTTCTTTGACCTTGGCGATAACCACCGAAGCTTCATGTCCGGCATTTGCTGCGATCTGTCGCAGCGGCTCTTCAAGCGCCCGCTTGATGATCGCAACGCCAATCTGCTGATCATCAGAGAGTGTCAATTTGTCGAGGGCAGGAATGCAGCGGACTAAGGAGACTCCGCCACCCGGGACGATCCCTTCCTCCACTGCCGCTTTCGTGGCATGGAGGGCGTCTTCCACCC
>DTRN01000111.1 GCA_012965905.1 Nitrospirales bacterium | reverse complement strand
TATCACGCTATTTTTCTCAACGAGAGTCTCTTTTTTCGACGTATCCACAATCTCGGTTACGGCAGTCCGCCCCACCAATTCTTCAGGGGAGACGGGAATCGCTTTCACCCCCGCAGCAATCATCTTTTGAATAATAGACCGAGACAACTTTTGGCCCTCACGCACGATAAGTTCATTCGAGCGTTTTGGGGAGACATCGGTGAGGGAGCGGAGCCCAGCATGTATTTCAATATCTAACTTTCGAAGGAGTTTTCCCTTTACAATCGTAATTTCTTCCACCGGGTAGTACATCCGAAGAATTTCATCGGTGGAATACCCAAAGGCTTTGAGCAACACCGTCGCGGGCATTTTTCTCCTTCGGTCAACCCTCACGTACAACACATCCCGAGCGTCGAACTCGAAATCAAGCCAGGACCCCCGATACGGGATAATTCTGGCCGAAAACAAGACCTTCCCGCTCGCATAGGTTTTCCCTTTGTCGTGCATGAACGTCACGCCTGGTGACCGGTGAAGTTGACTGACGACGACACGTTCGGTTCCATTGATAATGAACGTGCCTCGTTCCGACATCAATGGAAGTTCTCCGACATAAATCTCCTGCTCTTTCACATCACGGACTTCCTGCGCCTCCTCCGTTTCCGTTTTCTGACGAACAATGAGTCTGACGCGAATCCGCAGTGGAGCGGCATAGGTCATCCCGTGCTCAATACAGTCTCTGGCATTATATTTCGAGTTCCCAAGAGAGTAATTGACAAACTCCAGGATAGCCGAATGATTATGATCGACGATGGGAAAAACACTCGTGAGTGCTGCTTGAAGCCCCCGATCCTCTTTTTTCTCTGGAGGCACATCTAATTGCAAAAAGTCCGCATAGGAACGTATTTGCATTTCAATAAGAGACGGAACCTCAAGGCCCGTACGAATCTTGGAAAAGTCTTTCCGTTTGATGGCACCGTGGTTGGACGTCATCGTGCTCAACACTCCCCCGTTTCCATGCACTGCACCCAATAACCGTTACTGAATCTCAACCGTTGCACCCTGCTCTTCTAACTTTTTCTTGATCGTCTCCGCCTCATCCTTCGCGGCCCCAGATTTCACAGGCTTCGGTGCGCTTTCCACAAGATCTTTCGCTTCCTTTAACCCCAGACTCGTAATCTCTCGCACCGCCTTGATGACCTGGATCTTCTTGTCACCAACACTCTTCAGCACCACATCAAACGCGGTTTTCTCCTCGGCTTCCGCTGGAGCGGCTGCCCCACCTGCGGCGGGAGCTGCCATAGGAATCGCCGCAGTCACTCCAAATCGTTCCTCAATTTTCTTGACCAATTCTGACAATCGAAGAACGGACATCTGCTCAACCGCGCCGAGAATTTCGTCATCCGTTAATGTGCTCTCTTCTTTCACCTTTGCCATCTCTCCCGTTCCTTTCTTTTGTTCGATGAGACCATTGATCATATACACCAAGCTTCGAGCCGGTCCTGACAATACACCTACAAATCCTTGAATCGGTCCTTGCATCGCTGAGAGAAGCATTCCCAATAGCTGAGGGCGAGATGGCAAATTCGCTAGCGCCTTTAACTGTTCCGCCTCAACAATCTTCCCCTCGACAACCGCAGAACGCATGGTGAGTCGTTGCTGACGGCGTTCTTTCGCGATGAAGTCGTACAGAACTTTCGCCGGGACGATGGGGTCATCATAGCCAAGAGCAACCGCAAGGGAACCGCGAAAGCGATCTTTAGCAATGGCAAGTGGTGTATCCTCGGCTGCCCGCATGGCAAGACGGTTTTTCACCACTTTCAGTTCAGTATTCGCCTCGCGAAGAAGCTTCCGAAGCTCAGTCATCTCCCCCACCGGCACTCCGTGGAACTCGGTTAGAATTGCCACATGAGCCCGAGAAAACTTCTCATGTAAATCTGCAATAACCTGCGCTTTCATCTCTTTCTTCATGCTGTCACTTCTCCAAACAGAGGCGGGAGGAATACGATTACGTAAGCCGCTTTGCGACTGCGACGGGATCAAGCATGATCCCTGGCCCCATGGTCGAGGAAAGAGAGACCCCCTTAAGGTATCGCCCTTTGCTTGACGCCGGCTTCGCTTTCATGATTGATTCAAGTATTGCATTGGCATTTTCACACAGACGTTCTCGAGGCAGAGACACCTTACCAACCGCGACGTGCACATTCCCTGTCTTGTCCGTCTTATACTCCGCACGGCCCTTGCGAATTTCACCAATGACCTTGGCAACGTCAAGCGTGACAGTCCCAGTCTTAGGATTCGGCATCAACCCACGTGGACCAAGGACTTTTCCCAACTTTCCAACCATCCCCATAAGGTTTGGTGTTGCAATCGCTTGGTCAAATTCCAACCACCCTCCTTTGATTTTCTCGACCAAATCTTCCGCGCCAACAACGTCTGCACCAGCATCGCGGGCCTCAGCCTCTTTTTCCCCTTTTGCGAAGACAAGAACTCTCACACTTTTTCCTGTTCCGTGGGGAAGAAGGGTTGTGCCTCGCACCATTTGATCAGCTCTCCGTGGGTCAATCCCTAACCGAACTGCTAAATCAACCATTTCATCAAACTTCGTATACGCCAATGACTTCACAAGATCCATAGCCTCATCAAGACCATATAATCGCGTTTCAACTTTGGCCAATGCGGCAGTAAATTTCTTACCCATACCCTACGCCTCCGGAACACTCTCTAGTTGGGAACTACTTGAAGGCCCATGCTTCGCGCCGTTCCTTCGATAATCTTAATTGCCCCAGCAATATCTGCGGCATTCAAGTCCACGAGCTTCTGACGTGCGATCTCCTCAACCTTCGCTGCCGTCACGGTACCAACCTTATCTTTGTTCGGTACGGCCGAGCCCTTGATAATCCCGGCCGCTTTTTTCAATAGATCTGAAGCCGGTGGCGTTTTAGTCACGAACGTAAATGACCGGTCCTTAAACACACTGATGACCACCGGGATAATGCTTCCCTCCTGACCTTGAGTTTGCGCGTTAAAGCCTTTGCAAAACTCCATAATATTTAGCCCATGCTGCCCAAGGGCTGGACCCACAGGTGGTGCAGGCGTAGCTTTTCCAGCTTGAATTTGAAGTTTGATCTTGGTCACGAGCTCTTTTGCCATTGTTTCACATGCCTACATATGAGGGATTAAGAGGGCTCAACCTGAAGAAAATTTAATTCGACAGGCGTAGATCGTCCG
>DTRN01000110.1 GCA_012965905.1 Nitrospirales bacterium | reverse complement strand
CGATTCCGGTTGGAGAAGAGCTGCATCAACAAATTCCCATCTCCAGAACTGCTCGTCCGGATTATCCTCTCCTACTTTTTGTCCTAACAGCTCGTATAGGCCAGATTGAATTACTGGCATTCGAATGAATGTGTATTCTTGAACCTCATCGACCGAAAACCACCAAATGGTTTCGTCATCTTCCTTCGTGCAGCGTGACACAGTTATTTTTTCACTGCCACTGATACGGTTTCCTTCCCACGCGAAGTGACCTGAAATTACGTCAGACCCTGAAATTTCTTTTACCTTCCAAGCGAGGTCTAGTATTCCCCGACCAACTACAACAGTAGCTGACATTGTCGCTAGTTCAATCATTGTCGTTTAACCTTTTGACGTTTCTCTGTGTAGTGAGCTCAGCGCCCGACTAAGTCTTCAGACGAGATAAGGCATGTATCCTCTGACTGTGGTTCACTTACTCTTTCCAAGCCGAAACTCCAGGATAGCCGCATTGGTTTCTTCGGGCTTCTCCCACATCGTCAGATGGCCAGCACCCTTGATACCTCGAAATTTTGAGTTGGGAATTTGTTGATGCAGCTCTTCTCCAACCGGAATCGGAAATAGCGGGTCTTCGGTTCCCCACACGACTAGCGTCGGTGTCGTAATTTCTGGGATGCGGGGCGCATAGTGTTCCTCCCACCGCCGGATGTTATTACGGGATGAGAATAGCGCATGCGCGGACCCGGCCAATTTCCGAAATTTATACGCTCGCTCGATGACATCATCTGTGATCAGACTTTTGTCGACGACCAGTTTCTCGAGTGTGGAACGCAGAAGTCCTTTGCCCGAAAGGTGAAACCCTATGCGCAGGAGAAACACCGGCTCAAAACGGAGAAAAACTCGATAGGCCATAAGCGCGGCCTTCTCACTTACTCCCTGCGGAAACCCTCCGATCAGAACGAGCTTGTCCGTCAGGTGTGGATAGTTCAATGCTATTCCCATTGCCACACCCGCCCCTAGCGAGTTGCCGATGAGCGTCGCCCGAGTCATCTCGAGTTCCGTCATAAACCCCTTGACCGAATCGATAAACAGATCTGGTGTATATGCGATGTGTGGCCGATCGGAGTAGCCGTGCCCCAGAAGATCGAGCGTGTACACCGTAAAATACTTGGCGAGAGCTTCTTGTTGATATTCCCACATCCATCCTTGGGCCCCAAATCCGTGCAACAGAATAATCGGCGGCCCGTTGCCGGTCACGGTGTACACCAATTGGTAGCCGTCAACCGTGATAGCCTTCGGCTGAATCCGGTTGTAGGTATGCGTGAGATCAGGCTTGAATGGTTTCGGCGCGCATCCCATCATCCACCCCATCATGATAACCGCCACGACTGCGGCACTCGTCTTCATTGAACATATATTCATTCATCTGCCACGTTGGCCTTACCCCTGTGAAATCGTTTCATGAGGCGCACACGAAACTTATACGCGAGATCAAAGGCAGCAGGATATCGATGCCTGAGCTTATCCAACCACCGTTGCGCAAATGCGTAGTGTTTGGAGAGGATGATCAAACCGACCAACAGAAACAGAATGCCTTGCAAAAATGGAAGGAAGAGCCCGAGAATTCCAAGCACGATAAAACTCCATCCTGCAATCAGGGAAAGAATTTTTTTCATTTGTGGCTGCATGGAGGCCCTTAGGACCCATCACGAAATAAGATGGATAATTGGAAGAGCAAAATTTGAGAACGCAGCGAGGCGCACCGAAGGTTGGATCGAACTTACTCGTCTATCTCATCATTGAGTGACTGTCGGCCTGCAAACCCCGCGTCCGTTTCATGCCACCACCTGATGTCTGGCTCACCGAGTTTCCAGCAAAGGTACACAAGCCGATCATTCATCATAAAGGGAAAATCACAGAGGCCTGATTCGAGGTCCTTCACCACCACGCCGTCTTCATGGATTTGGTCGATATGATGACTAATCTGCTCAAGTGCCTGGATGTAGCGCGGCCCATAGGTGCTGCCGCCACCCAAGTCAGCTTTGCTACTCGCCTTCTTGATTTCGTCGCGGCCCTTCACAATAGCCGCGCGTTCCTTCTTAATTTCCTCAAAATGTTCTTCGAGTTGAGGGAGCATACTCGACGCTTCGGCAAGGGTAAATGTTCGCTGGTCCATCGTTAGGCTTATACGCGAAAGATGCTAGAGTGGGTCAACAGAGAACGTGCGGTAAAGATAACCAGAGAGTCAAACCATGTCAAACCAGATTACGCCCTTTCATTCCTTGACATTGAGAAAATAGAGCTTATGTCATTGAGTAGCACTATTGCCTCTCGAAAGAGGGCGTTTGAAAGGAAACCGATCACGACATCATGGACATGAATCGCATGACCATCAAGCTTCAGGAGGCATTGCAGGCTGCCTCTGCCCAGGCCATGCGCCGAGGCCATCAAGGCATTGATGTCGAACATCTGATCATTACCTTGTTAGAACAACAAAGCGGCATCGTCGGCTCCTTGCTCGAACACACCGGTGTGTCGCCGTCAGCAGTTGAAAAAGCTGCGCAGCAGGCGTTAGCCAAAATTCCACAGGTCCACGGCCCCGGCGCCGCTCCTGGACAACTTCACATGACCCCTCGTCTTTCACAGATTCTGGTGCAGGCTGAAAAAGAAATGCAGGGGATCAAAGATGACTACCTCAGCGTCGAGCATGTGCTTCTTGCCATGGTTGAAGAGGGTGGCCTGTTCAAGAATGTGGGTGTGACCCGCGCCAAGTTACTTCCCGCACTCCAACACGTGCGAGGGAATCAACGGGTGACCAGTCAAGATCCTGAAGGAAGTTACCAAGCGCTGGAAAAATACGGGCGCGATCTTACCAAATACGCCAGCCAAGGAAAGCTCGATCCTGTCATTGGTCGTGACGACGAGATTCGACGCGTGATTCAGATTCTCTCGCGACGAACGAAAAACAACCCGGTATTGATTGGTGATCCCGGTGTTGGGAAAACGGCCATTGCCGAAGGACTGGCGCAGCGAATTGTGAAAGGAGATGTACCGGATGGTCTGAAGAAGAAGCGGGTCATCGTGCTCGACATGGGGGCATTGATCGCCGGCGCGAAATTTCGTGGAGAATTTGAGGAACGCCTCAAGGCGGTGCTCAAGGAAGTGCAATCCTCTGAAGGCCAGACGTTGTTATTCATAGACGAGCTACATACGGTTGTCGGAGCTGGAGCCGCAGAAGGCGCCATGGACGCAGCCAATCTCCTGAAGCCGATGTTAGCGCGTGGGGAATTGCACATGATTGGCGCAACCACCATCGATGAGTATCGCAAGAACATCGAAAAAGATGGGGCACTGGAGCGAAGATTTCAGCCCATCATGGTTGATCAGCCTTCGGTGGAAGACACTATTTCAATCCTCCGCGGCCTGAAGGAACGCTACGAAATCCACCACGGGGTACGCATCAAAGACGCCGGTCTGATCGCGGCCGCAAAACTCTCACATCGCTATATCAGTGATCGACAGCTTCCAGACAAAGCCATCGATCTGGTGGATGAGGCTTCCGCATGCTTGAGGACCGAAATCGATAGCATGCCCGCGGTCCTGGATGAGGTTTCGCGCAAGGTCATGCAGTTGGAAATCGAGCGCGAGGCGCTGCGCAAGGAAACAGATGCGGGCAGTCGTGCTCGTCTCGAAGCACTGGAACACGAACTGGAGGACAAGCGCCAAGAATCCGAAACACTCACAACGCGCTGGGAAGCTGAAAAAGCGTCGGTGGGAAAACTGCACGCCATCCGGCAACAGATCGAAGCGGTGAAACAGGATATCGAGCGAGCCGAGCGAGCGTACGAACTCAATCGCGTTGCCGAATTACAATATGGCACACTCCCGAGCCTCGAGAAAGAGCTCGCGGCAGAAGAACAGCATTTGATCGCCAAACGAGGATCCGAGCGTTTATTGAAGGAAGAGGTCGATGAAGAAGACATCGCTCACGTCGTCAGTCGATGGACCGGCGTGCCCGTCAGTCGCCTGATTGAAGGCGAGACGGAAAAGCTGCTCAAACTTGAAGACCTCCTCCATCAACGCGTTGTTGGGCAACATGAAGCGGTTGTTGCAATCGCGGACGCCGTGTTGCGCGCGCGAGCCGGAGTCAAGGATCCGAACCGACCGATCGGGTCGTTCCTGTTCCTCGGCCCAACAGGAGTTGGAAAAACCGAACTCGCGCGAGCGTTGGCTTCAACCTTGTTTGACGATGAAGCGAACTTGGTCCGCATCGACATGTCCGAGTATATGGAGAAACACACGGTCGCGCGGTTAATCGGTGCGCCACCTGGTTACGTCGGCTATGACGAAGGTGGCCAGCTCACAGAAGCGGTACGACGACGGCCATTTTCAGTGATCTTGTTCGATGAGATCGAGAAGGCGCATCGTGATGTCTTCAACATTTTACTTCAAGTCCTCGATGACGGGCGGCTCACTGATTCCCACGGACATACGGTCGATTTCAAGAACACTATGCTCATCATGACCTCCAACATCGGGAGCCAGGAAATTATCGAATCTCAACAGCACAATCGTCCCTACGAGGACATGCGAAGCCTAGTCGTCGCACAAGTACAGCAGTATTTCCGGCCGGAGTTTTTAAATCGCGTCGATGAAATGGTCGTGTTTCATGCGCTGACCCGAGAGCACCTTGAAAAAATTGTGGATATCCAGGTTGCACAGCTTCGCCAACGACTGGAAGAACGCCGAATCACGTTGACGCTGACCCCAGACGCGCTCAGTATCCTGGCCGAGCGAGGATATGACCACGTCTACGGCGCACGCCCGCTAAAACGCCTCGTTCAGCAAGAAGTTGAAACCCCCATCGCGCGCCTCATCGTCAAAGGCGAACTCCAGGATGGCGGAACTGCCACCGTTGATGCGAAAGATGGACAAGTCATCGTCATTTCGGAAGTGACTCAGGGTCCCGGCTGAGCCCCCCGTTTCTCAGACTTGCCTATGAAACCATATCTCTTAGCCGTCATGTCGCTTTCAGCTTTGCTCCTCAACAGTCAACTAACACAGACACCGCTCATGGCCAATCTTGTGAAGTCTAACGATCCGGTGGCTACCGAAACGTCGATCTCCGTCGCCGAACTGCAATATCAAATTAATATCGAGCGCATGCGTCAGCATGTGTATGACCTTGCATCTCCGAAAATGCGGGGCCGTGATGTCGGATCTGACGAAGGCGCGCGCGCGATTGCTTATATTGAAGACGAGTTCAAAGCCTATGGCTTGAAGCCCTGGTTTGGGGACGATTATCTACAGCCCATTACGACGGGAGCAGGCGCCAATGTCGCCGCTCTCCTTCCGGGATCTGATCCTACACGCCGTCATGAGCTTGTGCTAGTGACCGCGCACCACGATCATCTCGGAATCAGAGAGGGCCTAATCTATCCCGGTGCCGACGACAATATTTCCGCGGTCGCTCTGATGCTGGAAACCGCACGTATTCTCGCGAAACACCCCAATACAGTGAAACGTAGCATTCTGTTCATCTCATTCGATGCCGAAGAGAAGCCGGAGGGAAGGACAGACGAAAAAGGTTCGATGTTTTTCGTGAGCCAGCTTTCAAAAGACCAACGTCAGAACATCGCGTTGATGATTGGCATGGACCTTATGGCTGGAGAGATTATTCCCGGTCTTCCAGGTGCCCTCTTCGTATTAGGATCCGAAAAGAGCCGGCACTTATCACGATTGATCCAAGGGAGAACACCCATCGATGGATTGCGACCGTTGCCGATCGGACTCTCCATGGTTGAAGCCGTGCCATATTGTCCATGGTGCGAACGGCCAGTCAGTGACTATGACTCGTTTCGGCAAGCTGATATTCCCTTTGTCTTTCTGTCCACCGGACGTAGCCAGTATTACCACACCCCGGAAGACACCCCCGCGTCGCTGCATTACGACAAACTCGGACGCAATGCCGCCTACCTATTGGATCTGACACTTGGTGCCGCAAATGAGTTACGAAAGATTGACGATTACGATCACGATGCACGGGATCAGAAAATGGACATCGCGGGCGCGGCGAGTTTATTGGGAGGGGTGTTGAATCAGCCTCCACAAGATATCAGAGACGACACGCTTAAGAATCTTCACAAAGCCCAAGTCACTGTTGCTGAATTCGGCGAAAAGTCTGATCCGCTATCGTGGTTTGAATACCGAAGGCTTAAAAGCATCTCACTTCGGGTCCAATGTGCCGCTGCGAGACCATCCTGGAAAATCTGCAATTGGCTTTAGCAGGATGTTGAAAACGCCCGCCAGCGGCGTTCTCGCTTCGCTGTTCGGCTCAACGTACCGTGGTACGATTCGCCTCGCGGCTTGCTGCGGCCTTGCTGGACGCGCGTTTTGAACATCCTGCGGGGACCTCATGTGAGATTGCTTTATGCAGGTTCGGAACTAGGGATCAGACCTACAGCCTTAGTAAGCCGCTCACACGTTTTTTCTTGCCCTAAGAGTTCCATCACATCGTAAATTCCTGGGCTTGCTGTCCCACCTGTGAGTGCGACTCGAACAGGCTGTGCGAGTTTCCCCATTTTTAACTCGTGCTTCTCAAGCACTTGCTGAAATACGGGTTCGATTTTGTCGTGGGTAAATGGCGACACGGTCTGTAATGTTATCGCAAGGCTTTCCAGAGCTGGTTTGATCGCTGGTTTCAGAAACTTTACCTTGGCCTGCTCGTCGATCTCTATCTCAGTACGAATATAGACGGCTGCTGCGTGCGCCATCTCCACCAACGTGCGCCATCGGGTTTGCAATGCGACCACAAGTTTTCGCATCCAAGCGCCATTGAGTGAGGTCTCATCAGCAATAATGCCTTCACGAACGAGCAACGGTCTCAGGAGCTTTGCGATCCGATCAGGGTCGGCCGCTTGCAGGTGCTGGCTATTGACCCATGACAGCTTATCGGGATCAAACACCGCGGCTGATTTCATGGCATGATCCAGCGCGAACACCTCAGTCAGCTCCTGAACCAAAAAAATCTCCTGATCACCATGCGACCAGCCGAGGCGTACCAGGTAATTGATCATCGCCTCCGGAAGATATCCCATATCTTCGTACGCGGTAATAGACGTAGCGCCATGCCGCTTCGACAGGCGTGACTTGTCTTGCCCCAGGATCATCGGAAGATGTCCAAATTCTGGCAGCGGAAATCCGAGCGCCTTGTAGATGTGAATTTGCCGAGGTGTATTGTTGAGATGATCATCACCCCTCAACACATGGGTAATCCCCATGAGCGCATCATCGACGACAACGGAAAAGTTATAGGTTGGCAGGCCGTCCTGACGAACGATGACCAAATCGTCAAGAACGGAATTGTTGAATGTCACCTCACCTTTAATAAGATCCTTGACGACCGTATCCCCATCAGTTGGAGACCGGAAGCGAACGGTAAATGGTTGCGCTTCTGGTACATCCGGTCGATCTCGACACCGCCCGTCGTACTTGGGGGTTTCCTTTTTTTCCAGCGCAATTTTGCGCTTCTCGTCGAGTTCCTCGGGAGTACACACACAACGGTATGCCTTGTCCTCTGCCAGCAGCCGGTCCACCTGCTCGCGATAGGCATCCAAGCGCTCGGTTTGACGATATGGACTTTCGTCTGGCGTAATTCCCAACCACGTCAATCCTTTCAGAATGGCTTGGATCGATTCGTCGGTGGAGCGGGATTTGTCGGTATCCTCAATGCGCAGGATAAATGTTCCTCCGAAGCGGCGAGCCAACAACCAATTAAAAAGGGCCGTACGCACTCCTCCGATATGGAGATATCCTGTCGGGCTGGGCGCAAAGCGTAAACGCGGAGCATGCATGCGCGGTACAATATCACAAATGAAGTATGACGATTTCGTCTACACCAGAATGATGCAAGCCAAGAAGACCAAGCGCCTTGAAACCATGCTCCGAGATGCAATCAGGCATTTTCCGGAACTCCACGGAGAAAGTATTTCTGTGGGCTACACCAAACGACTCGGCGAAGCTGAAATTCGACGCCTGCTTATCCGCCTGAACCCACGAAAGCTCAGTTACTACGTCATCGGACACGAGTTGACCCATTTAGTGCAGGGCTTGAAAGATCGCTTAGGAGATCATGCCATCCCAAAAGGCGAGATCGCATGTGATATCTGGACCATTGCGCGGTCGGATCTTTTCTTGGATGAACCGCCAGGATATCTCGACGTCGGACGACGTGTTTTGCTCAACTGGACATCACATCGCAATCGTGTTCGGAGCCTATGTATCGAAGCAATCGAGAAGCGTAAAATTCGCCGAACATACATCCAGTGGCTTACCGCAGAAATTCGTTCCTCTTCACAATAGCCCACAGCCACGGCTTTTTCCGTGATCACAAAACGTTTCCTCTCCCTGATATTCCCGGACAGCGCGGCAAAAGAGGGGAAGGTGTTGGATAAGTCAGTCTATTAGGGTAGAATCTGTCGTCATGCGGTGTAAAAAGGTCTCATGGTTCCTCACCTTGCTTGTAGTTGTTGCCCTTTCGGCGACGAGTGCTTGCGTCAAAGAAATTCCGTTACCAGCGGAGGAGCGGGATGCAGTGGCAATTGCCGTAACCCGAGCTGTCGGTGGGGATATGGATATCATGACCCTAGAGAAGGTTTCTTTGGTGCGGACAATGCCTTATCTCCGCATCGCACTCAAGATCATCCCTGACACGACGCCTAAGACGAGAAACACTTTAAGAACATACATCCATGGCAACGCTATGGCCGTCATACGCGAGGTGGCTCAAGGCATCTCGCTGACGGGAATTGTCGCCATCAAAGTTGAATACTATGTCAATTTCCTCGCTGAACCCCGGCAACAGTCGAAAGGCCCTGAACGTGTTCGCCTCCTCTATAGCACGAGCGTTCAAACCGAGGCATTGAGTAAACACGATGTGTCAACAATTACAGATAATCAAATCGCAGCGCTTGTGACACATACAGTCGACGAAATACGGAAACTCGATCTACCGAACTAAGCAGCGATTCACCCCGCCGCATCTTCTTTCTCTTTCTTTCGCATACGCCACAACGACATATACGCGCGGTTCTACGCTTTAGTTTAGGCTTGGCTGGAAGTCTGGACTATCGAGTGAGAAAGCCGGAATGACGGCGTTAAACATGGTTCCATCGGTGCGGAGCATCTCATAGGTTCCTGACATCATTCCTGATGGGGTTGAGAGGGGCACGAAACTCGTATATTCAAAGCCTTCTCCTGGGTCTAACACGGGCTGGGCGCCGACGACCCCCCCGCCCCTTACTTCTTTGACTTGGCCGTTGGCATCGGTGATGTTCCAATAGCGGTTGATGAGTTGCACTCGTTCCTTGCCCTCGTTTACGATTTCAACATGATAGCTCCAGGTGTAATGCCCGGCGTTGGGAAATGATTCTTCGGTCAGGAACCTTGGGTGTACCGTGATGACGATTGATTCGGTGGTTTCTTTGTACATCGTTGACTAATCTCCTCCGTGAAACGCGTCGTCGTCATACTCCGGTAGGGTGTGATCCTGCTCCCCTAATCCGCCGCGAAATGAATCTTGTATGTCCCGCACTTGGCTCAATGTCGTCGATTTCCCCAGTGTGCCGCCAAATCGTGAGATAAACTGGTCGCATAAATCCGCGCCTTTGCGGAAGTGCCGTGGGATGGTTTCCGCGGTCACTTGTTGCCAGGTGATGTAGATGAGAAATTCCTGAAAGTATCGAGCCTCGGGAAGTTGTCCCCCAAACTCTTGAAGACGGTCATACGCTTGGCGTGCGGCTTCTCCTTCATCGACGGAAAACGCCTCCTCCGCGTCGATGATGTCTTGCTGCATCGTTCCAAGTTCTCCCTGTTCTTCAGCGCGATGGAGCGCCTGCTGGGCTGCGATCGCGGGATCAAACTGCATCGACGTTCCCCCCTTGTGTCCATACCAAGCAATGAATATCATGCTTGAGTGTACGATACAACCGATGGGACTGTTGAAAAAGTCCACCAGCGGCGTTCTCGCCGCGCTCAGAGGCTCAACGTACGAGAGTACGATTCGCCGCTTCGCTTACTGCGGCCTTGCTGGACGGCCTTTTTGAACAGTCCCCAGTCTTTTCTGAGGGATTGGTCCTGCACGGTGAAAATGACGCGAGATACTGGAGGACGTAACGATGGCGATTGAATCGCTGAATCCGACAACAGGTGAACTCATCCAAGCATACGACGCGATGACGGACGATCACGTCGCGACGATTGTAGAGCAGTCACATCGCACGTTCCTCGAATGGAGGCGGACAGAATTCGCCGTACGCGCGATCGCGATGTACAAGGCTGCGAAAATCTTGAGGGAACGCGCGGCTGAGTATGGCACGCTCATGGCTCAGGAAATGGGTAAACCCGCCAAGGATGGGAAGGCGGAAGCCGAGAAGTGTGCGTGGGTGTGCGAGTTTTACGCCGACAACGCCAAAGGTTTTTTGACGCCGGAGGTTGTGGAAACCGAAGCGAGCAAGAGTTTTGTGACCTTCCAGCCGCTTGGGGTGATTCTCGCCGTGATGCCGTGGAATTTTCCATTCTGGCAAGTGTTCCGGTTTGCTGCCCCGGCGCTCATGGCGGGCAATGCAGGGATTTTGAAGCATGCATCTAATGTTCCTGGGTGTGCGCTTGCCATCGAAGACGTCTTCCGCGATGCTGGGTTTCCTGAGCATCTCTTTCGCACCCTGCTTATTGGTGGAGGAAAGGTTGGCGCAGTGATTGAGCATCCACGTGTGCGAGCGGTGACGTTGACGGGCAGCACGCCCGCTGGAAAAGCGGTCGCGAGCAAAGCTGGCGACATGATCAAGAAAACAGTGCTGGAACTCGGAGGCAATGACCCCTATATCGTTCTGGAAGATGCAGATCTCGAAGCCGCAGCGTCCGCCTGTGCGACGAGTCGGATGATCAACGCGGGTCAGAGTTGCATTGCGGCGAAACGCTTTATCGTCGTCGAGTCGGTGCGGGAGGATTTTGAACGCCTGTTTGTCGAACGTATGAAAGCGCACACCATGGGTGATCCCATGGATCCGACGACGACGTTAGGGCCGATGGCGCGGCATGATTTGCGCGATGAGCTGCATGACCAGGTCAAACAGTGTATCGACAAAGGGGCGACATGTCTGTTGGGCGGTGAGATTCCGGAAGGCAAAGGGGCGTTCTATCCAGCCACGGTGTTGACAGGCGTCATCAAGGACATGCCGGCGTATGACGATGAACTCTTTGGGCCGGTGGCGGCCATCATTTCTGTGAGCGATGAGCGGGAAGCCATCGAGGTGGCGAATGACTCCATTTTTGGGCTCGGTGCGGCTGTGTTCACGCGGAATGTAGAAAAAGGACAACGCATTGCCGCTGAGGAACTCGAAGCGGGATGTTGCTTCGTCAATTCGTTCGTGAAATCCGATCCGCGACTTCCGTTTGGTGGCGTGCGTGAAAGCGGCTACGGGCGTGAACTCTCTCATTATGGAATGAAGGAATTCGTGAACATCAAAACGGTATTTGTTAAGTAACGACCGATGTCATCATCTGATCCACATACGGAATATTCACAGCGCCTGACCGCGCGTCAGGGGGATGTGGCACATTGGGCCAAGCGTGACCGCTGGATATCGGATCTGCGCCTGTTGGTCTTTATCGTCGGAATCGTTGTTGCTGGGTTCGCGCTGGGTTCGTTGTCCTGGTGGTGGCTGGGTGTACCGGTATTCGCGTTTGGCGTTTTACTCTTTCTCCACGGGCAGATCCGGAAACAATTACACCATGCCGAACGGAGTGTCGTGTTCTACGAGCATGGCCTTGCGCGGTTGGAAGATCGATGGATGGGAATGGGAGTGTCAGGAGCCGAACTTCAGGATGAAGGCCATCTCTACGCCGCTGATCTGGATCTGTTCGGTACGGGCTCGCTGTTTGAGCTCCTGTGTACCGCACGAACATCCGGGGGCGTTCAGACATTGTCACATTGGTTAAAAGAGTCTTCGGCCACCGAGGAAATTCGAGCCCGGCAAGATGCCGTCCAGGAGTTACGTCCGCAACTTGATCTTCGCGAAGCGTTAGTGCTTCTCGGCCCGAATTATCGTGCAGACCTTCACGCTGATGGGCTGGTGGCATGGAGCGAAGGATCTCACGATGGTAATGTGAAATGGCACCGGATGATCGTGTTTGCCCTGGCGGCAATCATGTTGTGCAGTCTTGTCGGGGTAGCGTTGGGGTTGTACGGATTGGGGCCGGTACTGATTGTCGCGATCGTGAATGGGTTGTATGCTCATGTTTTGAAGGAACGAGTCCACGAGATTCTGTTGTACGTCCGTCGACACGGACAAGATCTCGCCCTGCTTGTTGAACTTCTGGAATATATTGAGACTGCATCCTTCGCCAGCCCACGGATGGCGGTGTTACGTCAGCAACTGGAAACCGGAGTCATCACGCCATCTCAGCAACTTGGAAAATTGATACGCTTGCTCACGCTCTACGATTCAACCAGAAATCAGTTCTTTGCCGCGATTGCGTGGATCGTGCTCTGGACGACACAGGTGGCATTAGCCATTGAAGCCTGGCGGGTGATCTCAGGCGGATCGTTGCGTGGCTGGCTGGAGGTGGTTGGAGAATTCGAGGCACTCATCGCGCTTTCCGGATACGCGTATGAACATCCTGACGATCCGTTCCCCGAGATTGTAGAGAACGATCTTGCGTTTGAGGGTGAAGGTTTGGGACATCCATTGCTCCCTGTCGCGACCTGCGTTCGCAATGATATTGCTCTCGGCCAACCAACTCAGATGATGTTGGTCAGTGGTTCGAATATGTCTGGAAAAAGCACCATGTTGAGAACGGTGGGGATCAATGCGGTGTTGGCGATGGCCGGAGCACCCGTGCGGGCTCACCGTTTGAAATGTTCGAGAATATCAGTTGGCGCCACCCTGCGGATTCAAGATTCGTTGCAAGCGGGACAATCACGATTCTATGCAGAAATTACGAGGTTGAGTCATATCATGACATTGACGGACGGCCCCATCGCTGTCTTATTTCTCTTCGATGAGATTCTTCACGGCACCAATTCTCACGATCGTGTGATCGGGGCTGAGGCTATTATCCGACGGATCCTACAGCGCAAGGCAATCGGTTTGGTTACGACTCACGATTTGGCATTGACTGATATTGGAAGCACGTCATCCCCACAGGTGATGAACGTGCATTTTGACGACCACGTTGACAATGGAAAGATTCAGTTCGATTACCGTATGCGTCCCGGTGTGGTCAAAAAGAGCAATGCGTTGGCGTTAATGCGTGCGGTGGGATTGGAAGTGTAAATGATATATCCCGATATTGATCCAGCCGCGATTCGCTTCGGCAACTTTGCCATTCAGTGGTATGGCCTGATGTACGTCGTTGGTATCCTTGCCGGATGGTGGCTTGGCCGCCTTCGCGCCATGAAGCCGGATTCGGGCTGGAATCCCGATGAGATCGCGGACATGTTTTTTTATGGGGCGCTTGGGGTCATGCTCGGCGGACGGGTTGGCTATGTCCTGTTCTATAACTTCAGTGAGTTACTTCAGGATCCGCTCATGCTGTTTCGTGTGTGGCAGGGGGGGATGTCGTTTCATGGTGGAATGCTGGGAGTGGCTTTTGCCATGTGGCTGTACGGCCGAAGGAACCGGAGGACGTTTTTTGAAGTCACGGACTTTGTCATTCCACTCGTTCCACTCGGATTAGGTGCTGGGCGCATCGGCAATTTCATCAACGGGGAATTGTGGGGGCGACCCACGGATGTACCCTGGGGAATGATTTTTCCGCACGTCGACGGTGCCCTCCGCCATCCCTCGATGTTGTACCAGGCAATACTGGAAGGAGTCGTCCTGTTCGCGATTGTGTGGTTCTACTCCGCACGGCCACGACCTCGAATGGCGGTCTCTGGCCTCTTCCTCCTATGTTACGGCGTATTTCGATTTGCGGTCGAGTTTGTTCGCCAACCTGACGCCCACATTGGGTTTGTTGCCTTTGGTTGGGTCACTATGGGACATCTGCTGTCATCGCCCATGATCGTGCTCGGTGCGGTGTTTATGGTATGGGCGTATCAAAGTCAGTCGAACGTAGGTGACGAAGCAGGCGGAGTGCCGAGTGGAGAGAAGAAAAAGAGAAAGAAGTAAGAGAAGCGTTCAGTAACGCGTGTTAAGTTCTCGTCTGACCCCCGATGTCTATCCCGTCGTCTCGGAAACCCGCTCCAGGATGGGAATGTTAACCTGCGCACCTGAACTTACACGATCAAGGTCAAGATCGGGATTGTACTGGCGAAGAAGCCAGACCGGGACCTGGTATTTTCGCTGGGAGAGAAACCAGATAGATTCCCCTCGCCGTACCGTATGAGTCTGCGTGTCGCGGATGCGGAATTGATGGAAGAATTCTTCCTGCAACTCCTGGTGGTAGGCAAGTCTCCGCGATTCAAAGGTCTCTTCCGGCACACGAGAAAAGTCCAACTTCAAGCGTGTGCCACTGACAACGTATTTCCCAACATTCATGTTGTTGAGGGTTCGGAGTTTTTGGGTACGAATGCGCAGCCACTCGGCATAGTGCCCAAGGGTTTCCAGTGCCTGCACTTCAATGGTGTGATCTGAAGCGACCGTATAGTCACTTGGGTCGGCGGAAAGCGTGATATGAGCCGTGGTCGTGACATTCTCATCTAGCCCCTCGCCATTTTTCTGCTGTTGAGAATGCGTCTCGGTCAGTGTGGTGGTCGTCTCTTCTGGCGATTCGGCATCGGTCTTGACCTGTGCGGGCTTAGCCGCAGCGACGACTAGCGTGGCTGGCGTGTCCAGACGCGCTGCCTTCAGCCGTAACACTTGCCCGATCTCGAGTTTATGTCGGTTTCGCATTGGATTCAACGCGAGGAGCGTTCGCTCATCAATGCCGAATCGTTGCGTGATGCGATAGATTGAATCACCGCGTCTGACTACATATTTCCCATCCTCAGGGACCGGTTTTCGTGTCGCGGGTTTGATGCGTGTGTGTGGCACGTCCGTCGTAGGCAACACGAGTCGTTGCCCGGCATAGATGAGATGCCGGCCATTGACTCTGTTCAGGCTCATCAGTTCTGCAACGCGAATGCCGTATCGTGCGGCAATCCCTGACAGCGTGTCGCCACGTCGAACGCGATGATGACGGTCGCGTTTCTGTTTCACAAAGCGCTGATCGGGAGGAATATTGGCGAGTGCGATCTGTGCACCTGAATCTAGATGCGCGGTGGGCACACGCAACTGAAAGTTTCGAGGAACATATTTTCGTCCTTCCCAGACTGACTCTCTGAGGGCGGGATTGTATGTTTGCAGGGTGGCACGGTCGATGCCGAGTACTGCTTCCACTGTTTTCACATGGAGATATTCGGGAACCACAATGATCATGGTGTCGACAGGCAGGACCTGTTCAAGATGTCCGAAATGTGTGGACGCATTTCTGTCAACCTGCACGGCGGCAAGAAACGCGGGATAGAAATTTCGGGAGGCAAAGCCAAACGTGCGACTCCTGAACCGTTCGATGATGCGTTCAATGTTGTGTGTCTTCAGGCGGCGGACGGCTCGCCGCATACCTGCTACCCCATGGTTGTAGGCGGTTATCGCCAACGGCCAGTGTTTCAGCGTGGCATAGTTTCGTGCGAGCAACTGCGCTGCCGCGACCGTCGAGAAATATGGATCTCGACGCTCGTCGACGACGCTGTCGATACGCATGAACCTCCGACCGGTCGAGCGTGTAAACTGCCACAGACCTGCCGCCCCTGCGTGTGACGATGCGTTGGGGTTAAAAGATGATTCCACGTGAGGAAGCATGGCAAGCTCTGCCGGCAAGCCACGTTCTGAAAGTGTCTGAAGAATATGTGGCATCCACGTTCCAGAACGAACCCATCCAGCTCGAAATTCGTCGGCCTGACCTTGCTGAAACCGTAATTGGCGAGCGGCGTTGCGTAGCGTCTTCTTGCTGACTCCGTCTGGCCAGCGTGACAGCACCCGTTTTGCCTCCGCACTTAGATTGGAATGCTTCCCGCGGGCCAGTGAACGGAGAATCTGAGCGTATTGATCTTTGGCTCTCTTGATCACTTTGTCGTGTGTGAGATGGCTTGAATTGGCAGGGAGCTTGATGACTTCATACACAACATCAAGGTGTCTGGAGTCATGGATAAATCCATGTCCGGTATCGATCTCCGTATACACGCGTGTCCAGAACGTCACTGCCGGCTCGAGTTCTGCGGGTCGCGGAAACAACTCCGAACTGGGTGCAGCTTCGGCCGAAGCTATGAACAGCAGGGTGAGCACAAAGGCGAAAAATATCCTCATGATTTTCCTGGCCGTTGTTCATCGTTGTATGTGTGACTGGTACGCACTGCGTAAAAACATATACTAATCAGGCACTTGGAGACAAGGTGTGACCAGTGTGTTTCTGCAACACTGTTGTCTCTTGACGACCTGGACTTTGTGCTAGGATGGTTGTTCGGCGACGGAACCGAAATTACCCCATGTAAGGATGTCACCGGTCGCATGACTGATCCAACCATCATTTGTCCGCATTGCAAAAGCGAGATCAAACTCACGGATTCACTTGCCGCACCGCTCATCGAGTCCACCCGTCGCGAGTATGAGCAACGTCTGAAGCAGAAGGACGCTCAAGTCGCCGAAACGCTTCAGCAGGAACGCACAAAGATCGTTGCCGAAGAAGCCAAGAAAGCGAAGTTGGTCATGGCCACTGATCTTGACCAGAAAGCGAAAGAGATCACTGACCTCAAGGACGTGCTACAACAGCGGGATAAGAAACTCGCAGATGCACAGAAGATACAGGCGGAGTTTCTACGAAAACAGCGTGAGTTGGACGACGCCAAACGCGAGTTGGATCTGACCATCGAAAAGCGGGTACAGAGCGATCTTGGTGTCGCACGTGAACAGGCCAAGAAAGAAGCAGAAGAGGCAGAACGACTGAAGGTTGCAGAGAAAGACCATACCATTCGCTCTCTACAAAAGAATGTAGAAGAACTCCGTCGCAAATTGGAGCAGGGATCACAACAGCTCCAGGGCGAAGTTCAAGAATTAGAACTTGAAGAGTTACTAGCCACCAAGTTTCCACTAGACCAGATTCTGCCAGTTCCAAAAGGTGAACATGGTGGGGATGTGGTGCATCACGTCGTTAACCCACTCGGCCAGCCTTGTGGTACGATTTTGTGGGAATCCAAGAGAACCAAGAATTGGAGTGATGGCTGGCTAGTCAAACTTCGTCACGACCAGCGTGCTGCTAAGGCAGAAGTTTCCGTCATCGTAAGTCAGGTGCTGCCAAAGGGCATGGAAACATTCGGTCTCGTTGACAGGGTCTGGATAACGCACCCGCGCGCTGCCCTTCCAGTCGCGGTTACGCTCCGCCACAGCTTGATCGAAATCATGGCTGCTCGTAAGGCCTCTGAAGGGCAGCAAACCAAAACGGAGATGGTCTATGAGTACTTGACCGGTCCACGATTTCGATTGCGAGTCCAAGCCATCGTCGAAGCCTTCTCGTCTATGCAGGGAGATCTCGATAAAGAGAAGAAAGCCATTACGAGACAGTGGGCTAAGCGAGAAGAGCAGATCCATCGCGTCATGCAAGCCACTGTCGGCATGTATGGTGACCTGCAAGGCATCGCTGGCAAGACCCTCCAAGAAATAGAAGGGCTCGAACTCAAGGCACTCGATGCACCGGGTGGTGATGGCGAGGAGGCGAATGGAGGGTACGTGAGCTGATTGATGTCACCGACCGGCGGTTCCGATCAGCGTTGGAAATCGTAGAGTGAACCAAGGTCTAAAATCTCAGCGAGCTCATCCAATGCTTTCTGACATTGCTTCAAAAATAGCGGGTCCACCAGATCATCGATGTGGAGACGGTCTCGAAAATGCCGGTTGACCCATCCCACCAAACGTTCGTACCGCGGTTCGGTCAATATCACACTCTCATGCACATGGGCCAGTTCCTCATCCGTCAGGACGACACGTAGTCGCAGACAGGCAGGCCATGAGTAGAGCTACGGAACAGGACATCGCCGCATGTCTCAGACATAGCACCACCTCACTAGTGAAACGATATGCTCATTTGAGTCCGTCGCACTTAAAAAGGGTCGTTGAGAAGGTGGCCAGGTTTGAAGAAATCGTGACTCTAAAAACTGAAAACCCAGTTCCAACCGAGATCAAGCTGGAGATAGAGCCTGTGGTCGATCAGGGGCAGGTAACGTAAGTGGTTGAAATTATTGGTGGGCCCACCAGGACTTGAACCTGAGACCAGCTGATTATGAGTCGAAAAATGGCAATTTTTACAAGTGCTTTATTGTTGGGATGGTTTCCCCGTTTCCTTTGCAAATCAGGGACTTAAACGCATTCCATTAATTCTATATGTTCTCAGGAATTCTACTGATTGTGACAGTTTCTATCACAATTCTATCACAGTGGCTTGGGGTGAACCCCTCTGTTGAGACAGTTTGAATTAGCACACGCGCCTGCAATCAGTTTCACGACTCACATGTGGTGTTTCCGTTAAGCATAAGGCATGAATTGCCTTCAGACGCTACCTTCACACAGAGACAGACTTAGGAACATCTGCGTTATCGAGGTAGTAATAAAGAATTGGGATAACGATGAGGGTAAGAAGCGTGGATGCGAACACGCCGAACAACAGCGCAACTGCTAAGCCCTTGAATATGGGATCCAGGACGATCACGAAGGCCCCCACCATCAGTGCCGCGGCAGTGAGGAGAATCGGCCGGGTTCGAATAGCCCCCGCCTGAATGACGGCTTCCTCCAGCGGAATCCCTTCACGCTCTTTGATCTGAATGAAGTCGACCAACAGAATCGAGTTGCGGACGATAATGCCGGCGAGTGCGATAAAGCCGATCATCGAGGTGGCGGTGAAATGGGCGCCGGTCAACCAGTGCCCTGGAAGAATGCCAATGAGGGTGAGGGGGATGGGGGCCATAATGATGAGCGGTGTGCGGAAGGATTGGAACTGCCCAACGATCAGGATATAGATCAAGATCATCGCGACCATGAATGCCAGCCCCATGTCTCGAAAGGTCTCGTAGGTGATCTGCCATTCGCCATCCCACTTAATTGATGCACGTTCCTCGGACCATGGTTGTGCGGCATAGTGCTGAACCATTGGGTCGCCATCGGGCAATGTGATGGCATCGAGACGTGTTCCGATATCGATCACCCCGTATACTGGGCTCTCTTGCATCCCGGCAATATCTCCGACGACGTAGACGACCGGTTTTTGATTCTTATGATAAATGCTTTGATCTTGAACGGTTTGCTCGCGGTGGACCAACGATGCCAACGGAATCATGTCTCCGTTTGTGCTTCGCATGTGGATCTTCTCGAATTCAGCAATCTCTGATCGTTGGGACAAGGGTAGTCGGAATGTGATTTCGACAGGTTCTTTCTCGTCAGGAAGGTGAACCATTCCGACCGACATCCCGCCAAGAGCGATACGCAGCGTCTTCACGATGTCTTCAGAAGAAATCCCTGCTAGGGCAGCTTTCACTCGATCGACAGTGAACGTAAATTTTGTCTGATCGGCCTCGATCGAATCATCGATATCCACGATCCCTTCTGTCGACGTAAACGCTTGTCTTACTTGCTTGGCAACAGCCTGCTGTTGGTCATAATCCGGCCCGTAAATTTCTGCCACTAGGACCGACTGTACTGGGGGCCCAGGTGGAACCTCCAACACCTTGACGTTCGCGCCCAAATTCGCCGCGATGCGTTGGACGACCGGACGAATGCGTTTCGCAATGTCGTGACTTTGGGCCGTACGGTCATGTTTTGGCTCCAGGTTTATTTGAATGTCGCCTTCGTGTACGCCTTGTCGGAGAAAATAGTGGCGAACAAGCCCGTTGAAGTTGAAAGGCGACGCGGTGCCGACATATGCCTGGTACGTTTCGAGTTCCGGGATCGTCCTGACATAGGCGCTCAACGCTTTCGTCACCCGTGCAGTCTCCTCGAGTGTGGTGCCTTCCGGCATGTCGATCACCAGTTGTAACTCGCTCTTGTTGTCGAAGGGAAGCATTTTCATCACCACGGTGCGTGTCGCGAAGAGGCTTAGCGATCCCGCAAGAAGCAGTGCGATCCCGCCAATCACCACGGTGCTCCTCACGGGATGTCCAAGCAGTGGCAACAACAGGCGCCGGTAGATTCGCTCGATCCGACCTCCAACCTCTTCCGCCTCGATATTCTGGTGGGTCTCGACAAAACGCCTGCCCCCCTTGGCAAAGCAGATCTGGCAAAACCACGGGATGACAATGAACGCGACCAGCAGGGAATACAACATCGCGAACGAGGCATTGACCGGAATCGGCCGCATGTACGGTCCCATAAGCCCGGAGACAAACGCCATCGGCAGCAAGGCAGCGATGACGGTCATGGTTGCAAGAATGGTTGGATTGCCGACTTCGTCGACCGCGTCGATGGCGGCCTCCTGATGCGGTTTGTTGCCCATTGTCAGATGGCGAAAAATATTCTCCACCACCACAATGGCATCGTCGACCAAGATCCCGATGGAAAAAATCAGTGCAAACAGCGTAACCCGATTGATGGTGTAGCCGATAAACCATGAGCTGAAGAGGGTAAGTGCCAAGACCAACGGAATGGAAATGGAGACGACCAATGCCGGTCGGAAGCCCAAGGTCAGCCCCAAGAACATCACCACCGCGGCAATCGCAATGAGCATGTGAAAGAGCAGTTCGTTGGCCTTCTCGTTCGCGGTCTCTCCGTAATCGCGCGTAACGGTGACATGAACATCCGCGGGAATGAGCACGCCCTTCAGCGATTCCATTTTTTCGATGACGGCCGCCGCAATATCGACCGCGTTGGTGCCCTTCTGTTTTGCAATCGCGATGGTGACAGCCGGGTACTCACCGTCGTCGTTTCCGTGCCACACATAATGTGTCGAATCTTCACGAGTATCTTGAACGTCTGCCACTTGTCGCAGGTAGATGGGACGCCCATCTCGGCTCCCAACAACGACCTGCTTAATGTCGGCCACGGTCTTGAGAAATTTCCCGGCGTCCACCACGAATTCCTGATTCCGGCTTGAAAATTGTCCGGCCGACAGCGTGTGATGCTCGGCCTGAATGGCCTCAGCGATGTCCAGCGGGGTCAGCCCATGTGCCCGCAAGGCGCTCGGATTGACGGACACACGCATTTCGCGCCGGTGTCCCCCCACGATAAACCCTCCGGAGGTTTGCGGGACTTTCTTGATCTCCTCCAACGCCGACACCGCCATACGGCGAAGGGCAGAATCGTCATATCGCTCACTCCAGAGTGTGAGGGTCACGATGGGGACATCGTTGATATCACGAGGCTTGACGGTGAACCCTTCTGCCCCAGGAGGGAGAAGATCCTGATTCGACATCAAGCGATCATAGAGACCGACCAGGCTCTCTTCGAGGTCCTCACCCACATAAAACCTGACGATAAGCAGTGCCATACCCGGTCGCGAAATCGAGTAGACGTATTCCACACCTTTCAACTCAGAAATTGCACGCTCGATGGGTTTAGTGAGTTGTTCCTCGACGACCTTAGCCGAGGCACCTGGGAAGGGGAGAAAGACATCGGCCATCGGAACCACGATTTGTGGCTCCTCCTCGCGCGGGGTCCATATCGTCGCGAAGGCACCGAGCAGCAATACGGTGAGGATAATGATCGGGGTCAGTTTGGAATCGATGAAGGTCTCTGCAATGCGACCACTGAGGCCTCGTTCGGTCATGGTGTTTCATCTTCATCACGGGCGGCTGACGTTTCGCGTGGCTCGAAACGTGCTCCATCTCGGCCTTGGGTTGCATCGGCGAGCAGGTGTTCGTTTTCGTTCACACCGGACAATACTTCCACCATGCTATTGGCCTGCCGTCCGAGTTTGACCCAGCGTAGTCCGAGTCGGTGATTGGCGTTGACAATGTATACGCCAGTTAATTCGCCTCTCGATACAGTGGCAGACAGAGGAATGAGTATGGCCAGGCGTGGCTGTTTCTTGAACATCACACGTCCGAACATGCCTGGTTTGATGGTGTCGTCAGCGGCGAGCCTGATTTTCACGAGGAAGGTATGGGTGGCGGGATCTGCGCTGGGAACGATTTGAAATACCTTTCCTTCGATGACCTTCAAAGCGAGCGAGTCAAAGATTATCTCAATAGAATGTCCTACCGTCACGGCCTGCACGTCACCCTCAGCGACCGAGACGTCGATACGAAGGCGTGTCTGATTTTCCAATTCAAGCAAGGGCTGACCGGGAGCTGCGAGTTCACCGGCTTCGATGTGTTTCCTGGTAATGATTCCCGCAAAAGGTGCGAGCACCCGAGTATCTGCGAGCTGGGCGCGAACCTCATCCCGGGTCGCGACGGCGACCTGATAACCCCGTCGGGCATTATCAAGATCTTGTGGAGAGATTGAGTCTTCATTGAAAAGATCATCCATGCGTTGGAGGTTTGCATGTGCATTGCTCACTTCAGCGTCGGTCCGCGCAAGGCGAGCATTTAGTGCCCGATGGTCAAGCTGAATGAGCACTTTCCCCTTATTCACGACGCTTCCTTCATCCACATGCAGAGCCTCGACAATGCCTATGGTCTTGCTGGAAAGATTTGCACGGGTCTCGGCAATCACGACGCCGGTTGACTCGATGGTTTGCGGAATGTCTTGGAGCGTGGCCTCGACTGACACTCCCCGTACGATGGTCTCCTGCGTTGGCTGGGTGGATGCCGGACGTTCGCTGGTCTCCTGCGTTTGGAGGCGCAGCAAGAACAAAAGACCCACCGCAACTCCTAGGAGTACGACAACCCAGATCCCTCGTTTTTTGACACGTGCGAGTATCGTCATCACGACATTCACTCGACCGAGGTCAATCCCATTTGCCCTTGAACCAAGCTCTGTCGTGCGAGCCCAACATGAAGATCATAGCGAGCATTCAGCCGCTGAAGTTTTGCTTTGTTTAATACCATCTCCGCAGTCAGCAAATCGATCACTGGCGCAATGCCAGATCGATAACGGTTGCGAACGATCCTGAGATTCTCCTCGGCTTGCTCAACCGTTCCTTCCGTGACCACGTTCCGTTCTTCAGCGGCCTCGACGACAAAACGGGCTTCCGCAACCTCGACCGCAATCTCACGTCGTTTCACTTCCAAGAGCTGCTGTTGTCGCTTGACCTGCGCCAAGCTTCGACGCACGTTGGCTCGATCGCTCAGTCCGCTGAACAGGTTGAGCCGGAACACTGCAAACACTGAGTAGTTGCTTTCTCCGTTTGAAAATGGGCCGGCGGTATTGCGTTCGTAAATGCTTTGGATATCAACCGATGGGAGAAAGGACGACTTGGCGAGCTTGGTGCCAACTTCAGCCTGATCCAATTGCCCTTGCAGGGCTTGATAGTCAGGCCGCGATTCAAGTGGTGACATCCCGTCGTCGGCACGCGTACGTGAGAGCGCGTGAATCAGGTTGAGATCTCCCTCGACATCGACGGCTTCACGTAAGCCGATGGTGTGTTGTAGTACCGCTCTGGCAACCTTCACTGAACGTTGAGCGACGATCAATGCCTCACGAACGGATGACAAACGCACCGCCGCCTCCAGAACGTCTGATTTGACGGTAACCCCCGCATCGAAGCGGGATTGGATGTGTCGAAGATTCGTTCGGGCAATGGTTTCCGCCTCCTGCGCTGTCTTCACCTGTGCCTTCGCAAGGAGGATATCGTAATACGCCTCGGTGACACGATACAGCACATGCTGCTTCGTTTCCTCCACGCGCGCGCGCGAGACATCGGCGCCCAATCGTGCTCGTTTGATCCCGAGGGTTGTTCGGTTGCCTTGATAAATGGACTGGTTCAGTGAGAGATCAAAGCGGTAGTTGTCAAGCGAACCCGGTGAGACCAGCCGATCCACATCGAAATCATTCTCGGTGAAACGGCCTTGATTCAGGAGAGTCCCAAAGACCGACGTCGGATTATTAGTATTCATATACGATTCGTGCAGATCGAGCGTCGGCAGGCGGCCGGCATTGGCCGATTCGATGTCCTCTTTTGCGATCGTCAGCGCATGCTCGGACGCGTGAAGTAGTGGGCTGTGTTCCAGCGCGAGGGAACGAGCCTTCTTGAGCGTGAGAACCATCGGCGTCTGCCCGGAGGCCGGCAGAATCGTCCATACGAAGAGCAAACTTGTCAGTACGGCTGTGGTCGTATGTCTTCTGATCATGGCGTTCCCCCCAACGCGGCTATTTAGTCTTTACGAAGCCCAGCGTGCTCCAGGAGCCGCATCATTGGGCACCATTTCGTCATGCCAGATTGTAACAAGTTCGCGCCGATGAACGCCGTAAAAAGAAGCCAGGCCGGATGAACCCAATACCCAAGGGCTACGCTGAGAAGAACAAAAATACCCGCGATGATGCGTAATGCTTCGTTGATTGTCATGCTCATCACCCCCTTTACTCGGTAAGACGCGTCGTGAACCAAGAGGATTCAGATCCGCCAATGCTTTCTGAAAAATAGTTGTAGCGCCTCACACAATAAGAAATCGATCCTTTCTCTTATGGTTGTAGACTTTTCCACAGCGGCGGATAGAAACTATGTGGTAAACGAGAAGAAAGCTAAGCTCATGTCGATTGCCATGAAGCTGTTGATATCTGGCATCGTATTGTTCGCATTCACTCTGATTGCATTGAACGTTCTGGTTATTTCGTTTTGAATGTGCAGGAGTAGCGGAGAGTCACGAGTACTGATATTACATGGGCGAGCCGCAACTGGAACCAGGGCGCCTCTTTACAAAGCGATGCCGTCCGCAATTTTTCTCGTACATATCTCACTTTAGCCCATCCAGCAGGATAAGGTTTTTGTTTTCCCCACTAATGTCACCGTAGTGAATGATGCTCTGCTCATAGAGCACACGTCTGCTAAGAATTGCCGCAATTCGTCTGGGTGTCCAGGGGTTCCCGTTTCTCCGCCGAGACCCATCTTTGTTCAAGAGATCAGCGATCTCTGAGCGAGATACCCCAGATTGTCATGCATGAATGACCTTTCCCCCTTGATTGAGTCCAGTTCCAGAGTGAGTTTTTAGACCGGTTGACCCAGCTGATCCGCAATCAGCAGGTGCTTCATTGAATAGCTGGTTCGCTGCTGGTTGCGATCTACCGTCCTAACGGACCTACTGATTTTTGATCAGAGGGTCATGCACATTCTCGTCGCTCACCCGCAGCTACCCACCGCGCGACATGCCAAAGCTAAACCGTCTCCCTAAGCGATAACTCACCTGACAGTTTCCATCGCACGAACTCACGCAGTGGAGTTTTGCTCACCAGGAAACGCCTAACCCCTTGTCTGCATTGAGGTTCGCCACACTGCTGAATCCCATCCATCGGCAAGGGAACTTCTTCACATCCCTTACCCGATCTCAGAAGCTGCGCGAATACGTGGAGAGTAAGGTGGATCGATCACCACCCGAATGGGTCTGAAGAGGTGTAAGAAATACTGACAATCGAAATTGAGCTAGCACAGTTTTAGCACATTTCGGTGAATCTGCACGCCACAAACAAGGCGTGAGAAGTTGCGCAGGTGACGTAAGTGCTTGATATGATTGGTGGGCCCACCAGGACTTGAACCTGGGACCAACTGATTATGAGTCAGCCGCTCTAACCAACTGAGCTATGGGCCCGTAAGAGGCATTTTAGCAGGGTTTTGGAAAAGACAGCTAGGAGTGTTTCTTGAACGTGAGGAGACTCACGAATCTCATACGAAATTCTTCAGCCGTTTGCTGCGGCTGGGATGGCGTAGTTTCCGCAGAGCTTTTGCTTCGATTTGACGGATACGTTCCCTGGTGACTTCGAAGTCTTGCCCAACTTCTTCAAGCGTGTGGTCGGTGCTTTCGCCGATGCCAAAGCGCTTGCGCAGCACTTTTTCTTCCCGAGGGGTTAATGCACCCAGGGAATTGCCGATTTGCCTTTGAAGGTCATAGCGGACCGCAGCGTCGAGGGGAGAAACTGCTTTTTTGTCCTCGATAAAATCTCTGAGATGGCTATCTTCTTCTTCGCCAATGGGTGTCTCAAGGGAAATGGGCTCTTTGGCAATTTTCAAGATTTTCCGCACTTTCTCGAGCGAGAGATCCATTTTCTCTCCAATCTCTTCGGGGAGCGGTTCACGTCCGAGTTGCTGGACGAGTTGCCGGGACATGCGGATCAGTTTGTTAATGGTTTCAATCATATGGACAGGAATCCGTATGGTTCGCGCCTGATCGGCAATGGCTCTGGTAATGGCTTGGCGAATCCACCAGGTGGCATACGTGCTGAATTTGTATCCACGTTGGTATTCAAACTTGTCGACGGCCTTCATGAGGCCGATGTTTCCCTCCTGAATCAGATCGAGAAATTGGAGTCCACGGTTGGTGTACTTTTTCGCGATGCTGACAACCAGCCGAAGGTTGGCTTCGACGAGTTCGCTTTTTCCCTGCTTGACTCGCCCATCTGCCAGCCTGATGCGCCGGCCAGCATTTTTCAACTCATCAGCCGAAATCAATGCGGCGTCTTCCGTTGCTTTCCGTTTGAGGATGGCCTGTTTATAGGCGGTCGCAATGCGGGTCAGGGTCTCCTGAGGAAGGCGAGTGCGTTTTTGAACGGCAGTCCGACTTTTTGGTCCCCGGATGAGTTGCTTCAATAAACGGATTCCCGCCTCACCCGAGACCCCAAGACGAGTTTGGCATCGAGCGATCTCGCGATCCACTGCCTCCACTTCCATTGCCAGTTTTGACACAGTTCGAACGAGATCTTCGCGGACCCGTGGCCGGAGGGCCATCTCACTCACCACCTGTATGACCTGTTCGGTGATGGTATCCATGTGTGTCTTGATCTGTTGCTTCCGTGCGGCAGTCCTGGCTGGCTTGTTTTGAGCCGCCTTGGTCCGAGCCTTGAGGCGGGTGAAGAGCTTTTTAACCTCCAATGTTTTATGGATGGTATGCCACGTCAGTTCGGTGTCATCTTGTTCCGTGTCGTCATCACCAAATTCATCGTCGTTGGCAGGGACGATTTCCCGAACGGCGAGCGTACCGGATTTCAATTGACTGCCAAACGAGATCAGAGTCTTGAGAGTGATCGGCATCCCAAAGACGATGGTCGAAATATCCTTTTGTCCACGCTCAATCCGTTTCGCAATACTGATTTCCCCTGCGCGGCTTAACAATGAGACGCTTCCCATCTCTTTGAGATAGAGGCGAACCGGATCATCAGTACGCGTCAATACTCCCGGCGTCAGGTCAATATCTTTTTCTTCTTCTGTCGGTTCAGGGAAATCGCTGCTGCCCGAACCTCCAAGTTCCCCATCGAGTATCTTGGTATATTGGTTTTGCTCTTGTGAGTTATCAATGATCTCAATTTCTTTTTCGCCAAAGAGCGCCTTGAAATGACTCATTTGCGCAGGTGACCCCATGTCTGCGGGTAGCGTACTGTTTAAGTCATCATAGGCAAGGCTCCGTTTTTTACCACCTTTACCTCCCACAAAGAGGCGTTTGGCCCCATCATGTCGATTACGTGCCATGGGCTATGCCTCTCCCTATCCAGATTGCTGCGCGTACGCGCTCTTCGCTTGCCGTAAGGCCTCGAGCTGAGTGTGCATATCCTCAGCAGGGCGACCCTCACGCTCAGCAATGCGCATTTGTCTGGTGCGCTCACTGAACTGATCGTCTAGGTTGCGTGCTCTGATGTGTGACACACATTCGCGTACGGCGCGTTCGATGTCGTGTTCTTCACATTCTAGTGGTCGTAACGCCAAGCGCGAGATTAAGGATTCATATTCAGGGTTCTGTTCACCAAAGGAGATGAAGTGTTTGGCACCGGTGATATGTTCGTCCTCTGGCATCGCTTGTGCCCATGTAAACAGCTCTTGATAGTCACGATGCACAAACTCACTCGCTTGGAGATCGTCAAGCCACTCGGGGCTCACTTTGTCCTGGATGATAAGCTGTAGCAGCATTTCTTCCGCTTTTCCACTCTGAGGGGATGGGGGTGGCCCCGCCATTTTGTGGGCGTGCCTCGCGGGGGTGCTTGTTTTTTCTGAGGCTCCGCGATGTTGCGTTCGTAATACGCGCTCATCAATCCCAAGTCGCTCCGCGATCTGTTTCAAGTAAAGGCTTTGATAGCTGTCTGATGTTCTGGAAATGATCGCAAGTACGGCGTCGAGGTTTTTGACTTGTGCCTCAATGGACTGATCGGTAGCCTGCGAAAGGCTGTGCCGAATTACAAAGTCGATGAGCGTTTCTGCGCCGTCCACCAACTGATCGAAGGCCATGGCACCTCCTTCGCGGACGACGGTATCAGGATCACGCTGATCTGGAAGCGTGACGACATCCACAGAAATTCCACGTCCGGCAAAGAGGTCAAGCATCTCGGTCGCTGCGGTTCGCAAGGCGGCCCGAATACCCGCTGAGTCAGGATCGAAGACAAGCTTCAGATTTTTTGAAAAACGCTGGATCAACGGCAGGTGGGAACTTGTTAGTGCGGTTCCGAGTGTTGCGACGACGTTCCGTATTCCCGCCTGATGGAGGGCGATGACGTCAAAATAGCCTTCGACCACCATAAGGGCGTTACGGCGGGTTGCTTCCGTCCTTGCTTTTTCCATTGCATAGAGCTGCCTGCTTTTATGAAAGAGAAGGGTCTCTGGAGAATTGAGATACTTGGGCTGGGTATCGTCAAGCACGCGGCCGCCGAACCCAATGACCCTGCCTTGCAGATCGGAAATGGGGAAGATGATGCGGTCGCGGAAACGATCGTAGACACCCGTTCGTTGCTTGCCCTCTTGAGATTCTCGCGGAATGGCAATCCCGGCATCAACCAGATCGGCATCGGTCCACCCCTTCGTGCGCATCGCTTGTGCCAGTGCATCCCAAGACGGACGGGCAAACCCCAGGCGGAAAGTCCGTATCGTCTCTTCCTGCATGCCACGTGCATGCAAATACTCCATTCCCTTCTTTCCAAGAGAGCTATTCCAGAGCGAAGTCTCGAAGAATTCGGTAGCAGCGTCGTTGAGTTGCAGGAGCGTCTCGCGACGTTGTCCGGTTTCGTCTCTCTCCTGGCGCATGCCCACGGATGGCACTTGAATGCCCACACGGTCAGCGATCTGCCTCACCGCAGAGGCAAAGGATTCCCCGTCAATTTTCATCACGAACGAAAAAATATCACCTCCGGTTCCACACCCAAAACAGTGGAACATTTGGCGCGATGGACTCACCGTAAAGGAGGGAGTTTTTTCGCTGTGAAAAGGACACAGCCCCTTAAAATTCTGCCCGGCCTTGTTAAGGCGTAAATAGGCCGATACCGTCTCAACAATATCAGCCCGTTCTCGAATTTGCTGAATGATGTCTTCAGGGATGGTTCGTGGGTTCACCTATGCTCCTATCCCTAGCGTGAATGAAAACTCTGGATAGTACCAAGTGTGAAACTTTGCTGTCAAAACACATTGACCTGTCCAGTGTCCTTGTTCTTCAACCAGGAGGCCACTTCATTTGGCGCCCTCCCAAGACATGGAAATGGAGGTGATTGACGGTTTGCCCGCCGTTGTCCCCCGTATTCAGAACATATCGATATCCCGCCTCGCGGATTCCTGTGAGGGAGGTTACTTGTTGGCAAAGACCCATGAGGTGACCAAATAGCGCGGCATCGTGTTCTCCGAGTTCTTTCGCAGAGGCGATGTGCCGTTTCGGCACGACCAGTACATGAGTGGGTGCCTGAGGATTGATATCGTTGAATGCAACCCCGACATCGTCTTCCAGCAAAAATTTCGTGCGACCTGGTTCTGCAATCAGTTGGCAAAAAATGCATTCAGTCATGTGTGCCCTCTTTGTTGTGCCCATCCTTCCGATGGCCGGAAATGCCATATCGGCTGGCAAGTTCCTGATAGAGTTCTTGAGGAGGAATCTCATGGTATCCGAGTACAATGAGGACGTGGAATAGAAGGTCGGTGGTTTCAGCGATGATCTCCCTACGGTCCTGGTTCTTTGAGCCGAGGATCATTTCTCCAGCCTCTTCCGTAATCTTCTTAAGCATCCGATCTTGACCACCCTGCATTAACGATGACACATACGATTCAGCGTTCGGGTGTTCCCGACGGTTCACGATGACCTCATAGAGGCGATCGATCACCCCGCCGTGTGCGCGCGGTAGTGGGTGATCCGTTGACTCCTTCGCGGCAGGCCAGGCAAGCGAAAAGAAACAGGATGGTTCCCCTGTATGGCATGCGGGGCCCATCGGCTCAACTTTGAGCAACAATGTATCGCGATCACAATCCACGAACAGTTCACGTACGCGCTGGTAATGGCCAGATGTTGCTCCCTTTTCCCAGAGTTCTTGGCGAGACCGACTCCAAAAATGTGCATGTCCGGTTTCAATCGTTTTGTCCAGTGCCTCGCGATTCATGTAGGCCACCATCAAGACCGTCCCGTCGCGCCAATCCTGGAGGATCGCAGGAATCAATCCCTGCACATCAAATATGAGTGATTCAAGATCGATGGTCATGGCTGCAGGTCTTCTGCATATCTGACCGGAATTTGGTTCGCACGCAAATATGCCTTGGCTTCTTGGATCGTATGCTGACCGTAGTGAAAGATTGACGCGACCAGAACGGCATCGGCTTTCCCTTTCTTGAGTCCGTCAACTAGATGGCTCAGGCTACCGGCGCCTCCGGATGCGATAACCGGAATTGTCACGGCTTCCGAAACCGCTGCCGTGAGTTCCAAGTCGTATCCTTCACCGGTCCCATCTCGATCCATGCTGGTTAAGAGAATTTCCCCGGCCCCATATTCTTCCACCGTTTGTGCCCACTCGATGACATCACGACCACTCGGCTCCCGTCCCCCATGGGTAAAGACCTGCCATGAGAGTTGGTCTGCTCCCCTGTTTACAGAGTCGGACGGGAATTGGCGTTTCGCATCGATCGCAACGACAATACACTGTGTTCCGAATTGCCCAGCCGCTTCACTTACCAATTCAGGCTGTTGCACTGCAGCGGTATTGATACTGACCTTGTCAGCCCCAGCCTTGAGCAAAGCACGAATATCGTCGGATGTGCGAATGCCGCCCCCGACTGTCAAGGGCATGAAAATCTGCTCCGCTGTCCGTGCGACGATATCAATGATCGTCGCACGGCCTTCATGTGAAGCCGTAATATCGAGAAAGCACAGCTCGTCGGCTCCATCACGGTCGTAGGCCGCTGCAACCTCGACAGGGTCTCCGGCATCCCGAAGATTCTCAAACGAGACTCCCTTGACCACTCTCCCATCTTTGACGTCGAGGCAGGGGATAATGCGTTTGGTGATCATGTAAGCGGTGATACCGCGTTCGCGACCGCAAGCGCCTCCTGCAGATCCAGGTTCCCATCATAGAGCGCTTTTCCAACGATAACGCCAGCGATGGAGGGAACGTCGGATTGTAGCGTTCGCAGATCGTCGATTCCAGACACTCCTCCGGACACGATCAGTGGGATTTCTGTGGCCATCGTGATCTCCCGAATCGCGTCGATATTCGGCCCGGTTTTCATCCCGTCACGACTGATGTCGGTAAAGACCACCGCGTCCAGTGCGCAGCCATCAAGGTCATTGAGAACGGCGAGGGGAGTGACGGTTGACTGTTCCAC
>DTRN01000109.1 GCA_012965905.1 Nitrospirales bacterium | reverse complement strand
GTAGAAGATGCATTCTCCAGACACATCACCACGGCATCCGCGAGGTCATCCACATACAGCAACGAGAACCGGGCCTGGTCCGGAGCAAGCTTCAGCGCTATGCCCTTTCCCATCCACTCCAACAACGGGCGCAACTCGCGATCTCCCGGGCCGTATACTGCTGGAGGCCGCAGCACCGTCCACTCCATCTCCTTCGCCAATACCGCAAGCTGCGCTTCCCCTTGAGATTTACTCATTGCATACGGCGACATCAAGGGCTCGCGGGCCGCCAGAGAAGACATTAACAAGAAACGTGGTACCCGAGTTTGTTCGAAAGAAGCGCGCACGATGTTTGCGACACCATGGACATTCACGGACTCAAAATCAGTGAACGACCATCCACGGACACAACCGGCGCAGTGTACCACATCATCTACGCCTTCAACGAGACGGCGGAGGCTTTCGAGGTCAGCGAGATTGCCCTCAACAAACTGGATTGGAATTGTAGCGAGATTGGCTGTTGGAGAGGAGGCGCGAACCAGCGCCCGAACGGCCCAGCCTGCCGTGTGAAACCGGTGTGCTAACGCACTGCCTATAAATCCCGTCGCCCCAGTTAGGGCAACTGTCCTGGACATGGATTGGGCCTAGTGATCACCCTGTAGCCCTACATTCGCGTGCTGCTTCTGGGGAGGCTTGTCCGGACTCATTCGAGGAAAGCCGGTCGCGTCGTTGAAGAAAATCTTGCCGAGTCCGTGAGCGAGAAAGCTTACCCGATGACGTACGAGGCAATGTGTGGGGACGAGCTAATTCAATACAGCAGTTAATACCGAGTTCCTCGCGGATCATACGCTGCAATCGATCGACGAGACTTCCTCCCTCGGTGCCGTTGAACTCGCCACATTGGACCACCATGACGGCCAACTCCTCACCATCCTCACCTAAAATGGAAAATGCAGATGCATCTCCTGGTCGGACTTCTGGCTGCTGTTCTGCCAAATATTCGAGATCCTGAGGCCAGATGTTCCGACCTTTGATGATAATGAGATCCTTGATCCGGCCCGTGATAAAGAGATGCTCCTTCACGCGATATCCAATATCTCCCGTATTCAGCCACCCGTCAGACGACAGCACCTCTTTCGTAGCCTCCAGGTCCCCAAAGTAACTCGACATAATGCTCGGCCCTCGGAGAAATATGGTTCCGCATTCTCTATCACACAACTCATGACCCTGCTCATTTCGAATTTGAACTTCGTACTCCGGCAGCGGTTTTCCACAATTCACAAAACTGCTGACGCGTGAGCGATCCTCACTTCCGCCTTCGTTGAGCACGGCTCGTGCTACCTGGCGCTCAGACAGATGATCTCTATCCACACGGTCAACATCAAGACCTTCGCGCAATGGGGCAAAGCTGACGGCGAGAGAACATTCGGCCATACCATAACACGCCATAAACGCGTTGGCATCGAATCCAGTACCATGAAGTGCCTGCGCAAAATTCGCTAACGATTCATGGTGGATCATCTCCGCCCCGGCTCCGGCAATGCGCCAACTGCTGAGATCAAGCACCGCGGCATCTTCCTGCCGAACACGTCGCGTACAGAGGTCATATCCGAAGGTCGGACTAAAAGAGATCGTAGCGCGATTCTTTGCAATTAAGGAAAGCCATTGCCTCGGACGCATCGCAAAGTCCCGTGGGCTGAGGTAGTCAACGGAAAGCTGGGAAGCAACAGGGCCAAGCACAAAACCCACGAGGCCCATGTCATGATAGAAGGGAAGCCAGGAGACACACCGGTCAGAAGGTCGGACTCCGAGTCCATGTTTGATGATACCAGAGAGGTTATTTAACGCCGCCTGTTGGGTGATCATCACACCTCGAGGAAAGCGGGTGCTCCCAGATGTAAACTGAAGGTAGGCAAGCTCGTCGAACCTAAGCGGACGTAACGCGTTCATGTTTTCCGGAAGTTTTGCAAAATCCTCTGGGCTCCCAATAAAGCGAAGATCCAAGCTTTCAGCAGCCTCTGTAAGGAAGGGTAGAAATCCTGGCGGCACCACTGCAACCGAGGCCTGACATTTTACGAGCAAGGCTCTGAGCTGCTCGACGTACACAGATCGACTGGCGAGGTGAATAGACGCTGGAACCGGTACTGGCACCAAGCCCGCATATTGGCAGGCAAAGAAAAACCGCATAAAATCGGGATTGGTATCAGCCAGCAAGGCCACTCGTGCCCCACGTAACAGTCCCAGACTCTGAAGACGGCGCGCCAACGTTTGAGCCTGTTCGCGCAGTTCCTCGTAGGGAACCACAGCACTAAGTTCTCCCTTACCAGTATAAAAGTTGCATCCGGTCACACCTCGTGCGGCATAGTCCAGCGCCTGTGAAAGATTGGCGAAATCACCTGGCCTGAGCGGCACTGTGTTCTCGGTTGGAGTTGGCTTCATTACATTCACCCTCACACCCTTAACGTTAAGGTAAATTCCGAATAATTTTACACAATTTACAGCGTCGACACAACAACGCAGATCAGGCAAAATTGCCCCGCTACTCTATATATATTATGGCGAAAACGCAAATTATTATTTCAATGACCGCACTCTTCTAGCGAGAGGAGTCAGATCATTGACGCGCCAATCATGCCCCATTCTTCACAGAAATGTAGGGTACATTGGAGGCATAAGTCCCAGATGTGATCAATCCCACAAATCTTTCATATGAGCTATGATTTGCTGATTTTGTGTCATGGTCGTTTCGTTAATATGGGACAGTTCTGGTGGACCAGGCCACCCATAGTCATAGAACGTGCAATCAGCCATCACTTTGCTATCAGCATACCGAGGGATGACATGGAAGTGCACGTCAGGATCGACCATCATCAGCATGAGATAATTGATTTTGTCATAGGCAAATGCACGCTGCAGCCCGGTCTCGATCTCTCGCGTGATACCCTGTAATTCCACAAAGGCTTCGCGGCTCAGCTCGGAGAAGGCAGTTGCGTTCTCTGAGCTCACAAGGACCATCGCGCCTAATGTAATTTGCTGGGGACGTAGTACTAACACCCATGTGTCGTACGCTTTGACCCTGGCGTGTGGATCACCAAATTTTTTCAGGGTCGCATTTGTCATAATATCACGGCCCGTACTCATCTTGCGGCATGTTTCGTTATTCCCATTCTACGAACACGCCTCATCGCTTGAGACGCGCGGAAAAGTGCACTATAATAGCATCCGCGTGTCCGCGATGAAAGCAAGCTCAATGTCTATGCAGATAAAAAAGGAACTTGATCCATGGGGTTGTTGAATTCGATCTGGCGAACACAAAAACACCATCTTGATCAAATGACCCTTCGCGAACTCATTGTCGCGTATTTTCAATATCCGGCCATTCAAACCTATATTTTCTTGCTTGCCGTGAGTGGGTCCCTCGCACTGCGTTGGAGCCAACCGCTGGGACAACAACAGATCGTGACACTGGCCATCGCCACCATTCTTGCGATCTTGGTGTATCCAATCGTCTGGTACACACTGCACCGTTTCGTGCTTCACGGACGCTTCCTCTATAAATCTCCTCGAACGGCAGCACTCTGGAAGCGCATCCACTACGACCATCATCGCGATCCTCACGACTTAGGAGTCTTGTTTGGAGCACTCCACACCACGCTCCCAACAATCGCGTTGGTTACCCTCCCCATCGGCACACTCATTGGAGGACCGGCCGGAGCAGCGATGGCCTTCGCCGCCGGTCTCGCAACCACGCTCTTCTATGAGTTTTGCCATTGCACGCAACACCTTCGCTATATGCCACGAAGTACTTTTCTACGCCGCATTAAGCGCCTCCACTTGCTCCATCACTACCACAACGAACATGGGAACTTTGGGATTACCAATTACTTCTGGGATCGAGTAATCGGAACATTCTACAATAATTCCGGTGAACGTCCGCACAGCGAGACCGTCTTCAACCTTGGGTATGCCAACGAGGAAAACAGACGCTACCCTTGGGTCGCCCAACTCTCCCACGATAGCGATTAGGGTGCGCGCAGCGCCCCGCACGGACAACCGTTTTCTCACCGATTACTCTCACGTCCCCTAATGCCTGCTGTCGAGGCCACATCAGACCACGAGGACCGTATACGCGTCATCCCTGTGACAAACCGGCGCCTGCGCCGAGAGTTCGTTCGGTTGCCCTGGTTGACGAATTCCATGGATCCGATGTGGATTCCTCCATTACTCCTCGAGCGCCAGGAGCATCTCTCTCAACGCAACCCCTACTTCGCACATGCGCATGCCACGTTCTGGCTGGCATACCGACATCAAACACCCGTTGGGCGCATCAGTGCACAAATCGACACACTGCACTTGGAACGCTATCAAGACTTGACTGGGTTCTTTGGGATGATCGAGGCCCAAGATGACGCCGAGGTCTTTGAAGCATTGTTCACAACGGCAGAAACCTGGCTACGTGCTCAAGGCATGCGGCACGTACGGGGGCCGTTCAACCTTTCTATTAACGAGGAGTGCGGATTGCTTGTCGATGGGTTTGAGTATCCGCCGATGGTAATGATGGGTCATGCACCTCAATACTATGCCACGCGGCTAGAGGGCTTAGGGTACTGTAAAGTTAAAGACACCTTGGCGTACCGTATCGACGCCACCTTTACCCCACCACCGGTGATGAAACTTATCGCAGCACGGACTGCTGAGAGAATCACTGTACGCCCATTACAGCGAGAAAATTTCGCGCGCGACATCTCCATCCTGAAGGACATCTTCAATGACGCGTGGTCAGATAACTGGGGATACATTCCATTTACTGAAGCGGAATTTTCCCACCTTGCCCAGAGTCTGAAGTACCTTGTGGCGGATGATTTGGTTCAAATTGCTGAGGTCGATGGTGTTCCCGCGGCAATGATTGTCGTCTTCCCCAACGTCAACGAGGCCATTCGCGATCTGAACGGTCGACTCTTTCCGTTCGGTTGGATTAAGCTGTTGTGGCGCCTCAAAGCAACATATCCCAAAACCGCGCGAATTCCACTCATGGGAGTACGTAAACGCTACCAACGCAGCCTCCTTGGAACTGCGCTCGCCTTTATGGTGATTGACGCCGTCCGTGATCCCGGACTCAAACGTGGCATTCAAGAAGTCGAACTGTCTTGGATTCTCGAAGATAACCATGGAATGCGGAATATCCTTCAATCATTAGGGGGAACCCCATACAAACAATACCGCATCTACCAGAAAGACCTTTAAGGTATGTTACGCAGATTTACTGCCGTCGTACTCGCAGCCGACCGCGGTCCACATGATCCCGTTGCAGCATCTGCCAACGTACCATGCAAAGCCCTTACGCCTATTGGTGATACGCCAATGGTGATCCGCGTGCTCGACGCGCTTGACGCTGCCCAATCTATCGAATTGAGCATTCTGTGCGGTCCAGAATGGGACTCAATCAATCACGAGAAAACACTTGCCGATCGCGTAACGTCCAAGCAGATTCGGTGGATTCAGCCGCGGGCAACGCCGAGTTTAAGCGCATATCATGCCATGGCATCCGTCGATCATGAGAACCTCATTCTTCTCACAACCGCCGACCATGCCCTTCTTCACCCCGCATTGATCGACACATTTTGTCGTGGATCACTGAAGGCAGGTGGTGACATCGTGGTAGGTGTCGCGCGTCACGACATCGTTCAAACGGCGTTTCCCAATACGAGACGGACCGCCATTCGACTACAAGATGGCGCCTATTGCAGCTGTAACCTATTCGCGTTTCTCACACCGCAAGGACGCGAGGTCGCAAAGTTTTGGCGTCGGGTGGAGCGCCATCGAAAAAACCCGCTACGCCTCATTGGAATATTGGGCTGGAGGACGGTCGTGCAGTATCTGTTTGGAAAGCTGTCACTGGCAGGTGCACTCGCACGCTTATCACACCAAATCGGACTGACGATCCATGCCATAGAACTTCCATTTCCGGAAGCGGCGCTTGACGTAGACACCGTCAGCGATTGGGTACTGGTTCAAAACATTGCACGATCGTTTCAGCCTGATCGAGATCCTCGGCACAATCAATCTCTGCCCACTGAAGTCCCTGAATAGAATGCGTCCAAACGAACCCAGATTGCGCCATATCATCGATCACCGACAAATACCACTGTTTGAGTGCCTGCGGTGTCCGTATCGCACGCTCAAGTGCCTGCTGGAACAGCGCCGGGGCATCTCCACGAAACAGTAGCATCCCAATCGATTCTCCATCAGCCAGTTCTGGGGGAATATCCTTCCCGACCTTCACCAAACTCTCCCCATTCAATATCAGCTTCATATCGTCGGCATCATAGGTGGACTTCCGATCCATGACCATCGTGACCGGCCGAATCGGCGCATTCAGCGCACGATCCAATACCTGGGCCTCAAAAACTGTATCGCCGTTGAGGAGAAGAAAGTCTTCGTCCATTTCGGGTCGTGCAACCCAACAGGTCACCAAATTGTCCGCAATGCCGAAAAACGGATTATATACCGTTCGAATATGAGGAATGATCGACTGAGTTTTTAAAAGTTCTTCGACATGTTCTGCACCAAACCCGACCACGACTGTGACGTCATCGATCCCACATTTGGCAAGTTCATGCATTTGCCACTCAATCAGCGATTGCCCATGCAGTTCAAGCAGGCATTTTGGGATTGTCTCAGTCAACGGAAGCAAGCGCCTACCTTGTCCCGCACTCAATAATATGGCCTTCATCTGCGAAATTCCTCTTCGTTTCCTGGTTGCGAGATAAGAACTGACATGCTATTCATGAGCTGCTGTTCATAACCTACCAGATTTTGCATAGAATTTCTCGTGATTATCCACCGCTATCTCACGCGCGAAATCCTCAAACCCCTGATTGCGGTCTGCTCTATCTTGATCGTGATCTTTGTGAGCTATAAATCCGACCGATATCTTGCCGATGTCGTTGATGGCATCCTTCCAGCGAACACCGTCATCTCATTGCTTTTCCTGAAAGCCACCATTGCCCTGGAAGTCCTCCTTCCCATTACGCTCTATCTTTCCGTCGTGATCGGGTTGGGACGGCTATACACCGATTCAGAAATGACGGCACTCTTCGCCTGTGGAGTCAGCCCCAAGACCGTGCTGCGTAGCGTATTTGTGTTTTCGCTCCTGCTCGCCGTGCTGGTGGGAACGCTGTCACTATTTGTTCGCCCATGGGCCTACGAGAAGAGTTATCGTATCACCGCCCAAGCGGAAAACGACCTTGACTTCTCCCAAATACGGTCCGGCCATTTCTATGAAAAGAACCATGGGGACCGGGTCGTTTTTGTTGACGATCGTGATTACTCCGAAACGTCGAACAATGGCGTCTTTACCCTAACCGAACGCGACAACGTCGTACAAGCCATTGTGGCCCAGCGCGCCTATCAAAAGACCGACCAGATCACTGGGCAAAAAACAATCGTTTTTGCCGATGGACACAGATACACACTCTCACGCGACGGATCACGCGATTACATAATTCGCTTTGGCGGCATGACCATACAGCTCAAGGACAAAGAGCATAGGCCAGGGTACAAACGCAAAGCTGCGCCAACCCAGCACCTCGCCGCCTCGACAGACTCGTACGACATCGCCGAATTTCAATGGCGCCTCTCAACGGCCCTTTCGACCGTGCTCCTGGGCCTTCTCGGCATCCCATTAAGTCGCGCCTCGCCTCGACAAGGGAAATACGCGAAGTTGCTGACCGCGGTCATCATCTATGCGGTCTACTACAACCTGGTTGCGATCGCCAGAAATTGGGTCGAACAGGGGGTCGTCGGTCCCCTCCCTGGCATCTGGTGGGCACATGCTTTGCTGGGTTGCACAGTCGTCCTTTGGTTTTCATTATCGCCTCGGGAAGCTCAGCTCCGATGAAAACCCTTGATCGTTATATCGGAATACACCTCGGGAACGGATTCGTCCTTGTTCTCCTCATCTTGCTCTCGATATTCAGCTTCCTTGCCTTCGTGGAAGCACTCGACGATGTTGGCGTCGGCCAATACCAATTGGGCGACGCATGTCTGGCCATTCTACTGACTCTCCCGCGACGAATCATTGACCTTGCGCCCATCACGGCCTTGTTGGGTAGCCTCATCGCACTCGGGCGACTCGCCAATGGTGCCGAACTCTTGGCAATGCAAGCTTGCGGCATGTCAGCCACGCGCATTTCACTCTCTGTATTGAAAACCGGGTCCCTGTTTATCCTTGCCGTACTTATACTTGAATTTGGCATCGCACCTCCCCTAGAACAGCTTGCTCAATCCCGTCACTCTGTCCTGACATCAGGAATCGATTCACTACGAACCGAGCAAGGGTTTTGGTTCCGAAACGGGAGAAGTTTTATCAATATCGGGCGTATCAAACACGGCGGAGTCCCTGCTGATATCGATATATACGAGTTAGATGAGCGCGGACATTTGCAAACATTTACACAGGCTCGAGAAGCGAAAATTCAACGGGATAACGAATGGGTACTCATGGATATCACCCAAACCAGCATTAACCAAGACGACATCACGATCCAACGCTACCCGACCACAATACAAGACAACCTCCTGACTCCGGAACAGATCAGCCTCCTCGTCCTTCCACCGGAAAGCCTGTCACCACTCGACCTGTATCAATACGCGCACTACCTCAAGGAGCACGGCCAGAACGCAGACCGACACGACCTCGCGCTCTGGAAAAAAGCCAGCATGCCCGCAGCCACCGGTGCGATGATCGTGATGGCAATTCCGTTTGTTTTCGGGCCGCTACGCGCTGTCAGCGCCGGCTGGAGAATGATGGTCGGAGCAATGTTGGGCATCGCGTTCCACCTGAGCAACCAGATCGCAGGGAATATCGGATTGCTCTTCGAGCTACATCCCGCGATAACCACCATGCTGCCTATTGCAGCCGTTCTGGCCATTGCAGTGGCGCTCTTGCGCGAAATCTAAATTTCTACAGGAGACCCCAACTCCACGAACCGTCGTTCTGCGTGGGAATAGCCTCGTACCGAGAGCTGCACATTCCACGTCGATGCCTGGCGTATGAGTCGATACAGATGGTATTGCGCTCTTCGATCTGGGTCGTGGCTTGTCGCTGAGGCGGCAGGCACACCGATGGTTGGAACGGTCCGCCCCTGGATGACCATTGCCCGTATTGATGAACGGTGTCCATGTCCGTGCAACACTAACTCTGCACCGCAACGTCCTATGACTGAACGAAACGCTGCATGATCAGTGAGTCGCATCCGCCATGGCACCGTACCTGGAATCGGTGGATGATGGAGCAAGATGACACGAAACAAACTGCGTTCGCCCGTTTCACCGAGGATCCGTTCGAGAGCCTGAAGTTGGGAGTGCCCAATGCTCCCTATGGCAAGAAATGGTGCGGATGGTCTCGCAGTCGAAAGACCAATAAGTGCAACTGAGCCGCGAATACGTACGCTTGGAAAGCATGCCTCGCGTTCGCCAGATTCGCCCGCGATGTCTGACTGTATATATGACGCCCACAATGCAAGCGTATCGTCCCAGTCTGTTACAACGTACGCGTCATGGTTTCCCGGGATGACAGTGACCTCAGACGGTGCCCCGAGGGCATCGAGCCAGTGCTTTGCCTCCTGAAACTCATGCGGCAATCCAATCTGTGTCAAATCGCCAGTTACCACGGTGTGATCAGGTTGCTGCAATTGTAAGTCGCGTACAAGCTCGGCAAGAATTTCCGGCAGGTATTTGGCACGGCGGTTAAAGCGCCACGAGAGATACCCCAACACCCGCTTACTGAGCAGATCCCGCGCCCTAACACTGTCGAGCGACGACAGATGGGGGTCGGAAAGTTGGGCTATGGTGAATGTCTCTGTCATCGCACGCGTATTGTCCATCAACCTTTACCGATAGTAGTGTGTGTTATACAATATGCCGGTTTTCCCCGTTTTTGGCTAGGAGTATCAAGATAGCACCACTAAGTCCTCAGTCGGTGATTCTGTGAGTTAAACCATGACGACCTTCGTGCATATTGTCAGCAATTCGACGGTGTCACTCTGGGGACTCTCCTCCCGCGAGCGATTGCGCCGCATGCTCCAAAAGGATGGAAACGCAACGGTGGTTGATGACCTCGCGATCGTTCCAACAAATAGCTCGGTTCTTCTCATCCGCGGCGATTACATGTTCGATTCGCGCGTCCTTAGTTCTCTCCTTCACACTCCGAATATGATGCTTGAGGTCTGTTGTGACACACAATCGTCCATCGTTGCAGCACATGTTCCATCACGTCTGAAAGGCGATGCTTGCAATGTATTAAGCGGCTCCCTGCGCCCCGATATGCTGCCACACATCCATACGCGGACAGCCGAGACGTTAACATCGGCATATCACGCCCAACTCAAAAAGTCCGACCCTCCCTTTGTACTCCCCATTACGTTGGAACGTCAGAGGGCACTGGAGCAGAAACTCTTTTCTGGAGCATACAAGGGCGTCACGGATCTCGTCACCAAATGGGTGTGGCCTCGCCCTGCTCAATGGGCAACCCGCATGTGCATCCAGAATGGCATACGCGCGAATCATGTCACCATCGCAAGTCTTGTCTTGGTGATGATCACTGGATGGTTGTTTCTCATAGGGCATTATGGCTGGGGCCTCATGACTGGATGGCTCATGACCTTCCTCGACACCGTCGATGGAAAAATTGCGCGCGTGACCGTCACATCAAGTCGCATAGGCCATATACTTGATCATGGCCTCGATGTGATTCATCCCCCGTTGTGGTATCTCGCATGGGGACTTGGAATCGGTGCGTTTATCCCGGAAGCTTCATGGCTTTCGCTGGAAACGGTGTTATGGTTGATCATTGGCGGATACGTCGTCGGACGTCTGATCGAAGGCACATTTGAATTATGGCTGGGATCATTTGGAATCTTCTGCTGGCGTCCGTTTGATTCGTATCACCGCCTCGTCACCGCACGACGAAATCCTAACCTCATCCTTCTCACGAGTGCGACCCTCATGGGTCGCCCCGATATTGGCCTTATTGCCGTCGCGTTATTGACGATCGTCTCGACCCTAATACTTCTGGGACGTTTCGCTCTCGCGATCTACACGCGTCTCACATCAGGAACACTTCATGCCTGGTTTGCTAGGCTTGATGACGTCTCGACAGACCAATCACTTGCCACCAGATTATTTGCCACACAACCCACAACTCAGGCAACGTCCACGTAAGCCATTGGCCAAAATGAGTCCCCTGTTGCAGGAGGCCGTCCTTAACGAGCCCGGCCGCTCCACCACCGCCTATTCATCAACGGTTTCACGTCCAGTGCCGGTGAACCCCTCAATGCGCCTCGGAGTCCTCAATAATCCACTAAGCGGTGGGAATCGGAACGGCCTTGATGCTATCTATAAAATCCAGAAAGAATTCCCGCAGATACCGCATCGAGAGGCCCGCACACCAGCAGAAATTTCCGCAGCGCTTTCAGAATTTGCTAAACGAGAAATCAACCTTGTGGCCATTAATGGCGGCGATGGAACGATACAAGCGGTACTCACCACCTTACACCGGCAGTCTCCTTTCCAATTCCCTCCCCTGCTCAGCGTGCTCCGAGCAGGAACCACTAGCATGATCGCGGGAGATGTAGGACTACGTGGCTCGCGGGTTTCATCGCTGCGAACACTGTGTGCCTGGACCGAGGCATCACACCGCAGCACGCATTTTCCAGTCATC
>DTRN01000108.1 GCA_012965905.1 Nitrospirales bacterium | reverse complement strand
GCAAGAGATACGGGAGCGCCGATCCGGGTTAAGGTCGGAAAAGAGACTCTGGGAAGGATGCTGGATGTTCTGGGCAAGCCTGTTGATGGGAAAGGCGATGTGGGAGGCGATAAAGTCTATTCGATTCATCGGCCTGCTCCACCCTTCGATCAGCTGGAAGGAGCCACACAGGTCTTCGAAACCGGGCTTAAAGTCGTTGACCTCATTGCGCCATTTGCAAAAGGGGGGAAAACTGGGCTGTTTGGAGGCGCGGGTGTTGGAAAGACCGTTTTGATTATGGAATTGATCCGAAATATTGCCAGCGAACATGGCGGGTTTTCCGTGTTTGCCGGCGTAGGAGAGCGCACACGTGAGGGTAACGACCTGTACCTGGAAATGTCTGAATCCGGCGTGCTTGACAAAACGACGTTGGTGTATGGGCAGATGAACGAACCTCCTGGGGTGCGTCTCCGGGTGGCGTTGACCGGACTCACCATGGCCGAATATTTTAGGGATGAAGAGGGCAAAGACGTGCTCTTCTTTTTAGACAACATCTTTCGATTTACCATGTCAGGCGCAGAGGTGTCCGCCCTGCTTGGCAGGATGCCTTCCGCGGTGGGATACCAGCCCACCTTGGCCGTTGAAATGGGAGAGCTTCAGGAACGGATTACGTCCACCAAGAAAGGTTCCATCACCTCCGTACAGGCTGTCTACGTTCCCGCTGATGACCTTACAGATCCTGCTCCGGCTACGACCTTTGCCCATTTGGATGCCACCGTGGTTCTTTCCCGGCAGATTGCCGAGCTGGGAATCTATCCGGCAGTCGATCCTTTGGATTCGACATCTCGAATTCTCGACCCACGAATTCTTGGGGATGAACATTATGATGTTGCCCGTGCTGTGCAGAAAATTCTTCAGCGGTATAAAGATCTCCAAGACATCATCGCCATTCTTGGGATGGATGAACTGAGTGAAGAAGATAAGTTGACCGTGTCTCGAGCCAGAAAGATTCAGCGTTTCCTTTCTCAGCCCTTCTTTGTGGCAGAAGTCTTTACCGGATCTCCCGGAAAGTATGTTTCGCTCTCGGATACAGTCAAGGGCTTCAAAGCGATTATTGATGGGGAATGCGACGATGTTCCGGAACAGGCATTTTATATGGTTGGAACGTTAGACGATGCGCTGGAGAAAGCCAAAGAAATACAAGCTTCCTAACGCAGTATTGGTGCCATGTCTACAATTAAACTCGACATCGTGACCGCTGAAAAGCTCATTCTTTCCGATGAGGCAAACTTTGTGGTTGTCCCAGGGTCTATGGGCGAACTTGGAATTTTTCCCAAACATGCTCCCCTGCTCTCCACCTTGGAGGTTGGCGAAGTCCGGGTGACCAAGGCAGAAGAAGAATATTCTTTCTTTATTAGCGGGGGCTTTATTGAAATTCTTCCTGGGCAGATCACAATCCTCGCCAATACTGCTGAGCGTGCGGAAAATATTGATGAAGCCAGAGCGAAGGAAGCTCGGGATAGAGCAGAAGCTCTGACGACCCAAATAGGGGAGGAGATTGATATTGCTCAGGCGGAAGCTTCCCTTAAACGAGCAACTGTGCGCTTAAAGGTGATGCAAAAAAGGCGTGCATCCCGTGCCGGCGGCCCCGCCGGCACGTCTCTCGGCAGTTAATTTCCCGCCAAATGTGGAAACACATTCCTCGCACAGCCTCCAGGGGGCAATGCGAGTGGCTGTGTGAAGGATGCTTCTTGGCAAGGTTTCTTGCGTCCTAAGCCGTCTTTAGATTGATGCATTCGACGAGATTCCCCAGCCCGAGTGGAGTCACGCTTCGTTTCCGAATGACCTGCAGGGTGGTGCCATCCAACACCGCCTGAAGGCCAAGGTCAGTACGAAACCCCAGGTGTCGGCACAAGGGAGAGACGAGCTTTTCCATTGAACCAATGAGCTGATTCCCGTTACTGAAGTGGTTGATGAACACGATTCGGCCGCCTGGCCGACACACCCGAACCATTTCTTGGATGACGGTTTTGTGATCCGGCACTGCCGTAATGACGTACGCGGCCATAACCGCGTCAAAGCTATTGTCCGAGAACTGCATGTTGGCTGCGTCCATATTTGCGATGGTCACATGGTTGAGGCCATGTCTCTTGATTTGCAGTTGACTATGCTCCAGCATTTCGTCGCTGACATCAATCGCTGTAATCGAGCAATCATTTCGGTAGTGTGAAAGTGAAATTCCCGTTCCCACTCCGACTTCGAGAATGCGTTCGCCGCTCTGCACATCGAGACATTCCACCCCGATCCGACGCGGTTCATTAAAGAGTTTTCCGAAGGTGACGTCGTAGAGGTGTGCGTATCGGGAATACGCGCGCTCGACTTGCGCAGTGTTCAGGTAAGGGGTTGATGTCTTCGACGAGTTCGTTGCCATAAGAGCTTGGCTGGCCTCAAGTGCTACCACCGCACAAGGTCGACGCAATCTAAACCAAGCGCAGGCGAAAAGTCAACCGCTGCTGTCGTGGTCATGTGGCCGTTATGATGCCCCGACATCAACGCTATGCAGTTATCTTGACAAATCAATAGAGCGCCGCATACGATTCGAAAATGGCACACGATTCACACGTTAGTAGTCTCCAGACTATGGCCGATGTGTGGGATTGTTACCACCGGGATCTCACTACCGTCGAGGAACAAATTCTCACCAATATCGGCTCCGATGTGCCCCTCGTTAAAGAGATATCAACATTCATTCTTCAAGGGGGTGGCAAGCGGATTCGGCCGCTCCTGTTAGTCTTGTCCGCTCGCCTGTGTGGCTGTCAAGGCCATGAAATGCATGCCCTCGCCAGTTTTGTCGAATACATCCATACCGCGACGTTGCTGCATGATGATGTGGTCGATGATGCCGAGTTTCGGCGCGGGAAGGAAGCGGCCCATCGACTCTGGGGCAATCAAGCCAGTATTCTCGTCGGCGATTACCTCTATGCAAAGGCCGTGCGGTCGATCGTTGATTTTCGCATTCATGAACTGAATTCTGTCATCGCGGAGTCTGTCCGGCGCATGACAGAGGGCGAGGTCATGCAAATCTCGCTCAATCGCTATCAAAGAGTGTTGTCACAAACCGAATATGTCCAAATGATTGAACGGAAAACAGGCGCGTTGATCGCGGCGGCGTGTCAGATGGGGGCCATACTTGGAGATGCCGATGCATCGGATCAGGAGGCGCTTTTTCATTTTGGTCTTCGGTTGGGTACGGCCTATCAGATTGCCGACGATATGCTTGACTACGTTGGCCATGGCGATCGGTTGGGCAAGACACTTGGAACCGATTTGCGCCAAGGGAAGATTACGCTCCCTCTCCTGCATCTCTTGCACCATATCGATGCAACACGTCGAGGCGAGGTTCAGGCGCTGCTCGAACAATCGTATCTGGGACAAGGCGATATCGAGCGGATCGTTGTGCTGATGAACGAGTATGGGTCTGTCGAATACTCAATGGCAATCGCCTGCGAGTATGTTGATAAAGCGAAATCGGCACTGGGTGGGTTCGGTGAGTCCACTGCAAAGCAGGCGTTGTGTATCGCTGCAGACTATATGACAGCTCGTGATCACTGAAACGTTCTGAAGTCGTTCAATCTCACCACTCGAAGGTGACGGTTCGCCGCTCACCTATTTCTTTCGCTTTTTTCGTGATTTTCCTCCTTGCTTCGCGCGGTTCAATCGTTTTCGTCGCTGTGTTGTATAGAGATAGATCCCACCCCCGGTGATGGCCATCGCAGATACGGTCAGAACCGTGGGTGATTCCCACACTGGGGTTGCCACGCCCTCGGCTCCGAAATGCACTTCGACCGTGCGTTCATCTTTCACATTATCCGGGTCGAACTTCACCTGAAATTCTTGGGTCCGTGTTCCCGTTGAGACCTCGAGTTTCCTTCCCACATCCTCACTATGAAGATGCAGGCGTATGCTATAGAACCCGGAGGGTCCTGATGTTGCCTTTCCGAGAGTGCCGCCGGCGGCGTCCTTCACCACGACGGGTGTTCCGCTCTGGGCCTCTCCCGCACCATCCCGCACGTATCCTGAAATCGTGAACCGATGGTCGATTTCATGTAAGGCATATGCGGCATCCGAGAACAGCGTCACACAGAAAAGTATAGCGCACACTCGTGGAAATATTGCGAGCATCGTTTGTCCTCCCTGGATCATCCTGGTTACTTCATTACCTTTTCTACGCGTCGGAACCAACTTCAGTTTAGGCAGGTTCCAAGAGGCTAATATGTGCTTGTGATTATTGACAAGTGAAGGCACGTTATGCAAGATGGACGTTTATTATGAAGAAGTTCGTGCGTACTCACCATCTGGTATATATTGTTGGGTTGACCCTGGGTGTTTGGGTTGTCATTGTCCCTTCACCAGAGGTGTTCTCAACTCATGAAAATGATCATCGGTTTATTGTAGAAGGACATATAACAGATTCAGACGGAATTGGGATACCGAACGCCAAGGTGTTCGTTCGAGCGGAGGTTCTCGATACTGGAGTCACGGCGTTTTCCGACCAAGCTGGCTTCTACTCTGCACTCCTCCATTTGCATAGTGAGGACGCTGGTACGTCTATTACGGTCACCGCGTTTGGGGCAACCGAGCACATTACCGCCGAGTTTGATCCAGCAGATAAGACAACTGCGCGGACGGGTATGGTAAATATTGTGCATACTATTCCTGTCGTTCAGAATACGAGCGTTGGATCCGATACTAGTGTGTATCTGACGTGGGGAATTGTTGCACTCGCCGTTGGCGTTTCATTCGGAGTGTTTACGCGAAAATGGGTGCGTCGACGGAAAGCTCGGTCTGCCTAATGAATGTGGCGTATTGCGCCAGTCCTTATTAATAGAGAGGTGGGTATCGTGATGCAATTGATGAAAGATGGCGGTAACAAACAGTGGTCTCTCTACGCTCTCGTGTTTATAGGCACCCTGGCAATGATTGCCTTCGAGGGGTGTGAGAAAACAGGTGGCGAGGGTGGAGGTGAAGGAGAATCGGTCTCCACGGCAACACTCAAGGCACCACCGCCGCCACCGCCGGCTTATGCTGACAAGCATATGCCTGAGGGGTGGTGGAGTGATCCGGATATTATTGAACAGGGTCGACAGCTATTCATCGGCGCGGAAAATATCGATGTCAACTGTGCCGCATGTCATGGCAAGAATGGCAAACCGGTAAAAAAAGGCGCGAGAGATTTCAGGCAAACGGAGCGAATGCAGCTGTTCTCTGACAGCCAATGGTTTTGGCGCATCTCCGAGGGTGTGAAGGGCACCAAGATGCCTGCCTGGAAAAAGAAGCTGAAAAGCGAAGAGGACACCTGGAAGATCATTTCCTATGAACGCACGTTTTCCGGATTAAAGGACAAGGGCTGGGATGTCGCAAGGGCAGCATGGGTTCCGCTCGACGAACTTGGGAAGCCCGTTGCGGAGACCGAAGCGGCTCCTGCTGACAGCGAGGCTATTCCTGCTGAGGAGGGTGCAGTGCCTGTCAGTGATCCCGTCGAAGGGGATGCCCCAGCCTCAGAAGACGCCCCAGTGCAGAGCGAAAGCTAGGCATGACTCGGGTTCGGGCGATAGCGAGCCTGACAGGACTTCTGTTTCTCAGCGCAGCCGCAGCATACGCGCAAGTTCCTGATCCTCAACCAGTCCACCTGTACGGTGGCAATCGCACCTGGACATGGGTTGCCGCCCAGTTGCACATACTGTTTGCGGCGTTTATTTTGGGCGCGCCTATTTTCGTGGTGATCTGCGAATGGATCGGAATGCGCGGCAAAGATCTGCGGTATGAGCGGTTGGCCAAGGAAGTCACCAAGGTCACCGCGATCTTGTATAGCATGACCGCCTTGACCGGGGCATTGTTTATTTTCGTGTTGCTGGTCGCATATCCGCAGTTCACGAGCTGGTTCGTCTCTCGATTCTCACCCATCTTTGCGTTTATTTATCCCGGACTGTTTATTGCGGAAACGATTGTCCTCTATCTGTACTGGTATACCTGGGATGACTGGCAAGGCCCCAAAAAGGCGAGGCATGTTGCCCTCGGAGTTTTGCTGAATATCATCGGAACGACCACGTTAGTCGTCATCAACGGTCCGACATCCTTTATGAACACGCCCGCGCGGGCTGCTGGCGACGTGGACATGGATCTGAAAACCTTTGTCTTCGAACAGGCATCGGTCTGGGAGTTGGTTTACAACTTCAGTTGGATCCCCTTGAATATCCATCGCTTTATCGGCAACGTGGTCTTCGGAGGATTTATCGCCGGACTTATTGCGGCCTATATGTATATGGCTGCGAAGTCTGAGGAGGACCGGGCCTACTATGATTGGATGGGGTTCATTGGGAACCTGATTGGTGTGGGAGCGCTGCTGCTGTTGCCCTTTGCCGGCTATCTTCTGGCCTTCGAGTTTTTCGAATATGATGCCTCAATTGGCCCGTATATGATGGCCGATCAGCTCTCGATGTTTTTCGAACTGCAAGGAGCATTGGTTGGGCTCATCTTTCTGGCGAGTAACTATTATATCTGGCTCAGCATGAAGCGTATTGAAGGGTTGGAGGATGCCCGCGGTACCATTGGGATGCCGTTGATGATGATTCTGTTTCCCATCGTCATGCTCCCCGCACTGCAATTGGCTCCTTTGTACGAGGCGGTGATCGGTTGGCCTACATTCTTTGGCTTGCTGATTGCGACGCTCGTGCTTCCGCCAGTCATTGCGCGGATTCCTCCCTTCCGCAAATGGACGGTATCGCCAACGATCATCATAAAGTTGGGCTTTCTCATGGTGATCTTTGGGAATGCGATTTGGATGACCCCACATGCATTTGTGGCGACACAAGCCTTGGCCACACATGAGACGGAGCTTCCCGATGTCGGGTTCATCATCGGGGCGTTCGCATATTCGACGTCGGATCTCGCGCTCATGCCCACCAAGAATGTTGCGGTGGCGCTCATTGTCCTGGTGACCATCATTAACTTCCTGATTTACAACCGAGCCATCAGGCGAGGAAGAATTCAATGGGGAAAGATTGACTTCGTTTCTCAGTTCGTCCTGATTTTCCTGGCGTTCAGCGCGATCTACACCATGTGCTTGATGGGGACTGTACGGTCGCTGGTGAGGAAGTATTATCACGTCTACAACGTACTGCCTGACTTTACGGTCGAGTCGTTTACACCGACGCTGGTGTATGGAGGATATTTGTGGATTGGCATTACATTGGTTTTCTACGCGGTGGTAAGTTTTGCCATATGGGTTAGTTTGAAACCTGGAGCTGAAAAAGCGACGGCCCCCGCTTCGGCCCAAAGCGGAATGCCGGAATTGGCAGCTCAGGCGAAATAGCGCGCGGAGTGTCTGCACGGGATGTTCTTGTTTAACATTGTCAAGAAAACATTTTTCGGGGTCCTGCTTTCATTGGTTGTGTGGTGGGTCTCGGGGGCCATGCACTTCCCGTTTGTTTTTCAGGTAATGTTTGTGCTGTACGTTGTGCTCGGCGTTACCGTCTTTATTCTTCTCGATGCGCCGCCCTTGAAGCCGATTTCTGGGGGCTTTGCGGTCCTAGGAATAGGTGTCTTCTATCTCGCAATATCCGTATTCTTTGTTGGCGGGGCGACGGTTCTTCCCCAATACGATCCGAACGTTGAGAAGGGAAAAATACAGAAGATTCTTGCGCCGCGTCTCGCCAAAACTGAGTATGGAAAACGGCTCGCACTGCAGAAGCAAGTTGACGCGCTTAACCAGCAAGCGGAATCGATCATGGATCGTTTGAGTGTTATCGGAGGAACGGCTGTCGCAGCGGTTGGTCCGGTGACAGTCGATTCTGGTCCGTTGGACCTCGCGTCCTTTGGGGATGATCATGTTGCCGCGGGGAAAGAGGTGTATAACCTCTACGAGTGCTACAATTGCCATAAATTAGGCGGAAAGGGCGGGACCAAGAAACGTGGGCCGCACATGGATAACCTTGGAAATATACTCACCAAGGAGTTGATCAAACAGAAGATCTTTAACCCAATGGCGTTTTACGCCGAGGGTTTTGAGAAAGAATATAAAAAGGGCCTGATGCCAAAAAAGTATAAAGAACTGATGACAGATGGTGAACTTGAGGTGTTAGTCACCTATTTGGCGACGCTTAAGGACACCAGTGTGAAGACTCCGAAACCGGTATTTCCTGAATAAGTCCATATGGTGAACCAACCGAAGATCAAGATGAAGGTGGTCGGAAGTGATCGGGACGCTGGCGAGGTGGCCAATGTCATCGTCGATCCCGTGACAAAGTTTCTCAGCCACATTGTTGTTCGGACGGAAGATGGAGGGCAGCGCGTCGTTCCTCTTGATCAGATTGCGGACGTGTCCGAAGGTGTGCGTCTACGATGTTCGGCTGTCGAGGTTTCTGGGTATCCACCGTTATGCCGGGACGATTACACGACGGTTCATGAACAGGAGCTTGCGGGTCTTGAAGCGCGTCTTGACGTTGATCCGGGTCATGCGCTTCTTCCTGTGCCTGAGGGAGACAGGGATATTCCTCGTCGCAGTTTCTTTACCAAGTTTACGATCGCAATTAACGCGGTGTTGGCCCTTCCTCTCGCCTATCCCGTCTTCAAGTTTCTCATCCATCCGATGTATGGGCCATTTGACAATACGTGGGTAACATTGGCGAGGACGGACCAATTTCAAGACGTTGATACCCCCAAAAGTTATCGTTTTAGGAAAACGCTCAAAGAGGGCTATTTGGAGCGGACCTTCGATAAATCCCATTGGGCTATGAAGGCGTCACCGGAAACACTCGAGGCTATCTATCAAGGGAAGGACGTCGAGTTTCGCGATAAGAACGGTGACGTATATTGGGTCAATCGACGGAACGTTCCCTATGTCGTGTTTTCGGGAAAGTGTCCACACTTGGGGTGTGGGTATAAATGGCGTAGTACAAAAAAATACGCCATGGCGTTTTTGTGCCCTTGCCATTTGAGCATTTATGATATTGCGGGAACGGTGCTGACCGGCCCGGCCCCGCGGCCGCTTGACGTGCTTCCGACGCGCGTGACACCGGGGGGTGACATCGAAACGGTTGACATTGAATTCAAGGCAGGTCTTGTGGGTCGAGTGCGGGTGATCTGATGAACGGAGTCGCAAAACAGATATATGACTGGTTCGATGAGCGTGCCGGTCTCACAGAACTTGGCCATAAGATGCTCAACGAGCCAATGCCTGGAGGCTCAAGGTACACCTACGTCTTTGGCTCGATTCTGGTATACATTTTCATGATGCAGTTAGTAACTGGCATCTTGTTGATGTTTTATTACGCGCCGACTGCCGATCACGCCTACGAGAGTACCCAATACATCATCCACAATGTGGAATACGGATGGTTTATCCTGAGTTTCCATTTCTGGGGCTCATCCGTCATGGTGGTGATGGTCGTGATGCATATGTCTCAGGTGTTTCTGTGGGGCGCGTACAAAAAACCCAGTGAGTTGGTATGGGTGGTTGGAACCATTCTTTTTACGCTGGTTGTGGCGATGGGCTTTACCGGCTACCTGCTTCCATGGGATCAACGTTCATTTTGGGCAACCACCGTTGGTATAGAAATTGCTGACAAGACGCCATTGATCGGAGACTTTATTGGGCAATTTCTTCGTGGTGGACCAACGACTGGCGCACACACGATCAATCGGTTTTTTGTTCTTCATGTCATGATTCTTCCGCTATCCATCATGGGTTTGGCCACTCTCCATATCTATCTCTTTCGCAAGGCCGGTCCTGCCGGCCCGTACAAGCGAGACCATAAAGAGTTGACTAAAACTAGCGAGTATTTCTTTCCTCGCCAGGTATACAAGGACAGCGTTGCAATTGGCATTGTATTCTTGATTACCTGTGCGCTCGCGTTTTACGAGCCGGTTGAACTTCTTGGCGAAGCGACCCCTGAGCCTGGGGATTATAATCCCGTCCCTGAATGGTATTTCTTATTTCTCTTTCAGTTGCTCCGTTATGAGACGTTCTCTGGTGAGTGGGGACAAATTGTCGGGTCGATTGTAATTCCGGTGGCGTTCATGGTTTGGCTGATCGCCATTCCCTTTATATTTCGAAATCCAGAACGACGTCCCTGGAAACGGAAGTTTGGTATCATGACCTGGGCCATCATTCTTCTCGCGGTGGCATATTTGACTTACGACTACAGTATCACTGAGATCCACTAAGTGAAGGTTCCGAAGGATCCCAACCTCTACCTGACGGTGTTCACGGGCATTGGCGTGACGGTCGTCATGGCGTTCTGGCTTCTTACCCCAGTGTATACGCCTCACCTTGAGCATGAGCCGGAGCACGCTTCGGTAAAGCCAGAACAAGCTCTTGGTCAGGTCGATGCTCTGCTCACCGCGGCAGAGAAGACTCTTGTCGAGATGGATGCAGAGAAGGGTGGAGAAAAAGTGGGATCAAAGGACAAGCCCACGAAAACATTGCCGGCTCAAGAAAGTTCAATGCCCGCGAAGGTCGTGCCCACGTCGGTTTCTGATGTCGGACATGATGAGGCTGGTCATGAGCCTGCACCGGAGGAATCTTCCCACTCCCAAGAGGCTGGAGGTGATCATGTACACTAGGTCAATCCCTTATCCGGTAATACTTGCTATTGTTTTCGCCATCAGTTCAGCTTCGTTTGTCTGGTCACAGGATGAGGCGGGAAGCACGATTGCTCTTGGCGATGTGAAGACGTTGGAAGATTTGGCGCAGGTCGGGGGCCAATTGTTCGAAGGAAAAGGGCAATGTGCTCAGTGTCATTCACTCCAAGAGGAACCTTCCAACAATGGGCCAACCCTTGAGGGCGTTGGAGCGAAGCTAACGAGGGAATTTCTCCATGAGAGTTTGGTCAAACCGGACGCCTATGCCTATCTTGATTTCACCAAGACCCCTCCGGCGCCGTACGCGGCGCCAATGCCGCCGACAGCCTTGGCCGACAGTGAGATTTTGGCTGTCATCGCGTATCTGCAGCAGTCAAGCGGTCAACCAATTAGCATCGAACTATCGGAACTCAAGTGATGGAGAGGATAGCCATGGGAAGGGGACACCAAACTGTTTCTGGATGTGTTGTTGTGCTCGTGGTGCTGTTCAGTCTCATCGTCGGTTGTACCAAAACCACTGAAGAAGCGGACACAACTACGTCATCCTCATCCCAGCCGAATCAGTATGTGATGCAGGGGAAAGAACTTTTCACGAACTACTGCATCCATTGCCATGGTGCCTCAGGAGTTGGCGATGGGTTCAACGCTGGGAATGTCGATCCGGGCCCACGGGATCTGACCGATAGTGAGACAGAAGCAGGCGAGACGGGGTTTATGGCCTCGCTGACAAATGAAACAATTTACCACGAAATATTGAGCAGAGGCTTGTTGGATCCTGACGAATTTGAAGCGCTCCAAGAGGCGTATCTTGATGCGGTGATGATGGACGACGAGGAAGAGGCCAAAGCGGCTGAAGCAAAGCTGCCTATGCTGGTTCCTCCCGCTATGCCGACGTTCAAACACACGCTTTCTGATGCTGAACGTTGGGCTCTGGTCGCTTATCTGCGTACCTTGCATAAGAATAGCGCACCACCAGTGGAGATCGCGTCAACTGTGAGCACAGTGCGTCCGGCTTCTCCCATGCGGCAGGCACCCTCGTGGGATATCGCAGAGGACGAACGAATTGCATTGGTCGAAAGTGGGAAATCCCTGTTCATCGATAAATTTAATTGTAACGGATGCCATGTATATAAGGCTGGTT
>DTRN01000107.1 GCA_012965905.1 Nitrospirales bacterium | reverse complement strand
ATGGCTACAACACGATCGTCGAGATTCTTGGCGAAAAGCAGGTCTATCCGATGTTATTCTTCTTGGGTATTCAGCCGAACACCGGACTCGAACAACGATTGTTAGAAGAAGGCTATCTGTCACACGGCTACAATCCGTTGAACCTGACACCACAAAATATCAAAAAACTCCTCTACAACCCGGCACCGCTGAACAAACTTATCGCACGAGCCTGTCTTGGAGCGTGGGACAGAACCCGAAGTCGGCAATCCCAGCCGGTCGATATGCAGTATGCCGACTCGAGCCTTTCTAAAGGGCTGGAAGCCAAGTCAGGACGAGACGTGCTGCTGACACTTGGCGAAATCCTCCGCCCACAACGCACGCAGCTTTGAGTGTGCCATAGAAAAGGTGAGTATCGTACAATATGAGATCAAACACTTCAACAAAATGGGTGAGATTCTGGTTGCGGAATCAGAAGAAAACAAGAGGGTGAAATGGAAAGCATCGTGAAACATTCCGTGCGTTTCATTGTGGCTTTATTCTTTCTTACGGTCGTACCGCTGGCATCATTTGCCGGGCTGGAAGGGGAGTGGGGCGTTCGGGTGAATGAGGTGATCAAGAAGGCTTCGCCTGATGATCCTGACAAACTCAAAACCAAAATTGTCTTCAAATATCGTTATCATGATGGTCTACCCGAAGAACGTTTTTTGTTTGCCGTCGCAACCCCCCCCCAATTTGTGCCTCAAACAATCAAGCAGTATTCTGACCGGGTTTATGCATTTAATCTGGCCCAGGCGAATGTCTATGAAGTTTGCCCACATCAGTTTGAATTGATTGAAGAAAACGGCGAAACGATTGGACCTGGATTGCTCACGCTGAAAGCGAATATTGATTTTGATCCACGCCGGACACCTGGGTTGCCGTTCCAGCAAGTGATACTGCACGACTGGGGAAATATCTACGAAGGGCTCGGGGGCGTCAGCCAGTTCAATTTTGTAACCTCACTTGAAACCACGGTGTTAAGTGCTGGCTTGATGATGTGTCGTGGACGGTTCGAAGATGCGACGATCGAAGAATGTATCGAGATCGTGTCGGAGTCTATACGACAACTACAGCCGACCGAAGATGAGCTTGCCCGAGGAGTTTTGGTGGACAGACCTTCTTTCCGTGTGCCGAGCCCAACTCGCCTTAACAGCTCATTCTGAACTGACGGTGTCTATTGTCGGGGTGTTGTGGACTTTGTAAGTCAACACAATAGGGGCACCTCGCGACCCCTGGTTGGGCGTGATGGAATGTTGCGGAACGTCATGTGGCGTCTTGGTCGCCACGAATCGTTGGTGGTGTTTGGTGGCCCCAAGTTGGGTAAAAGCTCATTTCTTTTGGACTTGAACCAGCGTCTTGATCGTGATGCGATGACGTCACGCTACCTTGATTTGGATAACGCGGATGACCAAGAGATGTTGTTGGCTGTTGTTCCCGATCCACCAATTGGCATCTATCTGCTGGATAATTGTGATGCGCTGTGTGAAAAAAAAGGCACCATCCGAGATTTTTTAAGCCACAGTTCAGGATTGCGAGTGGTCATGGCTGGTGGCCGACGCTGGCATGACGAGGTGTCTGTTAATGGATGGGCATCTGAGCTGCGTCGGATACCGTTAGCCGTTCTGCTCGACAAGGATGCGCGGCAACTGGTTTGCGCGTCGCATCTAAATGAGCAGGTTGAATCCATTCTTGCCCTGGCTGGCACCCATCCCTATGTTCTCAACGTCCTCTGTGCACAGGATCGCGATTTCAATGCTGATGCCGATGTTGCAGCGGTATGGTCCGAGGTGAGTGAGATGTTAGCACCGTTCTTTCTCAATGTTGTTCAGCAACTGAAAACCCCTATTGAACATAGGCTGCTTCACTATCTGGTACGTCTCGCGGCGCCGGTGAATCCGCAGATAGCGGCAGAGGCTCTAGAGCAGACGACGCTCAAAGCCGTCGCAGATATGCTTTCCTGGCTTGGCGTGATCAGCCGCTGCATTCGAAACGACGAAGCGACACTCTTCGCAAATTCAGCGCTCTTTAACCTGTGGTATGTGGAACATGTCGCAGGAAGATCGTGAGATTGCTGGAGAATTCTGTGAACGTCATGTCGTTCTCGTTCGTCCGGAAATTCATTGGAACACCGGCAACATTGGGCGAACCTGTCTTGCTACAGGGGCGTTTTTGCATGTGGTCAAGCCGATGAGTTTCTCGCTGGAGAGTCGAGAGGTGAAGCGCGCAGGATTAGACTACTGGGAGAACGTCAAATTGCAAATCTGGGAAGACTTCGACACCTTTGTGCGCGACATAGCACCGAAAGATGAAGAAGTGGTGATTTTCTCTAAACGTGGCACGACTCCGTTCTGGTCAATGCCGAGACCCGCTCGGCTCTTTCTTATTTTTGGTTCCGAAACCCGTGGGCTGCCAGATGAGATTCTCCAACGATATGCCAAAGCGACGTTCTATATTCCGATCACTGCCGAGACACGTTCACTCAATCTATCGACCGCAGCGGGTATTGCGCTCTACGAAAGCCTTCGCTTGGCGAAACCGTTTCATGCTTGGTTGGCCAAGGATAAAATGTACTAAGGCTGTTCAGCGAGAAGCTCGTTGATACGACGTTCTGTTTCTGTATACCCTCCCTCACCAATTCTCACATGCTGAATTACGCCTTGCTTGTCGATGAGGTAGAGCGTCGGCCAATACCGATTTTGGAATTTCTTCCAGGTTGCGTAGTCATTGTCGATCGGCACCGCGTATCGAATCTGATTGTCCCGAATATATTGTTCGACGTTCTTGACTGATCGTTCATAGTCAAATTCAGGGGAATGGACAGCGATGACGATTAGCCCCTTATCAGCATAGGTTTCATGCCACTTCTTGACGTACGGCTCAACGGCTTTGCAGTTGTAGCAGCCGAAGGTCCAAAACTTGACCAGAACAACCTTGCCTCGGAGGTCTGCTGGTTGGAGAGGTTTGGAATTGAGCCATTGCGTATTCGTAATCTCCGGCACCGGATGGCCAACTCGAGCGTTGACCTGAAGGGTGGTGGTAATGATAAGTGACAGTGTTATGAGGATTACGGCGGCTACCCTATAGCGAGATAATATATGCATATCGTTTTCCTTTGCTTCTGATTGTACTCCTCATTGCAATGGTATTGTCATCTGTAATTAACATGTGATTCGTTTGTGATCGAAACGTGATGTCGGCTACTGTATAGGCAGTGGTGGATCCAGATGACAGCACATCGTGAGAGGGAGAGACTATGTTGATCTCTCGGCGACAGCTATTGACGAGTTCGGCCATCGGACTCGCGTCATCGATGTTTGGGCTTGCCTGTGTCAGGCGGGCCGACTCATTTCCGTGCGATCTGACTCCGGAGCAAACAGAAGGCCCCTTTTATCCAGTTGATCGGCAGCTTGATGAAGACAATGATTTGACGGTGGTGTCGGGAAAGCCGGGGAGGGCAGAAGGCCAGATTATCTATATTCGTGGCCAGATATTAGATGGCCATTGTCGGCCTGTTCAAGGCACCACGGTCGAGATATGGCAGGCAACGGCACGCGGGCGTTATAACCACCCACGTGAACGCCGGAATTCCGTTCCTCTCGATTTGAACTTTCAGTCATGGGGTCGCGCCGTCACTGATCAAGAGGGTCAGTATCTTTTCAAAACGGTCATTCCCGGACAGTATCCGGCCGGACGTGGGTGGATCCGGCCTTCACATGTCCATTTTAAGGTTGTGGGGTCCACACATCACGAGTTGACGACGCAGATGTATTTTGTTGGCGACCGGTATCTGGAATCAGATTTCATTTTTCAGAATGTGCCTCGCGCCGAGCGATATCGTGTCATGGTCGAGCGTCAAGATCCTGGAAGTGAGTTTGAGCCTGAGACTGGACTTTACAACTTTGACCTTACCGTACGGCCAACTACATGAGCAGGAGCCCGACCACGTCCTTATGCCCGCCTAATGCGGCTTTGTGCAGGGGCGTCGCGCCATCTTGATCTTTGGCATTCACGTCCCCATCACTGCCGATGATCTGTTTGAGTTTTGCAAAGAAGCCCTGTGGGGCAGCGGTCAGTTGTCGAACCTGATCGAGATCGCCAGATTTGGCGGCATCGTGAAGCGGTCCGGCCATGGCTGGGGAGAGCATCGCGAGACTCACCAACATGCTGAATCCCACGAGGTGTCGGCGAAGTGTCATGATCAGGCTTCCTCCTGTTTCACGCCTTCTTGTACAAATGCGCGACCCATTCCCCATAGCCATTGTAGAGCATCGTTGGGCGTCGGACCGACCGGTCAGGAATCATCCACTCGGTCTCTTGCGACCATCGTCTGTGCGGGATCTTCGGATTCACATTGGCGAGGAAGTCGTATTCGCTGGGAACGGCCTGGTTCCAATATGTTTTGGGCTGCTCCTTCACAAATTCAATTTTCACGATCGATTTTGCGCCTTTATATCCATATTTCCACGGTACTACCAAACGCAGTGGCGCACCATGTTGTTTCAAAATAGGACGTCCGTAGATTCCCGTGGCCATCAGCGTCATCTCATTGGTCGCTTCCGCCATCGTCAGTCCTTCGACGTATGGCCACATGCCTGATGAAAACAAGCTCCAGATGCCTCTCTGACTTGGCGCATGGCCGGGATCCATAAAGGTGGTGAATTTCACATGCGTCGCGGAGGATAGGGGTTGGACCAGTTCAATGAGTTCCTTCAGCCGAAAGCCCGTCCACGGAACTGCCATGGCCCATGCTTCAACGCAACGGTGACGATAGAGCCGTTCCTCCAAGGTCATCTTCCGTATGAGATCATCGATATCATAGGTCTTTGGCTTTGGTACCAGACCACCAATTTCGACCGTCCACGGATTCGTTGGCCAGTCTTCAACGAGTTTCCAGATGTTCGTTTTGCTCACGGTGCTGAATTCGTAGAAATTGTTAAACATGGCCGCAACCCGTTCATCGGTCAGTGGCCGATCGAGGGTATACATGGTGTTCTTGCCGGCGGGGTACTTGTCAGCAGCCGGAGGATTGGCTTGTTTGCCGGTCACTAAGGGATTCTTAGCAGCCCATGCGGTGCTGTTCCATGGCTGAAATGCCAACACACCGCTGATCCCAGCCGCCGCAGCCTGGGTCAGGACCTGACGACGATTGAGGTACACGGACTCTGGTGTCGCTTCGGCGTCTGATATTTCCCATCCGTGACGGCGTGGAATCATTGGCATGATCTCTTCTCCTTATCTTCAGCGTTCTAGTTGGATGCGTTGCCGCTTTCAGACACTAACACTATCGTAATCAGTGCGACCGGATTTCGCCAGTCCCGGTCGGCCGCGACGAGATCACCGATTCCGTGGATCCCAGCATGAACGTGGATGAACCCTTCGCCTCCGGCGGCGGGTGATGGGCCCTCTCCGTTACAGATGGGGCCAGGGATCGAGGTGCAACTCTCATCATTAGGCTCGCTTCCAGCGTCATATGCTACCGCTGTGCCGATCCTGGTCTTATTGTTTTTTGGGAGTTTCATCCCCTGTATGGCAAAGAAGGCATCGTTGGTTGGAATCAGCATGGCTGCGACTGAGATTCGAGGATAAATGTCATCACCCGCAACCATGACGGTCACACTCTTACCCGGGTTCAGGAGCCCTTCGGCAGTGACAATATCGAGTATGCTACCGGAGTCTTGGAGGACAGTGGTCATCGGGCCGGTGTCGCCGCCTTCGGCCAATAGAGAGAGTGCTTCACTGGCTACCGGTCCCGCGGTGAACATGGCGAAATTCTGCAAGTGGCTTGCAACCAGGATGGGTGTAAAGGACTGTCCGCGGGTAAGATTGGTAATCGTGACCGCATAGGTTCCGGCGGTTTGGGCGAGGGCAAGGGCTGGGGTACCGACAAAGAATATGATACTCGCCAACGCGCTGGTGATCATTCTGGGCATCGTGAAACTCCTTTCTGTTCTCACCATCGTACGACGTGGTGATGGGTTAAGGTCAGGCCCGTCAGATACCCAGGTGACGTTCAATAGTCATAGGCATACGCCGCACAGATCACAGGAAAATCACAGGGCCGTGATAATTATGTCACAAGTTTGGTCGTGTTGCTGGTCAGTTACACTGGTGCAACGTGAAGCGTGAAGTAGAACGTCGTACCTCGGTCGGGCTGACTCTCGACCTGGATAGATTGTTGGTGGAGATCGAGAATGCGTTTCACAATGGCCAGGCCAAGGCCTCCATGGCCGGTGCTGGTGGTACGGGTACGATCGACTTGGTATAATCGGTCGAAGATGCGGGGCATAGCCGATTCTGGAATGCCGCATCCGTTATCGCCGACGGTGGCGGACACGGTATTCCCGTCGCGCTGCAACGTGACAGCGACAGTGCCTCCTTTGGGTGTGTGCCGAATCGCATTTTCAATCAGGTTGTCAAGCACACGGTCAATGAGCGCGATATCTCCCGTCACCAGGGGAAGGTCGCGTGGGCAATTGTGTTGGATTCGGATCTCTGCCACTTCAGCGGCGAGCTGAAATTTCACAATGATGTCTAGGACGAGGTCGCCCATGGCAAATGGTTCTTGGTGCACGGGGACTCAGCTCGTTGGAAAAACTCGTCTTTGGGAGTATCTCGCAGGGCGTTCTCTCTGAGGGGTGTTGTCCGACGCTGGTGGTTAAAAAGCCTATCACAGAAGTGAAACGGGTCTTGCTCCCCCTGAAGGGACCAGAAGATGCCGCGGCCGCGTATGCCTTTTTGGAAAAGAAGCCCTTTGGACCAAGTACTCAGATTACCGTTGTGACGATACCCACAAGCGCGCGCGACGCGGCACAGAAACTCGTTGATGATGCCGCGTCACGGATATCGTCGATATCGTCCCTGGGGTATTCTGCGAGCGCGTCCATCGTGACGGGTATTCCAGGGGGAGCCATTGTCCAATTCGCGTCAGAAATGCAACCTGACATTATTCTCATGGGTTCCCATGGAGGGCGTGGTCTTCATCGACTCGCGCTCGGCAGCGTTTCAGAAATGGTCCTGCATAACTTTCAAGGCGCTGTAGCAATTTTTCCTCTCGACCCTTCCGCATAGTCTTCACCGTAACCTGATTCTCACTACGCGATCTGACATGCACGATCGTGTGGCCACCGGTACATCCGATCTCCGTCCAAAATTGTCTGATGCGCCAAGAATGTCGGCCATTGTTGTGTTCGAACTAAACATGTTTAACAGCGTGAACCTAAAAAAAGGCCCTATATACAGGTGTTTCATGGTCCTATTTAAAAATAAGAGTTTGGCACGGAATCTGCAACTACTAACCCGAGATGTTAACCCTCTTTAAAAGTAATGCGGATCGTCAAGCCCGCAAGGTGAAGGTCCGCCGGAACCCTGCCGACCGGTGGGCGAAGACCATCTGCGGGTATTGCTCGACCGGCTGCGGCATTGAAGTGGGGGTGAAGGATGGTCGCGCGGTTTCTGTGCGCGGGACGAAAGATCACCCGGTCAATCAAGGAAAACTTTGCCTTAAAGGTATCTGGGAATTTGAGGCGATTAATGCGCCAAACCGTGGAACCCATCCGTTAATGCGCGATGACCCGATCACGCCATATCGCCGAGTTTCCTGGGACGCTGCACTCACGCGAACGGCTACGGAATTTCGTCGCATTATGGGCACGTATGGTCGAGACGCGCTTGCGGTGGTCAGCACTGGCCAGATCTACACTGAAGAATTCTATGCCTTAGGAAAACTCGTGCGCGGCGGGCTTGGAACGAATAACTACGATGGGAATACGACTCTCTGCATGGCCAGTGCGGTATCAGGCTACAAACGGTCGTTCGGATCCGACGGCCCGCCGGGGTGCTACGACGATTTTGATGCGACCGAATGTCTGTTAGCGTTTGGATCAAATCTTGTCGAGTGCCATCCGGTGATCTACTACCGACTCAAAACCGCGCTTGAACGACGTCGCTTTCCTGTTGTCGTCATTGATCCGCGTGTGACCGTGTTTGCACAGAACGCGGATATTCACCTTGCGATCAATCCTGGTACAGACTTGGTGTTGCTGAATGCGCTTGCTCACGTGGTGTTGGAAGAACGACTTGCTAACCGGGAATACATTGAAAACTACACCAACGGTTTCGATGCGTTTGTGGAGACGGTGACGCAGTACTCTCCGGAATACGCGGAACCGATTACCGGGATTCCGGCATCCACAATTCGAAACGTGGCCAGAATTTATGGAAGAGCGAATGCCGCGATGTCCATTTGGACGATGGGGATCAATCAGTCGGTGCACGGGTCGGACGGAGTCGTCGCCATCAACAATCTTGCTTTACTCACTGGAAATATTGGGAAACCTGGGGGGACATCGCTTTCGATTACAGGTCAATGTAACGCGATGGGAACGCGGGAGTTTTCGTCATGCTCAGGATTGCCAGGCTACCGACAGCTTGAAAACCAGGAACATCGAGCGGAGATTGCCAAATATTGGGGTGTTGATGAATCGTTTTTTCCCACGAAACTGGGCAAGACAATGACGGACATCTTTCCGGACATCGAGGCGGGAAAGGTCAAAGGCCTCTGGCTCATCGCAACCAATCCTGCGACATCCATGCCAGACACACATCGGATCGCGAAGAGTTTGAGCAATCTTGAGTTCCTCGTCGTCCAAGATGTGTTCGAAAATGTGGATTCAGCGGAGTATGCCAACGTGTTTCTCCCTGCCGCGATGTGGGCTGAAAAAACTGGGACCTTCACCAATTCTGAGCGCCGCGTGGGGTTAGTCAGAAAAGCGGTCGAGCCTCCCGGCGAAGCCAAAAGCGATTTAGAGATTTTCTCCGCGATGGCTGAGAAACTCGAGGTCGGGCATCTTCTCCCGTCTCCAACATCTGAAGTGATGTTCGAAGAACTTAAGACGATCAGCAAAGGGCGGCCTTGTGATTATTCCGGGTTGAGTTATGACGCGTTGGAACGAGAAGGCGGGATTCAGTGGCCCGCTCCGACGGAAGAGGGGAGTCCGCGGCTCTATGCCGATGGGCATTTTCATACCGCCGATCGAAAAGCACGCTTCATCGCGCTCGAGTTTCACGATATCAATGAACGCCCGGATGACGAATATCCGTTCTGGCTGAATACCGGTAGGGTCATTGAGCACTGGCATACGCGAACAAAGACTGGCCAGATTGGGAATCTGAATAAGTTCTCGCCCATCCCATATGTGGAAATGAATTCCATTGATGCCAATCAATTGGGGATGACATCGTTGGATTCGGTGCGGGTGATATCGAGACGAGGAGAAATGACCGTCATCGTTCAAGTGACGGAATGTGTGGCACCAGGGATGATTTTTATTCCGTTTCATTTCGCCAAAGGCTCAAATTTCATGACCCTCGGTCTCTTGGACCCCTACTCGCGACAACCGGCGTATAAGCAGGCTGCCGTGAAAATCGAGAAATTCTCGGTCCTATGATCGACGAATTTACCGCGACTCAACAACTTGGATTTATCTTCAAGGCCGATAACTGTATTGGGTGTCACTCGTGTGAGGCGGCATGTAGTGAGAAGAATGGGTTGCCGTCGCACGTGGCCTGGAGAAAAGTTGGCTATCTCGAAGGTGGCACCTATCCTGACCATGCCAGGGTCAACATTTCAATGGCCTGCAACCATTGTGATGATCCCGTCTGTCTAAAGGGATGTCCGACCGGTGCCTATGTGAAGTATCAGGACACCGGCGCCGTCGTCGTGGACAGCGACATCTGTTTCGGCTGTCGGTATTGCACCTGGGTATGTCCCTACGAGGCACCCGCCTTCAACCCTGCAACAGGCTCGGTAAGCAAGTGCAATATGTGTGTCGATCTGCTGGAACAGAATCTACAGCCAGCCTGTGTCGACGCCTGTTTGGGACATGCGCTGGAATTTGGTGAGATAGAGAAGTACGAACGAGATAATCCAGAGGTGTTGACCCAGATTGCCGGATTCCCAGATCCATATATCAGCAAACCGAACGTGCGTTTTGAGCAGAGTCGTTCGCTTCCCACAACCATGAATCGCGCTGATACTGAGTTGATTCAGTATCAGTCCAATGAGAATACCCTTCCCTACCACTCGGTTGGGAAAACGAGTGCGGCACCCGATGCACGTGAAAAAGAACCCTGGTCGTCCTTGCACTCCCACGAAACCTCCCTGGTGGCATTTACCCTGCTCGCTCAGTTTGTGGTTGGAGCGTTCCTCTCAGTTTGGAGCTTGCCGCTGCTGACATCAGGCGTTGGTCTTGAGAGTAGTCTGCGTGCTCCAACCGTGGCGATCCTTGTTGGTATCACCGGGCTGCTGGCTGTGGGCCTTGGGGTTTCAACTGCACACCTCGGAAAACCGTGGAGATGTTATCGGTCGTTGAACAACCTACGGTATTCCTGGGTGAGTCGTGAAATTCTCGCGATGGGACTATTCTTCGGCAGCTTGACCTTGTTCACAATGTTGACGTTTCTAGGAGTCTCAGGTCCGTGGGTGTATTGGGGGTTGGGATCGACTGTGGTGATGTGTGGAATCGCTAGCATCTTTACCATGTCGAAAATTTATATTATTCCAGCCAGGCCATTTTGGAACCACTCGCACACCTGGGTTTCATTCTACGCATCGGCCTTCATGCTAGGCCCGTACCTCGTTGCGGCGGTGCTCGGATTGCTGACTCCGATCTCGGTGGCAGTACTTGCCGCATTTACTGCGGTTGCCTTAACGGTGCAGGTGATTCAGTCAATTTCCCAGCGCGTACATCTGCAAAATCTCGTGTCTTCACCACAGAACAACAACTGGAATCAACCGTTTGGCCCATTGACGACGCAGACACAAGCCACACTCCATGTACAAGGGGAAGCTGACACATCGCGAGATAGGCTCTTTGGAAAATTCGGCCGGTTTCAGAGAATGAGAAACGCCCTCTCATATCTGACGATGAGCATCAGTGCAGTCACCCTCGCGACGGTCGTCGCGACTGCCACATTCGGAAGTGCTAATGTGGGGATGTGGATGATGAACCTTGTGAGCACTGTTGTGCCGTGGGTTATTCTATTTCTCTTTGTGACCGCGCTGGTAGGAGAACTCATCGGCAGGGCATTGTTCTATTCGGTGGTGACGCCCACCACCATGCCGGGATCACTCTTTCTAAACAATCGCGGCTTCGAGCAACTGGCAAGGGATACTGGGTTGGCCAACAATCAGACGGTTGGAGTATTTCCGCACTGACGCTTATTCATAGTGTGTCCACATGCGGATGATCTTGACGGTCTTGATGTCATCAAGCACTTGGTAGACAAGACGATGCTGAATGTTGATTCGGCGGGAACATGCTCCTGTGAGGTCACCCACGAGCTTTGCATAGGGCAGGGGAGTTTGGTAGGGATCTTTGGACAGGATCTCCAGGAGTTGTTGTGCTTGGGGCTTTAGCCCAGACCGCGAGAGTTCCTTCGCATCGCGGTTGGCCTGACTAGTGTAGACAAGTGTCCAGCTCACTAATCGAGTTTCGTGTTGCACTTATCAATAGGCGTCTTTAATCCCTTGACGATCGATTGACGCATGCCGGGGATCGAGGTGAGGTAGAGCGTTTCATGAATGGCACGCCAGTCCTCTTTGGACACGAGAACAGCGGAGTGGCGCTTGCCGGAAATTTGAATCGGCTCATGCGAATCAGCGACATCGTCAAGCAGTGTGTAGAGTTTTTTTCGGGCTTCCGTTGCGGTGATGATTGTCATCGTGATTCCTCCATTATATTACGTACGCTAATTTTCAAGCGGCGTCACCCCGTGCATGATGTAGCCAGGGTGCATCCGATTTCAGTTGCGAGGAGGGGATTGAGGACATCACTTTCAGGGAGGTTTAAGTAGACGTCCTCTCCCTCTACTCGAACTGGAAAAACCTGCACGGCATACTCTTCACCGCTCAGACATTCTCCAGATTCCAGCGAAAAGTTTTTCTTATGCATTGGACAGGCGACTTTTGGGGTGCCGTCGATATCACCGATGATCCCGCGGGATAAGACAAACGCTTTTTTATGTGGACACATCTGCTGGCATGAGTACCACTTACCTCGGCTGGCGAAATTGAAGACGGCGATTTGTACCTTGCCGTACTTAATGGTTGCGCCGCCGTTGCTCGGAAAATCATGCACCGTCCCTACCTTGACCCATGAGCGTTCTGGCTCCGACTCTGTTTCGATCTCCGTTCGACTCCTCAGCATATTAAATTGTTCAATCGACACCGTTTCACTTGGCCAATTGGCCGGTCGCTGCTGACCGCGTTCTGAAACAATTTCGATACACGGTTCGGTTTCGTCGGTATTGACGAACTGACGAAACTGTTTTCGTCGCTCGGGGTTTTTGACTGCCTCAGCCCACTCGCAGGAATACGAATCAACCAGGAATTGCATGCGTGTTTCAAGTTCAGCGCAGATGCCAAGCTTGTTATCGATGACGACTTCCTTCAGGTGCTGGATGCCCCCTTCAAGTTTCTCAAGCCAGACCGATGTTCGAGTAAGTTTGTCAGCGGTCATGCTGTAATACATCAGGAAGCGATCGATATAGGTGATCGCCGTACCCTCATCGAGGTCTGTGGCGAAGAGATCCGCGTGTCGTGGCTTCGCTCCTCCGTTGCCGCACACATACAGGTTGTAGCCGTTTTCCGTTGCGACCAATCCAAAGTCTTTGCTTTGGGCTTCGGCGCACTCGCGGATACAGCCGGATACCGCGCTTTTTATTTTGTGAGGTGCACGCACGCCCTTGTAGCGGTTTTCCAGGCGCACCGCGAATGCGACAGAATCTTGTACGCCGTAGCGACACCACGTGGTTCCCACGCAACTCTTAATAGTGCGCAACGCCTTTCCATAGGCATGGCCGCTTTCGAAGCCGGCATCAACGAGCTTCTCCCAAATATCGGGGAGGTCTTGCACCTGTGCGCCAAAGAGGTCGATGCGCTGTCCGCCGGTAATTTTAGAGTAAAGCCCGAATTGTTTTGCGGTTTCGCCTAACACAATCAATTTGTCTGGCGTGATCTCACCTCCCGGCACTCTGGGAATGACTGAATACAACCCGCCCCGCTGCATGTTGGCCAGAAAACGGTCGTTGGTGTCCTGAAGGGTTTGATGCTCGGGCAACATGATATTGTCGTTCCACAAGGCGGCGAGAATCGAGGCGATGGCTGGTTTGCAGACTTCACACCCGTAACCGGTGCCACAGTGCGCGATCGCATCGTCGAAGGTTTCTAATTCCTTTGCCTTGATCAGGGCGAACATCTCTGTGCGTGAATATGCGAAGTGTTCGCAGAGGTGGTTGATCACCTTTACCCCGGCCGCTGCCATTTCAGCGTTAAAGAGGTCGGTGACCAGGGGCATACACCCCCCGCAGCCGGTTCCAGCTTTGGTGGCCTCCTTTACTTGTCCAACTGCAGTGAGTTGTTGTTCGGAAATGGTTGTGCGGATGGCGCCCTTGGTGACGTTATTGCAGGAGCAAATTTGCGCCGTATCCGACATCGCCTCTACTCCGCCGAGTGCCGAGGCACCACCCGACTTACCCAGAATCAGTTCATGCGGTTTGCATGGCAATGGTTCATCGCTTTTGCTGCATAGATAGAGGCCACTGTACTCGCTCGCATCGCCAATTAAGATTCCACCGAGCAGCGAGGTCCCATCGTGGCTAAAGAGCAGTTTCTTATAGATCCCAGCAAACGGGTCTTCCCACGTGAGGGGTTTGGCTCGTTCTGGCCCCGCTTCATAGTCTCCAAAACTCGCGACGTCGACGCCCATGAGTTTTAATTTCGTCGAGCAATCGGCGCTGGTAAACGACGCTTCGCCGCCGCTGAGGTTTTTTGCGACAACTTCTGCCATCTCGTATCCGGGAGCGACAAGTCCGTACACCATGCCCTTATGAAGCGCGACTTCACCGATGGCATAGATTGCGTGATCCGATGTTTGAAGATGATCGTTGACGACGATACCGCCGCGTTCGCCGACATCAAGGCCACAATCACGCGCGAGGTCATCCCGTGGGCGAATTCCAGCCGAGACGATAATCATATCGACGTCGAGTCCGCTCCCATCCTCGAAACGCAATCCTTCGACCGCGCCATTTCCGAGGACTTCCTCGGTCGCTTTGTTGAGATGGATGGAAACGCCAAGGTCCTCAATTTTTCGAACTAGAATTCTCGATCCGGCATCGTCAATTTGTCGCGGCATCAGTCGTGGGGCGAACTCGACAACATGGGTTTCGAGACTGAGATCAAAGGCTGCTTTGGCTGCTTCAAGCCCGAGCAGGCCTCCGCCAATGATTGCAGCGCGTTTGACCTTCGCACCATAGGAGATGATGTGTTCCAGGTCTTCAATGGTGCGGTAGACAAAGACCCCTTGTTTATTGATGCCTGGGATAGGGGGCACAAAGGGATAAGATCCGGTCGCAAGGACCACTGTGTCGTAGGCGATTTCCACGCCTTTGTCCGATCGTACTATGTGGGCATGACGATTGATCTGGTTGGCTCTGTCGCCAACATGCAGTTCAATACTCTGGTTGGCGTACCACTCGAGTTTCGCCAGCATCAGCTGTTCGGCGTCACGGTGTGCAAAAAAAGATGTGAGGCCAACACGATCGTACGCGGCCCGAGGCTCTTCGCAGAAGGTGACGATGCGGTATTGCTTGGCTGAGTCGAACTCGACCAGCTTCTCGCAAAACCGTTGTCCGACCATTCCGTTTCCGATCACGACGACGGTCTTCTGTGCGTTTGAACTCAAAATGCAGGTATCCTCCAGTTACCCTGCATAGAGCAAATCGCATACCACCTCCTGTAGGATCGCTTGTTAGTCCTGTAAACACAGCTACAGCATGAGAAATGTTGATTCGTTGCGAAAATCGATAGAGGAGAAACGCGAACATTTATGTGCATCCATACAATTTGTGCGACACAATTGTTGGAAGAGTCTTTCAAAATCCCCTTTCCGTACCGCTCTCAGAGTGTTCTACCGAAAGAATTGATTTCTGGCACAGGACTTGCTGTGTGTTTTGCATATGATTTCGACGCGACAGAGGAGAACGACGGTTGCGCCAACATTTGGGTTAAATCTCTGGTCGTTCACCGGCAACATTCGCATTCTTCATCTGACCTGGTTTGCATTCTTCATTACCTTCCTCGTGTGGTTCAGCCATGCGCCGTTGATGGCGTCAATCCAGGAAACCTTTCAACTGACCGCCCAAGAAGTGAAGACGTTGCTCATTCTGAACGTTGCCTTGACCATTCCAGCTCGCATCATCATCGGCATGCTCGTCGATAGCGTTGGGCCGCGTCGGATGTATTCGTTTCTGCTGTTCGTGTCCGGCTTCTTGTGCCTGGGGTTTGCCTTTGCGACCACCTATGAACAGCTGGCCTTCATGCGTTTTCTGATGGGATTTGTCGGCGCCGGCTTCGTCGTCGGAATTCGGATGGTCAGCGAATGGTTTCCGGCAAAGCAGGTGGGACTTGCGGGAGGCATTTACGGTGGCTGGGGAAATTTTGGCTCCGCCGCTGCCGCCATGAGCCTTCCAATCCTTGCTTTGATGTTTGGGGGGGATGATGGATGGCGCTATGCCATTGCGTCGACCGGTATTCTTGCACTGATCTACTCTGGAATCTATTTCTTTTCAGTGACCGATACACCGCAAGGGTCAACCTATTTCAAGCCAAAACGGGCCGGCGGCATGGAGGTCACCACGGTTGGCGATTTCGTCCTGTACCTCCTGATGAACATCCCGATATATGCCGCCACCGCCGTACTTGCCTGGAAACTCGGTCCATCCAACGTCAACCTCATCAGTGCAGAGGTTACGAATACTATTTATCTGGCTCTGGTAACGATCTATGCTGTCCAGAGCATCCGGATCTATCAGGTGAATAAACAGGTCTTTAAAGGAGACGTGCCTGAGTTTCAGCGCTACAAATTCAAACAAGTAGCTGTCCTGGATCTTGCCTATATGGTCACATTCGGGACAGAGGTGGCCGTGGTCTCCATGCTTCCGCTATTCTTTTTGGCGACATTTGATCTTTCGATGGTGGCCGCAGGTCTGCTTGCCGCGGGTTTTGCTTTCATGAATGTCATTGCGCGGCCTGCAGGAGGGCTCATCAGTGACAGGTTTGGGAGAAAGCGCTCTCTCTCGTGGTTGCTGGTGGGAATGGCAGGCGGGTTTTTCCTGATGAGCCAGATTACTGGCAGTTGGCCTGTGCTCCTAGCCTTGATTGTCATGATGACCGCAGGTGTCTTCGAGCAAGCAGGCAACGGTGCGGTGTTTGCCATTGTCCCGCTGGTGAAACGTCGGATGACCGGCCAAATCGCGGGCATGGCCGGAGCGTATGGCAATGTTGGTGCGGTGTGCCTTCTTACTGTCCTCTCGTTTGTTTCACCGCAGAGTTTTTTCCTTGTCATCGCAGCGTCGGCCGTTGTTGCGCTTGCCGTCGTCCTGCTGTTCCTTGAAGAACCGCACGGGCAGATGGCCGAAGTGTTGCCGGATGGGACGGTACAAATGATTGAAGTGACGTAAATTGACAGATCTCATTGTCACGTCTGCCCATTGGAGTGAAGCCGGGCGCAAGCCTGAAAATGAGGATGCGTGTGGAATTTGCCTTGCCGATCCGGATTTACGTCGGACGAAAGGTGTCGCTGCCGTGATTGCGGATGGCATGAGTGGCAGCGAGGGAGGGATGGAAGCGAGTTATGCCTGCGTGGAAGGATTTCTTAATGATTACTTCAGCACACCGGAATCGTGGTCAGTCAAATCCTCAGGGCAGAAGGTGCTCGCCGCCCTAAACCGCTGGCTGCATAGTGAGGGGCATCAGCGTTATGGGTCGTCACACGGTATGGTGGCAACGCTCAGTGCTCTGGTGGTGAAGTCAAGAACCGCCTACCTGTTTCATCTGGGTGATACGCGCATCTATCGTTTCCGCAACGGCGATGTGGAGTGTCTCACCCGGGATCATCGCATTCAGGTGCGGTCTGAAACCCACTGTTTAAGTCGCGCAATGGGAATTGAGATCAATCTCCAAATAGATTATCGGACGATCCCAGTTGAGCAAGGTGACCTCTTTCTCATGATTACCGACGGAATTCATGACTACCTCACTGACGATGACATTATGAAGCTTGTGCTTCAACATGGAGTTGACCTGACGAAAGCATGTCAGACGCTGGTCTCGGAAGCACTCGCGCGGGGTAGCATGGATAACGTGACGAGTTTGATGGCGCGAGTGGAACAGCTTCCCGCGCAGGACAAACATGAGTTCTACCATCAGCTCACCGTATTACCCTTTCCGCCGCCGCTGGTACCGGGCATGAGCATGGACGGGTATCGCATTATCCGGGAGGTTCATGCGAGTAAACGATCGGAGTTGTTTCTTGCGTTCGACGAGGAGACGAACACTCAAGTTCTTTTGAAAGTCCCTTCCATAAATTATGAAGACGATCCCACCTATATCGATCTGTTCTTGCACGAAAGCTGGATTGGGAAGCGTCTCGATAATCCCCATGTGGTCAAAATTCTAGACCATGCACGTTCTAAAACGTTTCTCTATACCGTCCTTGAGCATGTTGAAGGGCAGACCCTCCGACAGTGGATGTCGGATCACCCGCAACCACCATTACAGGACGTTCGCAATATCGTCGAACAGATCGCGATTGGTCTTTGCGCATTTCATCGGAAAGAAATGATCCACCAGGACCTGAAACCTGAAAACATCATGATCGATAGATTCGGATACGTGAAAATCATCGATTTCGGATCGACAAAAGTTGCGGGAGTCGAAGAGATTGCGACCCCGATCGAGCGCCCCTACATGCTGGGAACGGCAAACTATACGGCGCCGGAATATCTGCAGGGCTATGCAGGGAGCGAGCGTTCGGATATTTTTTCGTTAGGGGTGTTGACGTACGAGATGCTAACGGGAACATTGCCCTATGGCCCAGAACCGACAGTGGGGAAAATTAATTCACTCGCGTACACGCCTGGGTATCAACACAATCCAGCCATACCGGTATGGATGGATGGGGCACTAGAGAAAGCGGTACACCCCAACCCAGCCGATCGCTATGAAGTCCTGTCAGAGTTTACCTATGACCTCTCTCATCCCAACCCGAAGTTCCTACGAGAAAAGCCCCTCGCACTGCTGGAACGCGACCCCATAGGGTTTTGGCGTTGGATGGCAATGATCTTGTTTCTGATCAACGTGATCCTGCTGTACCTCTTATCAAAATAGGCTCCTTAGCGGACTCTTTGAGAAGACTGTGGGCATGTTTTTTCGAAGCCCCACAGCGGGTGGATGGATAAAACCGAACGAGGGCGTGGTTTCTATCGAATCACTGAGTAGGCAAGGAGAGCGAACAAAAACACGAGGGTGGCCGGGATCACTAGCTTGATAAGCGCGAGATTAACGAAGCAGACGGCGATTACCACGGCTGCGGGGAGCACGATGGTGATCCAAGGAGAAATTTTTAGAAGGTTTTCGATCACTGTATCTATGGTTCAATCTCTAATTCCTTAATCCTAGCAGGCTGAGGATCTATGCTCAATAGCTGGTGGTCGAGGATGCCACTTTGTTGGGAAGCCCAGTGAACATCCCGCTCTCTTCGAAAACTTAAGAGCGATCTCTCATCCCCCCGTTATTGTTGACGAATTCTCTCGATGTTGTGTTGCAAATGGCTTCGTGGATGACATATACTGGGCCGCAGTCAATGCCGGATGGGGAAATCTGAGATTCCCATGCCAAATCACGCATAGTCCCATGACATTGATTTGAGGAGGGGAACGGTGAAAGAGTTAATGAGCCTACGAGGGATGCTTTGGGGTGTCGTTGCCATTGCTGTGACCGCGCTGATTTCAGGATGTGTGACCCGCGAAACCTATGAGAGCCAAGTCAAGCGGGCAACAAACTTGCAGCGCCTTCTCGCGGATGAAGAGAAAAAGCGGAATGTAGATGTTCGGAAGTTGCGTCGTCAGGTGCGGGATATGGAAACGCAAAATCTTGAATTGGAGGATCGCACTCGCGAACTGTTAGCGCAGGTTATTGGCTTACAGGATGCAGAGGCGCGGATGCAAGAAGAAATGGGTTTTCTCCAACTTCAGCCGACATCCGTTCCTGACATCGAAGAGCTCACGGTCGATATCGAGTCGATTCCGCCGCTGGAGGCCTTTGGAATTCACGAGACGGCTGTTGCATTGGAAACGGAATTTTTTGGAACGACAGACACACCGATCTACCATGAGATTCAACGTGGTGATACGTTATGGAACATTGCCAGGCGTTATAACACTAAGGTGCATGTGCTAAAGGATTTGAACGGGTTAACCGGCAATCAAATTTACGGTGGACAAAGTCTCATTGTAGGGTATCAATAAGAGGCAAGATACCGTGCAGCACGCCGAAGTGGCGGAACGGCAGACGCACTAGATTCAGGGTCTAGCGAGGGCAACCTCGTGGGGGTTCAAATCCCCCCTTCGGCACCATTATCTCTCCGATTGATATTTCCCGCCAAGCCAGGGCCTCTCGAAGCTCGGTACGTCGTGACCCATATTTCAGTATAGGGGATAGCACTCGCGGTGTGAGTAATGACAAGTGAAGAGATCATAGCCGGCACTGAACGGTATCTTATGCATACCTATGCGCGGCAACCCCTTGCGCTCACTCGCGGGGCGGGCTGTCGTGTCTATGATCCCGAAGAACGCGAGTATATTGATTTTGTTTCTGGCGTTGCCGTAGACGCACTCGGGCACTGTGCTGAAGAGGTCACCTCAGCGCTCAATGCCCAGGCTGCCACCCTGATGCACGTGTCCAATCTGTATCACACTGAACCGCAGGTTCAGTTGGCCAAGTTGCTTGTCGAACATTCCTTTGCCGACAAGGTGTTTTTCTGTAATAGCGGCGCGGAAGCTAATGAAACCGCGATCAAGCTAACTCGGCAGTATGCTGCCCAAACACATGGCCTTGAATGCTATGAGATTATTGCGATGGAGAATAGTTTTCATGGCCGTACCATGGCGACGATTGCCGCGACCGGCCAACCGCGATTTCACGCCGGCATTGGCCCGCTGCTTCCTGGCATTCTTCATATTCCGTTCAATGACATTGGTGCCGCCAAACGTGCCATTACTGCGAGCACCGCAGGTGTCCTGGTTGAACCGATTCAAGGGGAAGGTGGCGTTGTGGCTGCGGATCGGCAATTTCTGCAGGAACTCCGAGACCTGTGCGACCGTTTTGGTAGTCTGTTGATCTTCGACGAAGTGCAAACGGGTGTAGGACGAACTGGGCAGCTCTTTGCGTACGAGCATGATGGCGTGATCCCCGATATCATGACCTTGGCCAAAGGGTTAGGTGGGGGCGTTCCCATCGGCGCGTGTTTGGCCGTCGACCGGGTTGCGCAAGCATTCAGTCCCGGAATGCATGGGTGTACCCTGGGAGGCAATCCGTTGGTGTGTGCCACTGCGCGCGCCGTCATGCAGCGGTTGCTGGAACGGGATGGCTTGCTCGATCATTGTCGAGTGACCGGCCAGTATTTCGTGGAAAAACTGCATGTACTAAAGGAGATGTTTGGGTGTATTCAGGACGTACGTGGTCGGGGTTTGTTGCTCGGGTTGGCGCTAAGCATTGAGGGAAAGCACATTGTCGACACCTGTCGTGAGCAGGGATTCTTGATCAACTGTACCAGCGGCCGAGTGTTGCGATTTATCCCTCCTCTCACTATCAGCCGAGAGGACATCGGTCGATTGTGTGACGTGCTTACCACCGCGTTCCAGAAAACCATGGAAGAGACGGCATCATGAAACCGACACATCTCATGCGGATTGCAGGTTTCAGTGCGGCCGACATCAACGCATTGCTCCGCAGCGCGAGCGCATTGAAGGCAAATCCAGCAGATTACATCGGATCACGACCTCTCGCAGGAAAGACCATCGGCCTTGTGTTTGAAAAGGCGTCAACACGCACGCGTATTTCCTTTGAGGTTGCGATGACGCAATTGGGCGGGCACTCGCTGGTGCTTGGATCGGAAGGCAGTCAGATGACCCGAGGGGAATCTGTGGCAGACACGGCCAAGGTCCTTTCCCGCTATCTCGATGGTCTTGTGATCCGAACGTTCGGACAGGATATCCTTGACGAGTGGGCATCACACGCGACGATTCCCGTCATTAACGGGCTCACGGATCTTCATCATCCCTGTCAGGCTCTGGCGGACCTCCTGACAATTCAAGAGTGTACTGGGCAACTCCAAGGCGTAAAAGTTGCCTATATTGGTGATGGCAACAATGTTGCACATTCGTTGATCGAAGCAGCGGTATGTATGGGTATGTCGATATCTCTTGCGTGTCCGTTAGGTTATGCGCCGCAGCAGGCAATTGTGGATGCAGCTCGCGGTGGGGTAGGTGCAGGTACGGTAGAATGTGTGACTGACCCTATGATCGCCGTAAAAGATGCGGACTTCATCTATACTGATGTCTGGACGAGTATGGGATTTGAAGGGGAGCAAGAAACGCGAACAACAGTGTTTTCAGGATATCAGGTGAATGCAGCGTTGGTGGCCGCCGCAAAACCCACAGCGCTGGTGATGCATTGTTTGCCGGCGCATCGGGGGGAAGAAATTGCGGCTGATGTTGTTGACGGTCCACAATCGATTGTGCTTGATCAAGCCGAAAACCGATTGCACGTTCAGAAAGCTATTCTTGTACATCTACTTGGGGACTCTTGACAACGATGAACGCTGAAAACAAGAAAGTTGTCCTTGCCTATTCCGGTGGCCTCGACACGTCGGTCATTCTGAAATGGCTTATTGAAGAATCCGGATATGACGTGGTCGCGTTTTGTGCTGACCTTGGCCAAGGCGAAGACTTTGATGCCGTGCGTGAGAAAGCGCGGGCTGTCGGCGCATGTAGTGTCTGGATCGAGGACCTGCGTGATGTCTTTACGATCGAGTTCGTGTTTCCGATGCTTCGCGCCAATGCGGTCTATGAAGGGTGCTATTTGTTGGGAACAGCGATTGCGCGGCCTTTGATTGCGCAACGGCAGGTTGAAATTGCACGGAAGGAAGGTGCTGAGGCCATTGCGCATGGAGCCACGGGCAAAGGAAACGATCAGGTACGGTTTGAACTTGCTGCGCGGGCTCTGGATCCGGACATCTCCATTATCGCACCCTGGCGGACATGGTCCTTTCGGTCACGACATGATTTGCTTGAATATGCGAAACAGCATGGTATTCCCGTCTCTGTGTCCCCCGCCAAACCGTACAGTGTCGACCAGAATCTGTTTCACGTCAGTTCGGAAGGGGGCGTTCTCGAAGATCCATGGAAGGAAGCGCCGGCAGATGTGTATCAGATCACGGGTGCACCTGAATCAAGCCCGGACACGCCCCAGTACCTTGAAATCCAATATGACGCCGGCAATCCTGTTGCCGTCGATGGCCAGCAACTGTCACCCGCTGATCTGCTGGCTCACGTAAACACAATCGGCGGGACCCATGGCATTGGACGACTCGATCTTGTTGAGAATCGCTACGTCGGCATGAAATCGAGAGGCATCTATGAAACGCCCGGTGGGACCATTCTGCACGTGGCGCATCGAGGCATTGAATCTATCACTATGGATCGCGAGGTGGTCCACCTGCGCGATGCATTGATTCCTCAATATGCCAAGATTGTCTATGAAGGCTATTGGTTTTCTCCAGAGCGTGAGATGCTGCAGTGTGCGATTGATGAGGCCCAACGGCATGTCACTGGGACGGTCAGAGTGAAATTGTACAAGGGCTCATGCACCGTCGTCGGACGACGATCGGATGTTTCATTGTATCGTGAAGATCTGGCGACATTTGAAGAGGATAGTGTCTATAAACAACAAGATGCCGAAGGGTTCATCCGGCTGAACGGGCTTCGATTGGCAATTCAGGCATCTCGTCGACGTGGGCCATCATGATATCCAAGAAGGACACCACAGAAAAACTCTGGGCAGGTCGTTTTCGCGTGCCACTCGATCCGGAAGTCGAACGGTTCAGTAGCTCGCTGCCCATCGACCGGCGTCTTTACCGCTACGATATACGTGGGAGTATTGCGCACAGTCAGACCCTCGCAAAGGCCGGGCTATTGACGCTTCGGGAATCGTCGCGGATGGTGAAGGGGTTGAAGCAGATCGAACGAGAAATCGACGCCGGGGCGTTTGTATTCACGAATGAAGATGAAGACATTCACATGGCCATCGAGCGTCGATTAACCAGTCTGGTGGGCAAGGTTGGTGGCAAACTTCATACCGGACGAAGTCGCAATGACCAAGTTGCAGTCGATGTCCGCATGTATGTCAAAGATCGAGTCAACGATCTGATTCGAGGGGTCATCCGCTTTCAGCAGGCGCTGGTCAACTGTGCCGGACATCATCGGGATGTCGTGATGCCGGGATATACGCATCTTCAGCGTGCACAGCCAGTGTTGTTTGCGCATCACCTATTAGCCTACGTCGAGATGTTGGAGCGTGATAAGCAGCGATTGCGAGACGCGCTGAAGCGTATCGATGTGATGCCGCTGGGATCGGGGGCGCTTGCGGGACCAAATTTTCCGCTTGATCGCAAGTACACCGCACACATTCTCGGGTTTCGGGCAGTGACGGAGAATAGTCTCGACGCCGTGTCGGATCGAGACTTCATTTTGGAAACCCTCGGAATTTTATCGATCCTCATGACACACCTTTCACGTCTCAGCGAAGAGTTGATTTTGTGGTCGTCCAAGGAATTTCAGTTTGTCGAACTTGATGATGCGGTGTGTACGGGAAGTAGCATGATGCCGCAAAAGAAGAATCCTGATGTGCCGGAACTCGTTCGCGGGAAAACTGGCCGTGTATATGGCCATCTCATCGGGTTACTGACCGTGATGAAAGGTCTCCCCCTCAGCTATAATCGCGATTTGCAGGAAGATAAGGTTCCCTTGTTTGATGCCGTTGAGACCGTCAGTGCCTGTGTGAATTTGTATCCAAAGCTGTTTCAGAGCATCACGGTCAATCGTGAGGTGTTGGCTGCGGCAGTCCAGGATGAATGGTTGTTTGCGACTGATCTTGCCGATTATCTTGTAACGCGAGGGGTTCCGTTCCGGGAGGCGCATCATATCGTTGGTCGGATGGTGCGGTTTTGTTCAGATCACCATCGGAAGTTTACCGACTTTACCCTGAAAGAACTCCAAACCTTCGCATCCCAGTTTGATAAAGGTGCGATTGAAGTATTGACGGTTGAGGGGTCGCTCAAGCGAAAATCGGCAATCGGTGGGACTGCCAGGAAGCGGGTCGAAAAACGGCTTGCCGTCCTTGAGAAGGCGTTGCAGCGTGAAGCCAATTGATGAGGCGAGATACTGGTGTCTAGGTTGGCTATTCAGTGTGACCCTGCTGTTATCGGGAGGTTGCGGAGTCAAGGGCCCTCCGGTCGCGCCGGAAGATCTTCTTTCTGATACAAACGCGACGTCGATTGAGGACGATGAACAAGAGGATGATAGTTACTAATGGTGCTTTCGCGTTAAGATAGTGGATACAGAGATTTATCATGCATGATTTTCAATTTGTTGATGGAGAGTTGTTCTGTGAAGGTGTTTCTATCGCGGCTGTCGCGGCGAAGGTAGGGACCCCTTTCTATCTGTATAGCCACGCCACCCTCTGCCGCCACCTGCAGGTCTTTGATTCTGCCTTTTCGGATATTCCCCACCTGACCGCATTTGCGGTGAAATCCAATTCAAACCTGGCAATTCTGAAACTGGTTGCGAATCATGGGCTGGGTGCGGATATCGTGTCGGGGGGAGAACTCTATCGCGCACTCCAAGCAGGGATCGAGCCAACTAAGATCGTCTTTGCCGGGGTCGGGAAGAACGCTGAAGAGATTGAGTATGCGCTTAAGACCGGGATCCGCATGTTCAATGTAGAATCAGCGGCAGAGCTTGGTGCAATCAATGACGTTGCGGCGCGGATGGGAACGAAAGCTCCCGTCGCGTTGCGCGTCAATCCAGATGTCGACCCCATGACGCACCCGTATATTGCCACCGGATTGAAGAAGAGCAAGTTCGGTATCGGTTCTCAATTCGCGCTCGAGAGCTTTGAGGCTGCGATGCAATGTTCTGCCATTGATGTGGTTGGTGTGCATATGCATATCGGGTCGCAGCTGACCACGGTGAGTCCATTTGTTGATGCAGTGAAAAAACTCTTAGGACTGATAGAGCAACTACAGCAACGTGGGATCGATCTGCACTGCATCAATGTTGGCGGTGGTCTCGGAATCTCGTACGAGGATGAAACACCGCCGCATCCAAGCGATTTAGCTGAAGCACTGATGCCGCTTCTGCGTGACCTGAAGGTGCACCTGATTCTTGAACCGGGACGGGTCATCGTTGGCAATGCCGGAATTCTCGTGACCAAGGTGCTGTATATCAAGAACGGAGATGGGAAGAACTTTGTCATTGTCGATGCGGCGATGAACGATCTACTTCGTCCGAGTTTATATGATGCGTATCATAAGATCGTGCCGGTCCGACAGGACAAGCGCGATTCGATGGTCGTTGATGTGGTTGGGCCAATCTGTGAATCCGGGGACTTTCTTGCCAAAGATCGCAAACTTCCTGAGGTCAAACCGGAAGAGCTACTTGCCGTGATGAGTGCCGGCGCCTATGCATTTACGATGGCGTCGAACTATAATGCGCGTCCCCGCGTTCCGGAAGTGATGGTTCGAGATCGGGACATCCATGTGATTCGCGAACGCGAAAGCTATGTGGATTTGGTGAAGGGTGAAGTGATTCCTAATTTTCTTCAATAACACCTCGACATGATCTCAATATGATTCCTTTCATGAAACTCGCGGGCAGTGGCAATGATTTTATCCTCATTGATAATCGACGTGGGGCGCTCGCGCCGACGCGGTTGAAACGGCTCGCGATTCAGTTGTGCCGTCGTCGATGGTCAGTTGGAGCTGACGGTTTAATTGTGATTGAGCCGTCCTCGCGGGCTGACTTTAAGTGGAAATTCTTCAACGCCGATGGAAGCCGGGCTGGATTTTGCGGAAACGGAGCACGCTGTGCTGCGCGTTTTGCACATATCAAGAAGATCGCGCGGCGGCATATGGTGTTTGAGACCCGTGTCGGTCTGATTGCTGCCGAGGTGGTGAGCCCACGTGGTGAGCGAGTGAAAGTGCGTATGCCTGATCCGAAAGGTCTTCGGTTGGATGTGAAGATTCCAATTGATGGCCAAGAATACATCGCGCACCTGGTTGATGCTGGTGTGCCACACTGTGTGTATATGGTTGACGATCTCGATAATGCGGATGTAGAGGGATTAGGTCGCACCACGCGCAATCACCGTCTATTCCGTCCGGTGGGGACTAATGTCAACTTCATTAACGTCGTCGATAGCCATCGCATTGGGATTCGAACCTATGAACGGGGTGTCGAGGGAGAGACATTAGCGTGTGGGACGGGATCGATTGCCGCAGCAGTGATCGCGAATAAACTCGCGGGAGCGACCTCTCCCGTTACCGTCATGCCCGCCAGCGGCCTTCCACTGATTGTGGCATTCACGGTTAAGGATGGGATGTATCGAGAAGTATTTATGGAAGGCGATGCGCGCGTGATCTACGACGGTTACATCAAACCAGACGCCTTGGACTAACGGGATATCTGATCATGGGTACTCCACACACGCCATATCGAGGATCGATGGTCGCGATCGTCACGCCTTTCAAAGAAGGCGCGTTCGATGCTACAGCGTTCGAGCATCTTATCGATTTTCAGCTCAGCAACGGCACTGCGGGTATTGTTCCCTGTGGAACGACCGGAGAATCGGCGACCCTGAGTCACGAGGAGCATCGGCGTGTGGTCGAAGTGGCGGTCAAGGCGGTTGGTGGTCGAGTTCCCGTGGTTGCTGGCACGGGGTCCAATAGTACTGATGAAGCCATCGATCTGACCCGTCATGCTAAGCAGGTTGGCGCTAATGCGGCACTTCTCATTACACCCTATTACAACAAGCCGACTCAAGAAGGCCTCTTTCTTCATTATCAACGGGTCGCCGAATCCGTAGACTTACCCCTGATTCTGTACAATATTCCTAGTCGGACGGCGGTGAATATGTTGCCCGAGACCGTCGAACGGTTGTGTACGGTTCCCAACGTTGTTGCGATCAAGGAAGGGTCTGGTTCTCTTCAACAGATGAGCGATATTGTGCGCCGCTGTGGCGAGCGGATGCCCGTACTCTCAGGAGATGACGGACTCACGCTCCCCATCCTGGCAATAGGTGGAACCGGCGTGATAACGGTATCCGCGAATATTATCCCCAAAGATGTCTCGACCATGATTTCGGCATTTGAAGCCGGGAATATCGATCAGGCCAGGCAGGGTCATCTGAAAATGGACCCGCTGGTGTCCGCACTATTTTTCGAAACCAACCCCATCCCCGTCAAACAAGCCCTTGCCTTTATGGGGAAAATGTCGCCTGAAGTGCGTCTTCCTCTTTGCCGCATGGCTGAGGGAAATCAGCAACGCCTTCGGCAGGTCATGACCACATACGGGCTACTCTGATGCGCCTGATCATGTCCGGAGCAGCTGGCCGAATGGGCCAGTGCATCATTGGCTTGATTCAGCGGGCTGAGGATTGCGAACTCACTGGCGCCGTTGAAATCCACGGCCATCCGGCCGTTGGCAAGGATGCTGGAACTCTTGCTGGATGTGGCACGCTTGGCATCAACGTGAGCGATACGCTCGAGAACGTGATTGATCAGGCCGATGCCGTGATTGACTTCTCCTTGCCTGCAGGCACGATGTCGAATGCGAAAATCTGTGCCGAACATGCCACCCCCTTGGTGATCGGAACGACAGGACTGTCATCAACTCAGACAGATGAATTGCGGCAATGTGTTCGCAGCTTTCCCTGTGTTCTGGCACCAAATATGAGTATTGGCATCAACGTCTTGTTGAATGTGCTTGCGGAAATGGCGGTCGTGCTTGAAAAGGACTACGACATCGAAGTGGTTGAAGCCCACCATCGATTTAAACAAGATGCGCCAAGTGGAACTGCCCTTGCCATGGCAAAGACGATTGCGAAGGCACAAGGGAAAGATTTTGACGAGGTAGGGATCTATGGCCGTCAAGGGGATCGAAAACCTGGCGAGATTGGAATGCAATCCATTCGTGCCGGGGATATCGTTGGTGATCATACCGTCTATTTTGGAGGAGTAGGGGAGCGCATTGAGATTACCCATCGTGCTCAAAGCCGGGAAACCTTTGCCTACGGAGCCATACAAGCGGCTCGCTGGGTGTCAACGCAATCATCGGGACTCTATGATATGCAAGATGTTCTGGAACTGAAGAAGGGCTGATCAACGCATGAACATTGAATTCAGCGACCGCATCAAGAATCTTCCTCCGTACCTCTTTGCAGCCATCGATGCCGCCAAGCAGGCGGCAAAAAGTAGAGGCATGGACATTATTGATCTCGGTGTGGGCGATCCGGACCTTCCTACTCCTGTGCTGATCATCGATAGCCTTGCGGCCGCGGCAAAAGATCCTAAGAACCACCAGTACCCGTCCTATATCGGAATGTTGTCTTTTCGTGAGGCGGTAGCGAAGTGGTACCAACGGCGATTCTCCATTTCGATCGACCCGGCACGTGAGGCTCTCACGTTAATCGGTTCCAAGGAGGGTATCGGACATATTCCGCTGGCGTTCATCAATCCAGGGGACGTTGTGCTCGTTCCCGATCCAGGATATCCGGTGTATTCCGTTGCGACGACCTTTGCCGGAGGTGTCGTACACACCATGCCGCTCACACGGGCAAATGGATTTCTTCCCGACCTCGACGGGATCCCGGCTGATGTGTGTACGCGAGCCAAGCTGATGTTCTTGAATTACCCAAATAATCCAACGACCGCCATTGCCACGCGAGAATTTTTTGCTCGCGTGATCGAATTTGCGTCTCGGCATAACATCATCGTATGTCACGACAACGCCTATTCCGAGATCTATTTCGATGATTGTCGTCCGATAAGCTTCATGGAAGTTGACGGGGCTCGAGAGGTGGGTGTCGAGTTTCATTCGCTGTCGAAAACCTTCAATATGACCGGGTGGAGAATCGGCTCTGTGGTCGGAAACGAATCGGTCGTTGCAGGATTAGGGAAGGTCAAGACGAATATCGATTCCGGAGTTTTTCAGGCAGTCCAAGAAGCGGGTATCACCGCTTTGGGAGCTGACGATCAGATTGTTGCGGATGCGAGAGCGATTTACCAGGAACGTCGGAATGTGTTGGTGCCAGGGCTGAAAGCTCTTGGCATCGATGTCTATCCAACCGATGCAACCTTCTATGTTTGGATGGACGTGCCGTCGTCGTTCACCTCGGCAAGCCTCGCAAGCCATCTGATCGAAAAAATTGGCATTGTTGCAACGCCGGGGAATGGCTTTGGAGACGCTGGCGAGGGATACCTCCGAATGACATTGTGTGCGCCAAAAGAGCGACTCGCCGAGGCGGTTGATCGGATGAAGACCATTGGCATCTAGGCGTGCACGCCTATCTTGGTATTGGCTCGAACGCAGGCGATCGACGATCGTGGTGCGCAAATGCCATCGTGCGTTTGACCAGCCATCCTGATATTTCAAGCCTCACACAGTCCGCGCTGTATGAAACAGAACCGGTAGACGCTCCTAATCAGGAATGGTTTCTGAACTGTGCGGTCGGTCTTGAAACAGCACTAACCGCTCAAGCCCTCTTCTCGTTGTGCACGCGAATCGAACGTGATCTTGGGCGTGTACGATCTGAGCGCAACGAACCGCGAACCATCGACCTTGATTTGCTCTTCTATGGAACCGAATTAGTGAACACATCCGATCTTATCGTGCCCCATCCTCGCCTTGAGACACGGAGATTCGTACTCGTCCCACTCGCAGAGATCGCACCCGATGTGAGACACCCCGTATTGCACCTTACTGTACGAGAGTTGCTTGATCGGCTTGGAAACACACCGACCGTACGCAAGCTCGATGAAATGCAGCAATGTGATGAGTAATCGATGAAGGTCATCAAGACCATTTCTGCAATGCAAAAATATTCAACGCATTGCCGAAAAATCAGCCGCTCCATTGGGTTCGTTCCGACAATGGGTGCACTTCATGATGGGCATCGTGCACTCATCAAGGCCGATCGTCACACCAATAGAATTGTCGTGGTCAGCCTGTTCGTCAATCCGCTACAGTTTGGGCCGCGCGAAGATTTCCAACAGTATCCGAGGACACTCACACAAGACCGACTATTTTGTGAGAAAGCGGGAGCAGATATTCTGTTTGTGCCAAACGGGCATGCAATGTATCCCGATGGGTTTCAAACAACCGTGTTGGTAGGCAAGGTCACGCAAGGGTATGAAGGACAGTCACGTCCGGCGCATTTCGACGGTGTGACCACGGTGGTGACCAAGCTTTGTCATATTGTCGCACCAGATCGAGTGTACTTCGGCCAGAAGGATTACCAGCAGGCGATTGCGGTGAAGCAGATGCTGCTAGATCTTAACATGCCGATCAAAATGGTGATGCGGCCGACAGTGCGGGAATCCGATGGCCTCGCGATGAGTTCTAGAAATACGCACCTCAAACCCAACGAGCGTGGGGCTGCAACCGTGATCTATCATGCATTGAAGGAAGGGGGAAGGCAGATTCGTTTAGGTGAGCGGTCTGGAGCAAGAATCCGAGGAGCCATCGAGAGGGTCTTGAACACTGAAGCTGTGGTTAATGTTGACTACGTCGGAATAATGCATCCAGATACGTTAGAAGAGATGAAAAAACTTACGGGTCGTGTGGTGTTGGCCATTGCCGTCTATATTGGAAAAACGCGGTTGATCGATAACGTCATCGTGCGGGTACCAACTTTATGAGAAGGATGTCGCCTCTTCATGTCAGTTTCGGATACGTCGATTGCCGCAATGCTTCCAATTGGGTTTTTGACTCAATCCATTGGGACATATATTGCGTACTTTTCATGGTGTGGTGACGTAACATCGCACCGGTGAAATTACGCTGCCGGTGCGAGTCCAGATCCATTCGCAGCTGATTGATTCGCGTAATCAGTTTCGCCCCGATCATCTCCTGATCGAATGCCGTTTCGAGTATGGGTTGAATTCGATCTTGAGCCTGCTGCCAGTGTTTATGATTCTGGTAGAGGTCAACGGACGCGCTGACAAATTCCTCAACCGTATGGGTGATGCTTCCGGGCCAGGATAAATCGCCACACATACCCTCTGCCCCAATGGGAGTCGTGACTGAGGGAGTGCCTGCGACCATCGCATCCAATAACTTTCCTTTAAGACCGGCTCCAAAACGGAGGGGGGCCAAACAAACTCGTGCATTCTCCATCACGTCTACGGCATTATCTGCCCAGCCTTTAACACAAAATCCATCCTTGGGTTGATGGAGCCGCATGGCTTTAGAGGGTGGGTACGCGCCGTAAATATGTAACTCAGCGTCTTGAATCTGTGTGCGAATGTGTGGCCAGAGTGTATGCAAATAGAGGACAGAATCCCAATTTGGAACGTGGCGGAAGTTGCCGATAGTGAGAAAATGTTTCCGGACCTCAAACGGCGTGCGCTGAGATGAGAGCGAGGGTAAATCCAGCATAAAGGGCACGTGTTGAAGGAGTGAGTGTGGTACGTTAAAAGGGTGTGCTAATAACTCCATTTCGTAATCAGAGATAATGAGGGACAGGTCTGACCGATAAATCGAGGCAATTTCGCGTTTCGCAATATCTGAACACCAGTCTGCCTGGGTTAAATCCCTGTCCTGTCTGTAGGCTTCCTGGCGGGCCCCCCGCAGACATTGCAGATCTCCAGTGTCCAAAATTCTTAACGCCTGGGGGCAGTTCTTTTCCACCCTCCAGCCGTATTGCTCTTCCATGATGAAGCAGTCATACATCACAAGATCGGGCTGTTGTTGTGCAATAAACTGATCGAAACTCGAATCATTGAGTGTGATTGAGTGAACCTCAATGTCTTCAGTGCGCAGATCGATCATGTGCTCGGTTGCTTGCGCAGCACTGGCAAAGGTGACGCTCCAGCCTTCCGACCTGAACACACGTAAAATAGACAGCATGTGACTGCCGGCCGCAGAAGACGAAGGCTCGGGCCACACCA
>DTRN01000106.1 GCA_012965905.1 Nitrospirales bacterium | reverse complement strand
TGCTGGGTTCCGGGTGGTTTCCGTGAAATCAGACAGTCTCTTCGATCATATTGGGTTACAGCCCCAAGACGTGCTGAAACGAATCAATGGAATGGAGATCAAAGATCCCTCGAGATTTCTCAGTGCATTCCAGCAGGTGAAGGAAGAGGAAACCATTACCCTCGACCTCGTTCGGAAAGGCCAGCCAAGTACCTTCGTGTACGATATTCGGTAACGTGATGCGTCATTTCTCCTGTCATCCCATGCGGGCCTCTCATCACTGCCTGTTTTGGCTATTGTCTGCATGCATGATCGTTGGCGGACTCATTGCCACCGAACATACGTTCGCTCAGCCTACCGCTGATACAGCGATTCCCCTGGCGGGGGAGGCGATCACGCTTGATTTTCAAGAAGTTGAACTCCCGGTGTTCATTCGATTTATCAGTGAGTTTACCGGGAAGAACATTATGATAGATGAAGCGGTGAGGGGAAAAGTGTCATTGTTTTCTCCGGCAAAAATCTCGAGTGACGGTGTCTACCAGGTATTTCTTGATGTGCTCAAGCTGAAGGGATTTATCGCGGTTGAAGCTGGGGAAGTTATTCAAGTGCTTTCGGCTGCCGACGCGCCTTCAGGTCGCCAGATTCATGTACATAAGCTCAAGAACGCGAGGGCTGCTGACATTACGGCTGTTCTCGTTGGGCTCGTCAGCCGATCGAACGCGGTCACGCCGCCACAACCGGGCAAACCCATCGTGCGTCGAGCCGCAGAGTTCGAAGGGCCGGTGCAGATCTATCCGGACAAGGCATCGAATTCGCTCATCATCACGGCCACTCCGGTTGACTACCGGCGATTGGTGTCGATCATTGATGGGTTGGACGTGCGATTGGGGCAGGTCTTCGTCGAAGCCGTGATTATGGAGGTAAGTCTTGCCACGTTGAAAGAGATAGGCAACGAACCCAGTTCGCTGCTTGCCACGACGGGTGGCAACCTGACCACCCTCGGTGGGTTTAACCAATCGCCCGAGAATATTGTGGGCATTGCCTCGTTGTTGGCGGGACAGCTTTCAGCAGGGATCGAAGATTTAACCCCGGTGACGATTCGAAACTTCTTGCATGCGCTCCTGACCCGCAAGGACGTGAATTTGCTTTCGACGCCGCAGATTCTCGCGGCAGATAACCATAAGGCGAAAATCATCGTGGGCGAAAACCGTCCGTTTGTCACTGGACAAAGTCAGTCGGTGGGGGGCAATACGCTGACCACAATCGATCGCGAAGATGTCGGGGTCACCCTGGAGTTGACACCGCATATTATGGCTGACGGCATGATCAGACTCGAGGTCTCGCAAGAGATTACGGCAGTGGATGAGACCATCGCGCAGAATATCGGCGATACTCCCGTCGGGCCAACGACGACGAAGCGAGGAACGAGCACCACCGTGATTGTTCACGACGGGGATCCTATCGTGTTGGGGGGCCTGATTCGAGATAACGTCACTGTATCCGAGCGAAAAATTCCACTCCTCGGAGATATCCCATTTCTTGGCGCGATGTTCCGGTTCGAAACTCGTAGCAGTGAGAAGATCAATCTGCTGATTTTCTTGACACCTCATATCGTCCGCGATCCAGAGGATCTTGCCAAAATCAGGGAAGAAAAGGTTGAAGACATGCAACCGTTCCTCGACGATACCCGCATTGAAGATAGTCAGTTGCCAAATGCGGTCCAGCAATTGCGCATCGTTCCTTCGGGTGAAGTGATCAATCACTCGTTTTCGTTTCGGCTGACTCCCATCGTCTCGTCCTCTCCCGGGGCCTAAGGGTCCTAACCTTGCCTATGTCTATCACGGACGACCGGCTCAGCGAGATTCTCCAAGACAAATATTCCGTCGACCCCGCACGTATTGAAGCATCGCTCGAGGTCCTGCGTGAGAAAGGAGGACGGCTGAGCGATATTTTGCTCAATCAGCAGGTGGTGCGTGAAGGAGAGTTGCTTGAGGCGCTCAGCCTTCAATATCACCTTCCACATCGCGCGCACCTTCGCCCTCCCGATATTGAGTTTGCTCTCGTATCGCGGGTGCCGATCGCCTTTGCCAAACGGTATGTGGTGCTTCCCATCCGGGTCCATGATGATGTCGTCGAGGTGGCGACAGCTGATCCCCTGAACTTCGCCCCGTTAGATGACCTGCGGATTTTGTTGGACCACAACGTCCAGCCGGTGTTGAGTACCGCGACGACTATTATGGGGTGCATCAATCAGGTCTACGATCAGACCACGTCCAATCGAGCTGAACAGGCCATCGAGGATATGTCGGTGGCAGAAGATGTTGACGCGTCAGGCGGGGAGTGGACAGAGCCGCTGGACTTGCTTGATGCGACTGATGAAGCCCCGATGATCCGGCTGGTCAATTCCATTCTCTATCAATCGGCTCGACAACGTGCCAGTGATATTCATCTCGAGCCGTTCGAACGAGAAGTGCTGGTCCGTTATCGCATCGATGGCGTGTTGTACAACAATATGACCCTTCCGCGACGGCTGCATCCTGGGTTGGTCTCACGCGTAAAAATCATGGCGGGACTGAATATTGCGGAAAAGCGTCTTCCCCAAGATGGGCGCCTGACCATACGAACGGCCGGACGTGAAATCGATTTGCGGGTCTCGGTCATTCCAACGGCGTTTGGCGAGCGGGTGGTGCTCAGACTCCTCGAAAAAGGGACGCGCCTCTTTAGTTTTGCCGATCTTGGGCTCACCAACGAAAAGAAGGCGGTGATCGATCAACTTATTCGGATGAGTCACGGGATTTTGTTGGTGACGGGGCCCACAGGAAGTGGAAAGACCACAACGTTATATACCGGGTTGAGCCAAATCAATACGTCGGACAGAAACATTATCACCATCGAAGATCCGGTGGAATATCAATTAACCGGGATCGGGCAAATGCAGGTCAACGCTAAAATTAATATGACCTTTGCCAATGGACTGCGGGCAATCCTTCGACAAGATCCGGACGTAATCATGGTTGGCGAGATTCGAGATCGGGAAACCGCGGATATTGCCATTCACGCGTCGCTGACAGGGCATCTGGTGTTGTCGACCTTACATACCAACGATGCGGCCGGTGCGGTTACCCGACTCATCGATATGGACGTTGAGCCGTTTCTCGTTTCGTCGTCTGTTGCGGCGGTGATCGCACAGCGGTTGGTTCGAGTGTTATGTGCCGAATGTCGTCAGCCGACATCCCTGTCACACGAAGAACTCGTGAAACTTGGGTTAGATACGACATCGGTCACCACAACCATCTATCGTGCTGTCGGCTGTGATGCCTGCATGAAAACAGGGTATCGCGGCAGGCAGGGCATCTATGA
>DTRN01000105.1 GCA_012965905.1 Nitrospirales bacterium | reverse complement strand
CGCCAATGCAGCTTTCCTGCCATGACAAAGACATCACCTGTCGTTGTCCCGCGTGACGACGTCACCGCGAAGGCGATTTTCTGAAGTGCGCTCGCTTCCTCCAGTTTGTTCTTCATGAGCGGCACAAGCTTGGCAATTATGGCCTCAGCAAATACCGGCTGCGCTGGATCCCATCCAATCACCCCCGGCACAGAATACTCGAGCGTGCGCGCAAGCTGGGTAAGTTCGCGTGGGTAAAATTCGTATGGATGGTCGAGGAGGTTAGCAAATGGCATGGGGTCGTCCTTGCCAACTTCGACCAGCCGAACCTCAATCGCCGATTCGTGATCACCGGCGTTCTCGCTCGTCACGATGGGGGCGCAGGACGCGACGAAACACACGATTATGGAAACGAAAAACATGCGGATCATCGAGGAATATGTACCTTTCGATCGGACATGGGGCGTCTCACTCCTTGATGCGAACAAAATAAAGCGTATCTCAATCAGGATAGGTATCGCAATTCGAACCGACAAAAGTTCTGTCTCTCATCTCAGGGCGGCCGCTAGGCCAACGGACAGCATCGGCAAACCGGCCGTCTTGACAGTGAGCTACATTACTGTATGACAATTCTGAACGATCTACTCCGTGCTAAGCTTGAGATGGATGTGAGCCCAAGCCATGGGCGAGAATGCCTATAAACACAGACCAATCATTGTTGAGAGCCAATATTGGTTGGTTTGGCACCTTATTTGCTTTGAACCATATTGATTTGCGTTTCCCATAGACCATGGATTAAAATCGCCAATTGATTTGCGTTTTCCATAGACCATGGATTAGAATCGCCAGTCGGTATGGTCTAGACTTGGTAACATAACCTACGGGAGGAGAAAACAATGAGACAGAAGTTACAAACGACATTTAACTCGACCGTACGAGGCGCGGCTCTGGTCGTTGCGCTCGTGGCCTTGATGCTTCCGGCATCAGTGAGCGCTGAGGGATCTGCAGGGGCAGTGATGAATGACCTAGGCATCAACATGAGCGGGTTCATCGATACGGCCTACAGCCACAACTTCAATAATCCAGGTGATAGCGCCAACGGCGGACGCGTTTTTGACGGCAACGATGATTCGTTCACCCTCCATCAGGCGCAGCTCCTCTTTGAACGTGAAGCCGTCATGGGAAAGAGTCTTGCCGATCGTTCCGGGTTCGCCCTCCGATTAGGCTATGGGGAAGACGCTCGGTTGTTTGCCCCCGGTGATACTGATACCGGTGATGAGTTTGATATCGAAGAGGCCTACGTCACGTTCGCCTTGACCGATACGTTGCAGGCTAAAATGGGAAAATATGCCACCTTGCTGGGAGCGGAGGTCATTGAGAGTAAGGACAACCTGAACTTCTCACGCTCGTTCCTGTTCGGGTTCGCGATCCCGTTCACCCACACCGGGGTCCGGTTGAACTATGCGCCAAGTGACGTGGTTGACATCAATATTGGCTTGGTCAATGGCTGGGATACCTTGGGGAACGATGATAACGGGACGCCATCGATAGAAGCGAGTATGACACTCAACGGTGGCAACATTTCATGGTCAAATGCCATTATCTATGGGGATGAGCCCTCGGGCGTGACCCAAACAGAGCGTTTTGTCTATGACACGATCGTGGCTCTCGACGCGACGGACCAGCTCTCCTTTATGGTGAACTTTGACTATGGCAGTGAGCAGGGGACGTCTCTCGTGACCGCGGGGGATAATTCAAACTGGTATGGCGCGGCAGCCTACGCCCATTACGCCGCGACGGACCGCATAGGCTTTACCGTACGTAGCGAGGTATTTCGAGATGCGGATGGCGCTCGGACCGGAATACAGCAAACGCTGTATGAGACCACTCTCACCACCGCCTACAAGCTGACGTCCGCTTTACAAACGCGTCTAGAGTTTCGGCATGACGAGTCAAACGTGCCGGGCTTCTTCGCCGCAGGCAAAGACCATCAAAACACCATCGCAGCTGAACTGATCTTCAGCTTCTAGTCCTAAGAAGAGGCGCGCGGCAAAAGTGCCGCGCGCCTCACCTCAGTTTCTTGAGTTCCTTCTTCGCTTGATCTGCGGCAAGAGGGAAATACCCATCTTTCACCACCACTTGCTGGCCATTTTTGCTGTAGATGTACGAAAGAAATTGTGTGACGAGCGGCGATAGTGGTTTGTTGGGGGCTTTGTTGACATAGAGGTAGAGATACCTCCAGATGGGATACGATCCGTTCATGGCATTAGCGTAGCTGGCGTCGACAAACGGCTTCCCATCAGCCGCCGCGATTGGGACAACCCGCACACCCGAGGTTTTGTAACCAATACCGCTATAGCCGATTCCCGCGATATCTTTGGTGAGGCCTTGCACCACAGAGGCAGATCCCGGTTGCTCCTTGACGATATCTTTGAAATCGCCGTTCTTCAAGACCAACTTCTTAAAGAATCCATAGGTGCCGGAGGCTGAATTCCGGCCATAGATACTCACGGTGGATTGCGCGAGTGTTCCTTTGAGTCCAAGGGCTCCCCATTTCGTGATTGGCGTGGCATGTTTTCGTCGCCGTTCTTTGGAAAAGACAGCGTCAACTTCTGCTACGGTCATTCCTGCGATGGGATTGTCCTTGTTGACGTACACCGCGAGTGCATCAACGGCAATCTTGAATGTCGTAGGCGGATACCCGAACGTGTCCTCAAACCGATCGAGTTCGGTCCCTTTCATCTTGCGTGACATCGGGCCAAGTTGGGCCGTCCCATTGATGAGGGCAGGAGGGGCTGTGCTCGATCCTTTCCCCTCGATCTGTATTTTCACGGCTGGATATTGCCTCCGAAATCCTTCGGCCCAGAGTGTCATGAGGTTGTTCAGGGTGTCGGAACCGATACTATCGAGATTGCCGGAAATGCCGCTGACCCTGGCATAGGGCTGGAGCGCCGGGTCAATTTTGACGACCCCTTGGGCAAGCACGTTGTTGCAAGTGAACAATCCAATCAACCCGATTCCCATCAGGCTGCTTGCGATATGACGTGTGACCATCTTTCTCTCCTTCTATACTTTCGCGGGCTCAACAATGGCGTACCGGATTATGAGTCAAAATACAGAGCCAGATATTGTTCTATGGAAGCTGTCCAGTCAAATCGCGCCTGCATCGCTTGCCGTTGCATCTGTCTCCACCGACGACGGTCGTGGATAAAACGATGGAGCGCAGCATCCAATGTCTCAAGGAGGGCTTGTCGTGTTCGTGCCCGCGTGTTCCCGGTGAAAACGAACCCGGTGGCATTGTGGTCGACCGTATCTTGCAGTCCGCCGATGCCGTGAACGAGGGGGAGGCAGCCGTAACGCATGCTGATGAGTTGGCTGATTCCGCACGGCTCGAAATCGGATGGCATGAGAAACAGATCGCCAGCCGCATAGATGCGTCGTGCGAGGGTTCGTTCGAACGCGCAGATGAAGATGGCATTGGGGTGGAGATTCACGATGTTGCTGAGTATGCGTTCCCGCTCTCCTGTCGCCAGGATGAGCAGAGAGAGGTCGCGATGAAGAATATGCTCAAGCAGTGGCTTGCCATGGTGTTTCTCCATCAGCATCTTGATCTTTTGGTCGGCGGCGCGTGTGACCATGATGACGAGAGGGCGCGCTACCCATTCTGAAACATGGTAGGTTGATAATTGTGTAGTGAGTTCTTTAGCGTTCCATGTTGGAAGTCGTCCGGCCTGTTGAAACTGAGTGATCTTAGATGGGAGCTGTTGAATGAGGGCATATTTGTGTTGCATACGAATCTTTTCCCATCCGGGCATCGTGACGTCAAACGCCGGCCGAAGGGTGGAAGGCGTGTGAATCGCATGGTCCAAGCCATTGAGAATGCCATGAAAGCGGCGTTGCCGTTTGCGTCGCGCAATGTCATGTTCTAATCCCCTGCCACCTGAAAAGTTTAGTTTTGGATTGTCGGCCCGTGTGAGTTCGAGGGCATACGATGGACTTACGGTATTGACGTGGTCCGAGAGCTGAACGGCGGCTCGCATCGGATTAAACCAGCGCAGTGGAGGTTTTGGATTGCGGAGATCGTGAATTGCCCCTGATGCTTTTAATGAAGGATAGAGCGACGGAAACCAGTCGGAAAACGCGAACCAACGTCGACGAATCCGTGAGCTGAATGGGCGAACGCCTTGATATTCGAGATTATGAATAGTGAACACGGTGCGAACGCGTTCCGAAAGATCCTTGTAGCGGGGATCGTATTTTAGAAGGGTAAATAACGCGCCGGTGTGCCAGTCATGACAGTGCAACGTATCAACCGAACGGAGTTGCGCATATTGTTGGATGAAGGCAAGAACTGCCGAGGAGAAAAACGCGAACCGTCTGCCGTCATCTTCAAAGGGATGCTGCCGACTGTGAATGTAGACGGTTTTGTTTCGACCGTCGAAGAACTCACGTTTCCGAAGTAGGTAGATTGTGGCGCCATCCAGCGTACATCGAAACCATTCAACCTCCCATGACCGATTACCAAACGGGACCTTAAACTTCCCCAGCGAAACCGCTGATTTCGTCACCACTCCATAGTAGGGCATCGCGATGCTCACTAGGATCCCTCGGCGATGAATAGCCTTCGAGAGTTCGCGCACCACGTCACCCAACCCGCCGGCAGTCGCGATATCGCGGCATTCTGCCGCAACCATCAACACATGATGTTTTCGTGTGCTGGTACGCTTGCGCATTTGCGATCTGGTTTTCACTTTGTTATATCTCTTCAATCCGATACTGCCTTCGCTTGGAGGTCCGTCCAATGCCAGTTTTTACCACATCCATAGCCATTTCTACCAAAGGCGAGCGAGATACTAAAAATTTGACTCATGCGGTGGCGAATGCGGTAGAAGAGAGTGGACTTGATAGCGGAATCGCGACCGTGTTTGTTCCCGGATCAACGGCAGGTGTTACGACCATTGAATTCGAGCCTGGGGCGGTCGAGGATTTGTCAGACGCCTTTGAACGGATCGCACCGAAGGATCGCGATTATGTACACAACGAGCGATGGGGTGATATGAATGGATTCAGCCATGTCAGAGCGGCAATGCTCGGGCCTTCGGTGACAATTCCTTTTGCCGAAGGACGGCTACTGCTTGGAACATGGCAGCAGGTGGTCTTGGTTGACTTCGACAACCGAGCGCGAAATCGAGAAGTGCTTGTTCAGGTGATTGGGGAATGATGTGTGAGCTATCGCTCATTTCAGTCTGTCCTGAAAGTCCTTTTTAAATTTTTGCATTTTAGGGTCGATGACGGCGCGGCAGTAGGGCTGCTGTGGATTTAGTTTGTAATAGTTTTGATGGTAGCTTTCGCCCGGGTAGAAATTGGTGAATTTTGTAATTTCGGTGACGATCGGGTTCGGCCACAAACCTGACGCTTGCGTGGATTCTCGTGATGTTTCTGCGGTCTGTTTTTGGGTGTCGTCATGATAGAAAATCATCGATCGATATGCGGTGCCGACGTCCTGACCTTGTCTGTTCAATGTCGTAGGGTCGTGGGTTCTCCAGAAAACATAGAGCACGTCCTCATACGAAATGATCTCTGGATCGAATGTGATTTGAATGGCTTCGGCATGGCCAGTGTTTCCGCCACACACTTGCTGGTAGGTTGGATTTTCAACAGTTCCTCCCGCATAGCCTGAGACGACAGCGTCTACACCCTTTAGATTCTGAAAAATCGCTTCGACGCACCAGAAACATCCTGCGCCCAGAGTTGCGGTTTCACTCATGATTTATTTCCTCTTTTAGCTATGGGATCTTCTGTCCATGCTCAGACGCTGCTTTTCTTCCGATACCAAAAGCAAGCACAGTAAGAATCGCGCATCCCAATCCTAACGCAACCCAGGAATTCCACCATCCTAGACCTACCCCTACCTCTCCGATGATGACGCTGACGATTCCAACCACTACCGCATAAGGCAGCTGAGTACGAACATGATCGGCAAGATCGCATTCGGTGGCCATCGAACTTAGGATTGTCGTGTCGGAAATCGGCGAACAGTGATCCCCAAAGACTGAACCCGCTAGCACCGACCCAATCGATTCAACCAGAATCTGTTCTCCCCCGATCGAGTAGGCAATCGGAATGACTAGCGGGAACACGATGCCCATGGTGCCCCAGGATGATCCGGTTGCGAAACTCGCAATTGCTGAGACCGCAAAGACCGTGGCTGGGATGAGTGCGGAAGGAACGATGTCCACGGCGTCTGCCAAATATGCTGCGGTGCCCAGCTCGTGACAAATATCGCTAATGGACCATGCGAGAACGAGCACGACGAGTGCGGGAAGCACGAGTTTCATGCCGTGAAACAATGCCAATGTTGTCTCTTTGATGGTGAGGATGCGTTTGAGAACGGATAATGCAATCGCGGTAAAACAGCCGATAATAGATGACCACAGCAGCACAATGGCCGCGCGCGCTTCCCCAAAGATTTTCCAGAATTGGTGTGACGTATGCTGGTCGTGTTGCTGTAATTGCGCCAGACCATCGATGTACATGCCAATCGCCATTGCGAGGATGGTCACAATGATGGGAATGAACGCGTCATACCAACGGCCATGCTTGTGCGTGGGGTTGATTGTAGTCTTCTCGGGTGATTGTTTCTCATCGACGGGGGCGGGATCTGGCTGGTTTCGCGCTGATTGCTCTGCTTTGAGCATGGGACCAAAGTCTCGCTGGCTTAGAGCGATGATCAGCACGAACGCCAACATCAGAATGGGATAATACCGGTACTGCAGCGATGCAACGACCGTGAGAAACGGGTTTTGATCGATCCCCAGCCTGGTGAACTCGTTTGCGACGAACGAGACTTCCGCAGCGATCCATGACGATATGACGGCAAGACTCGCAACTGGCGCTGCGGTGGAGTCGACTAAGAACGCGAGTTTTTCCCGGCTGATTTTGAGACGATCCATCGTCGGCCTGAGCGTTGATCCGACCAGCAGTGCATTGGCGTAGTCGTCGATGAACACTGCCATGCCCAGGAGCCAGGTTCCTACCTGTGCTCGTTTCGGGGTTGAAGCGGCGCGCTCGATCATGTGAGATAACCCCCGCAAGCCGCCCGACGACGCGGCAATGGCCACCATTCCAGAAAGCAGCAGGCAGAAGAGGAGTATTGCGGCTCTGGATTCATCCCCGATGGCGTTGGCAAGATAGGTATCGAAGAAACGCTGGAGCGCAATGAACGGATTGAAATCTTGAATGATCAAGATTCCAACATACACACCGAGACACAGTGACAGAATGGCATGGCGCAGCGCGATGGCGAGTCCGATCGCGACAAGAGGCGGCACCATCGAGATCCACGTGCCGTCTGTCGCCTGCTCCATGTGCCGTTGTCAGGATGTTTGGGAGAGAGTAGTACGAAATCTGAGCGCTGGTTGGTCAGGCCATCACATCAAACCAATCCGAACGCGGCAGCCTATTAGGTTCGATTGGTGATCTCGATCAGGTGATATCCAAACTGGGTTTTGATGGGACCGTGAACTTTGCCGAGTTCAGCACTGAACACAACGTCGTCAAACTCCTTGACCATCTGACCGGGACTAAACTCACCCAGATCTCCTCCTTGCTTGCCGGATGGACACTGGGAATACTCCTTGGCCACCTCGACGAAGTCCGTGCCATCTTCGATCTTTATTTTCAGGTGGTCACACGCGTCCTTCGTTGGGACGAGAATGTGACGCGCACTTGCCTTTGCCATTGTGATGTTTCTTCCGTTTAGTTTCAGATTTTCTTAATGCTGATGTAGGCGCGCAGCATGACATGTTTTGCGAGGAATCGCCACTCATGCAAGATATATGGGCGCCTTACAGGTGTTGTGCAGTGAGGTACCCAATCCATGCCGCCGTCAACCCAAATACGACCTGGGCGATCACATTCGAAATCGCCCGTGCAAAATTTGACGCGTGAACCAAATCAAGCGTTTCGTACGCAAAGGCTGAGAAGGTCGTAAATCCGCCTAAGACACCGACCAAGAGAAACAGGCGTAGTAATGGCGTCAGGATCTGACGCTGGTCCAACATCCCACTGATAAAGCCGATGGCAAGGCACCCAATTACATTGACGGCGAGGGTCCCATACGGAAACGTGCTGAGCGGAAACAGTCGGTGAACGAGTCCGCTGAGGGCAAAGCGTCCGGCTGACCCGATAAATCCACCTAGCCCCACAACGAAGATTTGTGCCCAATATGACCCGTACATATCTAGAGTCTGAAAATACTCTTTACCTTGTCTGTAACAGCCATGCCGAGCTTTCTATGATTTGGCGCGTCGATATGGACGCCGTCGACTTCCGAAACGACCATGACCTCGTTTGAATCAAAATAATGACATGCATTCGCTTCAGTTACTTTCCGGTATTCTTCCAAGAGCGTGGAAAATTTTGTTTCAGCACCCGGAAGCAATCGTTTCACGACCTCACATGATGGGTTAAAGCGTGTGGGCGCAATGACGAGAATTTCCGGTGCACTGCTCTCGGGCCCCGCATCGTTGCGTTTCAAAATTTGAATCAGCTTTTCAAGTCCACGTGCAGAATCATAGCCCGAGGCGTTGTATAGTGGCTGCAGGTCGTTGGCACCCAGTGCGATGATCAACAGGTCTAACGGCCGATGGCTCTCCAGGATGGATGGAAGCGCCTCGCTTCCATCGCGACCGGATCGAAACGGTTCATCGAACGCAGTGGTTCTCCCATTCAAGCCTTCTTCGATCACCCGTACATGTGTCGCAAGTTGTCCTTGAAGAACCCCCGGCCAGCGCTCCTCGTATGCATAGCGAAACCCTGTTTCCGGGGTGTACCCCCACGTGTTGGAATCACCAAAACAGACAATGGTTTTCATCTGAACATCTTCCGGACATGTTCGATCCTGTTCCGATTCACACCGAGGTCACCATAGCCGATGCGCGAAGCCGATCGAACATGAATCACGCCCTTCTGAACATCCAAAAGAAACTCAACGTCATCGATGAAGCCAAAAACACGGCTTTTTACTTCGGCACGCAGGTACCACCCAGATTCTTCAATGACGCGTGTGCGAGGGAGAGACTGTAGGGCAAATTTCAATACCGCCCACGCATCCGCGGGAGAACCTGGAAACCGGATGGGCTCAATGAAGTGGGACGAATCCGTGGCCTGGGATGACACGCAGTTGGGACGATCGGGACATGGGGGCAAGGCATGAAAGGATGTCTTTGCCTTCATGACCTTCGCGGACCACGCCTTGGTTTCCACCCAAACCGAGCCAGCGTGATCCGCGAGCGTTCGTCGAAGACGACGCCTTCTTGTTCAAGCAGTCGACGCTGACGATGTTCGCATTGTGGATCCTTGCGAATACTGATTTCTCCTTTGGCATTGATCACGCGATGCCACGGCATGCGTGTATTTGCGGACAATGCGTTCAGCGCGTATCCGACTTGCCGTGCGTGTCCACCGAGGTTGGCGAGATTAGCAATTTGACCATATGTCGCCACCCGACCGCGTGGAATGTGTTTTACAATCGCATAGATCATATCGTATGTGCTAGGGGGCGGCATTGGAAAGCAGAATTAGGTATTACCTGGAATGTGACGACTGATTAGTTCTGCAATTCCTTTGAAGGTGCCGAAGTAGGGGAGGAGAGTAATCGTGCAGTCGGGATATTGTCGTGTCAGCCGATCAACGATTTCAGGAAGGTCTCGCAATACATGATTTCCCGAGTTCAAGAAATAGGGAAAGATGGATATGTAAGTCGCACCATTTTCGATCATGTGCTCAATGGCCTCGGTGAGCGATGGGGATGCGATTTCAAGAAAACAATGTTCAACGAAGTCGCATTTCGATCCTACAGCGGTTTTTACTTGCCCCACCAGTGCTATAAATTCTGCATTGGCTTCTTCTCTGCGACTTCCATGGGCAATCATGACAAGGGCTTTCATAGCGTTCCTGTCTCGTGCGGCAATTGTGCAACCACTCCGATCGTTGCGTAGTAGATTCCCCAACAGTTCACGTCATCTGCAAAATGACAATACGCGTCGATGTCGGCTTCACTCGCATCGCCAGTCGCAAGATATTTTTCACGAAGTTGCCGAGCCGACATATTCATGATGTTCGCGACACCGGTGTTGCCGTTGACCAGTGGTGCATCATTCTCGATCCTGAGGCTTTGGAAACCATGCTCCTGCAAATGATGTGGCAATCGTAGCCCGATCGCATAGTCCATGCCGAGTTGCGTAAACATGGTCATGATTGCATGGTTCACATTCTTGGCCGATTGGCATAGGTTGTCCGGACCGTGCACTGGCCGTGCAGCAGAAAAGTCGGGCTCTTCGAGGACGATCCATCCGCTGGGTTTGAGGTGTGCGAACATGCGCTCAAGGGCGGCCTCATGATCTGCAAGGTGGATGAGAACATATCGTGAGTGGATGAGGTCGAATCGTGCATCCCCAAGCTCTACATTCCGAATGTCTCCCTCAATGACGTTCCAGTTGCTCCCTGACCGATGCGTAAGAAACCGGGGGTTAATGTCCACTCCTGTGACCCAACCATCGTTTCCTACCGTGTCAGCCAACCAGTGGAGGATTGATCCTGCTCCAGGCTCCACTTCAAGGCATCGCCATCCAGGCACGATGCCAACCGAGGTCATGCGGCGTTTCGTGGCTGGATCAAAGACCGTTTCGATCGCCTGAAGTCGCTTGAGCTCAGACTGGTCGCGCGTTGCATCGAAGACATATGTGAGCGACGGATTCTTAGACACGTCGCGCCGCTTCCCACGCCAGCATTGCCTTCTTGCGATTCGATCCCCAGCGATAGTTTCCGATCGCACCGGTACTCTGAATCACTCTGTGGCAGGGAATCAAGAATGACACGGGATTTGCACCCACCGCGTTCCCAACCGCGCGTACGGCTTTAGGGTGACCAATCGCGTTTGCGATCTGTAGATATGTTGCCGTGTCTCCAAACGGGATGCGTAACAACGCTTCCCAAACCTTCAACTGAAAATTTGTGCCGCGAAGAAAGAGATTGGTTGAGGCGAGAGGTTGATGCCCATGGTTTGAAAATATCTTGTGCAAGGGCTTCCGCGTTCCCGCCTGGTCGATCTGTAGTGTGGCACGAGGCCATCGTCTTGCCACATCACGTACCAGTGCCTCTACGTCGCCATCAACGGCAAACGACAGATACGTAATGCCTCTTGCTGTGATCGCCAGTAGGCATGTCCCAAAGCGTGTCTCGTGGAGACCGTAGTCGATGGTCAATCCCTGGCCTCTGGCTTTGTAATCTCCAGGTGCGACCGTTTCCACACTTACTTTGTGTCCAGTCATCCCTCGTATCCTTTGCCCTCCGGAGCTTCGTGCCTATTGAGCGTTGTGCGCACGTCATTCGGATAGAGAGATTGGACGCGAAATATTCCACGGGTTTCTTGTTTCACGGCGTCAATCGTTTGTTCAAGGATGATGACCTTACCCAGAAAATTCCATTGGCCACCCACGTCCTCGACCAGAAATACCCGCACCGGTGCAGGATGGAATAAACGGATTCCTGGGCGTTGAAATGTGTACTCCATGTCAACGGCCAGCTTCTTCGGCAGCTCTTCCCTCGGAAGCTTCAAGGTGTCGTTGAATTCGACAATGCTACCCATCGCGATTCACCGTTAAGGATCGTGCTGAACTAGCAGACTCCTATACGTTGCCTAATTTCTTGAGTTCATTTTCCGCAAACGTCAGGATCGTCTCGGCCTCGTCGACAATGCCATCGGTGACAGTGATCCCGAGCGCGATATCGTCGTCATCCAAAGTGCACACCAACCCCTTGGCTTCAAGCAAACTGATATCCCAGAAGAACAGACCCGCGTCCAGCCGTTCCCCGTC
>DTRN01000104.1 GCA_012965905.1 Nitrospirales bacterium | reverse complement strand
GCGGAGAAAGCTGTGCGGATTGTCCTCGGCGAGATTTCGCGCTTCCTCCAACGATACGACGTCGTATGGCGGTGCCGCAACCTGCGTTGACAATTCAGGTTTTGGCCTGACGGCGCGAAATGGAGAAACTCGCGCCATGTTATGGGGCTCCTTCTTGGACGTACCACCTTATATGCATAGAATTCATTTTTCCATATTAACACGTTAATACGATTTGCCCCACAACTCTGCGAAAGGTGCGCGTGCGTGGAATTTGCGATACACTCCCGGCGCAATAGACAAGAATAGGTTAAGAAGTAGGATAGAAAAGATCTCCATTCGAATGGGATATTCTTGGAATATGGGACGTATGAACATCGGGCATGTGTTCATGGTTGTGCTGGCAGCTCTATGGCTTATGTCTACCCATGAAACTCAGTACGCCTACGCGGCCGAAAGCCCATCCTTTGACAAGCTTCAAAAACTCGCTAAACATGGGGATGCGAATGCACAATTTCGCGTTGGTGAGCGATATCGCAAGGGAGAAGGGGCCACGTCGGATTGGGCTACAGCCGCCGAGTGGTATCGCAAGGCGGCGGATCAAGGAAATGCAAAGGCCCAATATTATCTCGCGCTGATGTTGGACGAGGGGCTAGGGATTTCTCCGAATTCCTCTGAGTCGTTGACTTGGTACCGAAAAGCAGCGGCGCAAGGGCATGTGGATGCACAGTATAATCTCGGAGGTGTCTACCGTGATGGCAGCGGGGTAACGCAGGATTATACCGAAGCGTTTACATGGTTTCGGCAGGCTGCAAAACAAGGGGATGCTGGTGCACAGAATGCCCTTGGGATCCTCTTTCAACAAGGGCACGGGGTCACGCAGAATTTCAAGAAAGCGGTAAAATGGTACGGCAAAGCTGCTGATCAAGGGCTTGATCTTGCGCAGTTTAACTTAGGCAATACGTATGGAGCGGGTCAGGGTGTGCCCAAAGATACGACGAAAGCTGCCGAGTGGTTCTTCAAGGCTGGCGAGCAAGGCCACATGGAGGCCCAGTTCAATCTCGCAAGCCTGTTCGCGATTGGGGAAGGTGTGCCGCAGGATTTTGCTGTCGCGGCAACATGGTTTCAAAAAGCAGGCGAGCAAGGCCATATGGAAGCGCAATTTTTCCTGGGAGCAATGCACGCTGAAGGCCGGGGTATGCCACAAAATCTTGAAGAAGCCATGATTTGGTACCGTAAAGCTGCGGATCAGGGCCATCGTGAGGCACAGCAATTCGTCAGTACGTTTGACAGCCTGCTGAATAGACCATAGTTTCACGCCAGTACTGCTCAACATCATGCCGAACCAAAAACGACGAAAAGATATCCGCAACGTGGCGATTATCGCCCATGTCGATCACGGCAAGACAACGTTGGTGGACGCGTTGCTTCGGCAAACTGGTGCGCACGTGTTCAAGGAGGGTGAGGCCGTCATCATGGATTCGAACCCTCTCGAGAAAGAACGAGGTATTACGATTTTTTCCAAGAACGCCTCGCTTCAATATCGGAATATTCGCATTAATTTGGTGGATACCCCTGGCCACGCGGATTTTGGAAGCGAGGTCGAGCGCATCCTGCGCCTGGTCGATGGCGTACTGCTCCTCGTTGACGCCTTCGAAGGGCCGATGCCCCAAACGAAGTTTGTCCTGAAAAAATCACTTGCCCTTCACCTGAAGCCAATTGTCGTGATCAACAAGATCGACCGTCCGAATTCGCGTCCGCATGAAATTGTCGACCAAACCTTTGATTTGTTTGGCGAATTGAATGCAACAGACGAACAACTCGATTTTCCAATCGTGTTTGCCTCGGGAAAGGAAGGCCGGGCGACCTTGGATCTGGATGATGAAGCTGTCGATATGAAGCCGCTGATGGATACGATTATTCATCGTGTGTTGCCACCGGTGGCCGATCCTGAGCAACCTTTCCAAATGCTTGTCACTATCTTGGATTACGACTCCTATATTGGACGAATTGCGGTGGGACGGATCGTTCATGGAGAGGTTCGTGTGGCTGATCCGGTGACGTTGGTGAAGCGGGGCGGTGAGGTTGTGCGCGCCAAGGTGACGAAAATATTAGCGTATCAGGGGTTGGCTCGTGTGGAGTGTGATCATGCGCAGGCGGGAGATATTATTTCGCTTGCCGGCATTTCGGATGTGCGAGTGGGTGAAACCATTACCTCCCCTGAGCACCCCGTAGCTTTGCCGACGGTCAATATCGATGAACCAACCATTTCGATGAACTTCTCGCATAACACCAGTCCGTTATCCGGCAAGGATGGTGGGCGGTTTTTGACGTCCCGTCACATTCGGGAGCGTTTGGCGCACGAAGCCATGATGAATGTCGGCATCAAGGTGGAAGAGGCTGACGGCGGAGAACGATTTACCGTTTCAGGCCGAGGCGAACTACACCTGGCGATTCTCATCGAGACCATGCGGCGAGAAGGATACGAATTAGAGGTCTCACCCCCGAAGGTCATCTTCAAGCATGTTGATGGCGAGGTATTGGAACCTATCGAAGAAGTGGTGATTGAAGTTGATGCTGGATACCAAGGCGCGGTGATTGAGGCGTTAGGGAATCGTCGTGCCGACATGCGTAACATGCAGGTCAGCGCGGTGGGCACGATCCGGATCGAGTTTTTGGTTGCCTCGCGTGCGCTGATGGGATTTCGCAACGAACTGTTGATGATGACTCGTGGAACCGGGGTCATGTCCCAAATTTTCTTCGAATATCAACCCTTTAAGGGCGAGGTCCCGCGACGTTCGGTTGGCGTGCAAATTTCACAAAGCGCGGGGTCAGCCGTCGCGTATGCGCTGTGGAAGTTACAGGATCGCGGTGAGATTCTTATTCATCCAGGCGATCCATTGTATGAAGGGATGATTCTTGGCATTAGTAACAAGGGCAAGGATATGGTGGTCAATGCGATTCGGGAAAAGAAACTCACCAACATTCGTGCTTCAGGCGCCGACGACGCGATTCATTTGATACGCCCTCGCGAGATGACGTTAGAATTTGCCCTCGAGTTTATCGAAGATGAAGAACTTGTCGAAATCACGCCGAAACATATCCGGCTGAGAAAACGCCATCTGACCGATAATGATCGCCGTGCTGTACGCTCCGCGATGAATCGGTAAGCAGGAGGACTTTTTCAGCATCCTGCTCGCCTCGAATTACACTGCATCCTGTCAGCGCGATGAGCAATGCCGTGGCAGTAAGCGTGAGGAGAGGAAGGAGTATGTTCCAGCGTGTTGGCGGATCAGAATGCCACATGAAGTGACCCTGATTAGAAAGTCAGGTGTTCAATGTGCGGGGGCATCGCTGCCCCAAAGCTCCGCCAGAC
>DTRN01000103.1:1677-11921 GCA_012965905.1 Nitrospirales bacterium | reverse complement strand
CGCGAAGCAGGAGGGACAATTGCTGATCTAAAGGGGTCATCGAGCGGAAATATAGAGGCGTGAATGAATCTGCGCGAAGCGTTTTGGCCCAATTCCTTTAATACGCATGAGCGTCGTCAAATCGTCAAATGGCCCATGTGCATTTCGAAAGTCGACGATACGTTGCGCCAACGTCACTCCAATCCCTAGGTAATTGTGTCAATGCATCTCATCCCGCTTGATTAACATCAATACCATCAGCAGCATGCAACTCCATTGAGACCGAAGACAAAGACGGTTGGATGGACTGGTTGTGGTGATTGACAGCACGCGGACGATTGTCGGAGGGATACAGTCCTACCGTGGTGACGCGTGGATGCAGGGGTTCGATATGGAGATCTGACGGTAATACAGACGCCTCAAGGATCTGATCGTCCTGTTGCCCTGGATCGCCCTGCAGATTCAGCGTGACAACAAATGCAACCGCACAACCGAGAAAGCAGAACTTAAGGAGTAGTGACTTCCAGATCATGAGGCTGCAGCAGCAACCCGTTTTCTTGCAAGATGGATTGCCTCTCCGTGAACATCTTCTGCAGCCTCCATTAACCCTTCTGGCCAGGTTGGATGAGCATGAATGGTGTTGGCCAATGCCTTGGCGGTCGCGCCTAGTTGCATCCCTAACGCGGCCTCGTGAATCAAATCAGCAGCGTGTGCTCCAACAATATGGACACCAAGGAGACGGTCGGTTTCAGCATCCGCGATCACCTTAAATAACCCGGTAGTCTCTCCATACGCATGCGCCTTTCCCAGCCCGGTCGGTCGAAATCGTCCAATACGCGTTTGTATTCCTCTTGTACGTGCTTCATCTTCTGTGATGCCGACTCGTCCAATTTCCGGAACAGTAAAAATCCCTGCAGGGATGACATCGTCGTCAATCTCAATGGTATTGCCCATCACGTTTTCGACGGCTACTTTCCCATGATATGACGCAACATGGGCTAACAAGGACTTTCCAGTCACATCGCCAATTGCGTAAATCCCAGGCGCTGTTGTTTCTAAATGTTCATTGACCATAATCTCGCCACGATTTCCAACAGCAACGCCAGCGTTCTCTAGCCCCAAGTCTTCGAGATTGATGTGGCGTCCAATTGAAACTAGTACTTTGTCGGCTTCAATTGTCGTCCCATCAGAGAACGTGACTTGGACATTCGCATCGCCTTTTTGCACCTCCAGTACCTGCGTACCCAAGTGAAGATCAATCCCTTGTTTCTTGAATGCAGATTGAATTCTGGCGGATACCTCGGCATCTTCAGAAGGCAGCACGCGAGGCGCCATTTCAACCACGATCACCTGACTGCCTAACCCTGCAAAGAGCGATGCAAACTCACACCCTTCCACCCCAGCCCCGACGATCAGAAGCGTTTGAGGGATGTCAGTTGTGTCTAGAAGCTCCTTGCTGGTAACAATATAGTTTCCATCAACTGGCAGATTCGGTAATGTTGCTGGCTTCGAACCAGTCGCGAGGACAATAGCGTCCGCAGTAACAGTGCTCTCCTTACCTTCGTTTCCAACTACACGAACAGTCCGTTGATCGAGAAGCTCAGCACGTCCTTCAAGGAGTTGGATACCCCAAGACGTAAAAAGGGAACGAACACCGCTTGCGAGTGTGCTGACGATTTTATCCTTTCGGTTGACCATCGCCCGAAGATCCGCCGAAATAGGACCAGAAATCTGTATGCCAAATTCTGATGCCCGGCGAACCTTGGTGAACACATCCATACACGCCAATAAGGCCTTACTGGGAATGCACCCCCAATGGAGGCATACGCCCCCGACCCATCCCTGTTCAACAACGGTGACGTCCGCTCCACGCTGAGCAGCTCGAATCGCAGCAACATACCCTCCAGGACCGGCACCGATAATGACAACGTGCATACTGATGTCAGCTGCCGCCCTCTCCACGCACAAACGCCTCATAAGATTTCGCATCCATGAGCCGATCCAGCTCTTCCTGAGTTTCTAGCGCAATCGCGGCAATCCACCCTTCTCCATAGGGATCGGTATTCACCAGATCTGGGCTCCCAGTCAGTCTATCGTTGGCCCGAAGAATGGTCCCATTCACGGGACTATAGAGCAGAGAAGTAGCCTTGGTTGATTCTACCTCTCCCATTTCATCTCCTGCGCGCACTCCACTCCCTACAACAGGGAATTGCACATAGACGATATCGCCGAGCGCCTCCTGGGCAAAGTGGGTGATGCCGACGATGCCAACACCTTCCTCAAGCTTAATCCATTCATGGCTTTTGGTATAGCGTAACTTCTCAGGGAACATGATGACCTCTAAACCCTAAACCCACTCCTTGCTGAAGTCCCAGAGATGCTTTTACGATGAGCGCTTCGTTCACTGTTGACCACATTGGCCTACGACCCGACACGAGAACGAAGACCATAGACGGATCGTCGAGAAGCTCCGTCATCTCGATCGCGGCTTGTCCAACGGATGATTTCGCCACACCATGCACTCCACGTTCTGGTACCGCAACGATGAAGCGGTCGAACAAACGTTGCCTGGACTCCAGAAAATCTTCTGTATACCGAACAAGCGCTCGTCTTGGGTTTGTCATCGTGTCGGTATGTAGTTCAATCCCAAATCTCGCTCCAGGCTGTTGTTGCCTCACCACAGCCATCACACCATCGAGAACATTCTGATACTCACGATTTTTCCATCCTACCCAACGCCAAAATTCAGGAGCAAATCCTCCACGAACCTGCACAACAGGCATGACCCCAGGCGAATCTTGTGTCCACGGTCGGCCGCCAGAGGTGAAAAGTTTCCGTGGGGACAGGGGATGGTGGAAATCACGCCGAAACCCATCAAGCCCATGTTGACTAAAGCCGTCAAACGGACCGGAAGGGGGATCAAAGCGAAACACAATCAGGTCAACACCTGCAGTTGCAAGATCAAGAGCGGCACGCTTAATTGACTCTTGAAACTCTGGGTGAAGAAGATCAGGGGATCGAGACGGCCGAAGAGCGCCACTGTCCGCATTGAAACGGACATCACCCCATCCGCGAGAATCCCCGTAAAACATCCCCTCTCGGAGATTGAGTACTGCATATACCCGTATCCCCTGTCGATGGGCCTCCTTCACAAGATCCTTCCATCGTATTTCGTGACGGTGCCCAAAAAGATGCTGTTGCAGGAGCAGCGTGTTCGTTCCATTGCTCTTAATAGAGGCGACCCATGACCGAAGTGTTGCTTCAGACTTCATGGCGTCTCCAGGAGAGGAAACTTCCCACCCACGGGGAGAGCCAGATTGCCATGGCTCTACTGTCGCTGGATGTTGGGGAGAGGTCGTCTGGCTGGCTGATATGGGGGGCTCTGGCCGAATCTGCTTCCCGTCGACAACACAACCGGAGACCATCGCTGCAGCCGCCGTTATTGCCAGGAGGGATGCAAGCAAGAGGAGAACCCTTTACCAAACGCTACGAATTATCTGTCTCATTTAGGTTAGGTTATAGCGCATAAATCAGTGTTTTTAAAGAAGAATGTAATTTCTTTATCTGCTGTATCAGGCGCATCTGATCCATGCACAACATTGCAGTCAATACTCGTCCCAAATGCTTTGCGAATCGTACCGTCCGCCGCCATGGCAGGATCAGTCGCGCCCATAAGCTCACGATGCCGAAGAATAGCACCCTCACCCTCAAGAGCCAATACCACGATGGGACCTGAAGACATAAACGAGGTGAGATCACCAAAAAAAGGCTGCTCACGATGAACGTGATAAAAGGCCTCAGCTTGTTCCTTAGTAAGTTGTGTTGAGCGAATCGCGATGGGCGTCATCCCACCCTGTTCGTACCGACGAATAATCTCACCGATAATTCGGCTTCGTACTCCGTCCGGCTTAATAATAGCCAACGTGCGTTCAAGCATTGCGTCTGTCTACCTCTCTCTTTCAAGTTTTCGCGTCGATGAAAACGCGTGATTCTAACACTCCAGCATTCCTCTGGCCAGGTCCTCAGGACGGAATATCCCACGTTCCGTAATGATCCCGGTAATCAATTGTGCTGGTGTCATATCAAAGGCTGGATTGTGTATGACAGTATTCTCTGGGGTGATACGCGTCATCCCGAGAACGTTGGCAACCTCTCCCGTGTCCCGCTCTTCGATCGGAATACCGTCACCAGATGACATCGAAGCATCAATGGTCGATCGTGGAGCAGCCACATAAAATGGCACTCCGTGTGCTCGAGCTAACACTGCCAGGCTGTATGTGCCAATTTTGTTCACAACATCTCCATTGGACGCAATCCGATCGGCACCAACAACACACACCTGAATGCGGCCCTGGCGCATTAACGCTCCCGCCATATTGTCGGTAATCAGCGTCACCGGGATCTTATCCTGCTGGAGTTCCCACACCGTAAGCCGCGCACCCTGAAGTACCGGTCTCGTCTCCCCGGCAATCACAGAGATATTTTTGCCTTCTTCACAAGCGGCACGGACAACGCCAAGCGCCGTCCCATACCCGCCGGTCGCCAGGGATCCCGCATTGCAGTGCGTCATCACGGTCTGGCCTTCCGCCAATAACGCCGCACCATGGCGACCAATTGCTTTATTTACTTCAATATCCTCTTTCAGAATCCGGCACGCTTCGGTAATCAATTGTGCCTTAAGCTCGACAACAGAAGCATCCCGATGAGTGTTCAAGACTTTTTTCATCTGTTCAATTGCCCAAAACAAATTCACCGCCGTCGGTCGCGTCGCGGCCAGGTGATCACAGATTTCACACAGGTCTTTGGAAAAAGCATCGAATGTTTTTGCCTCGAGTGTTTGCGCCCCCAAAGCTACTCCCATCGCTGCCGCAATCCCGATTGCCGGAGCGCCACGCACACGAAGGTCTTTGATCGCCTGAGCCACCACTCGATAATCGCGGCAGTCTAGAAAGGTTACGGAATGTGGGAGTGCCTGCTGATCCAATAGCCGCACATACCCATCTTTCCATTCGATAGGGGAGATCATTGTTCAATCATGGTTTGTAAGATGGCTTTTGCTTTTCGAAGCGCGATCGCTCTGTGACTCATCGTATTTTTCTCTTCGGTGCTCAATTGGGCCATGGTCTTCCCAAGCGCGGGAATGAAGAATATCGGATCATACCCGAACCCATTGTCCCCAGCCGGATGCTCGGCAATCATCCCTTCCAATGTGCCGTCAACGACCTGTACTTCAAAGCCGGGTTGCGCAATCGCGGCAACGGTGAGAAACAACGCGTGACGGCGTTCCCACGGAATCCCCTCCATCTCGTGGAGCACCTTACGCCAATTATCCTCGTAACTTGCCCCTGGACCGGCATACCTGGCGGCAAAAATTCCTGGCCGTCCTCCAAGTGCCTCAACGTTCAACCCCGTATCGTCCGCCAACGCAGTATGGCCGGTATACCGTGAAATCACGGTCGCCTTTTTGACCGCATTCGCCTCACATGTCTCTCCATCTTCCACGACGTCAGGTGCACCAGGAAACTCCTCCAGTGTCCGTAATGAAATGCTAAGCTCCGCGAGCAGAGCTGCCAACTCATCTTTTTTATCTTGATTCTGGGTCGCGAGGACCAAGGGACCAATCATGCGAACACTTCAAAGCCGGTCTCGCGTCAACCGATACCACTAGCCACAAAGTGAACCATGGATTTGCTCATGGCAATAGTTACGGATTTGACGCTGATTCGTCCGTCGAATCCAATTCTGGTACGGTCGAGGCAGGCGAAGGCACTACAGACACACCATCGCCTCCACCAAGGATGCGGATTCTTGATGATGCTTCGCTGAAATAGATCGAGTGAGGATACCCTTTGACGAGTTCCTGATATCGTGCCATAGCGGCGTCCGATTGTTTCTGCTGCTCGCCTAAACTCGCAAGCTCAAGCAACGCAAGATCCTTATTGGGCGCCTTATCAATCGTCAGGATCTTTTCGAAGGCACGCTCAGCACGTTGCAAGTCCCCTTGTTCGAGGTATGCATATGCCAACCGCTGACGAACAAGAGAATTCAAAGTCCCCCGCAAGGGGTACGCGTCGAGGAACTGTTGATATGTCGCAACGGCACCCTCATGATCACCAAGAACTGACAGTGCATTTGCAAGAAGATGCATCGCTAAGGGTGCGCTTGAACTCTTGGGATACTCCGCGACAATTGATTGAAACAGTTCGACGGCTTGACGCACATGCGACAATCCAGCATCCGTATCATTCAGCGGGCGATTCATATACAAATGCGTGGCTTGCTGAAGCTGCTCTTGCGCCAACTGTTCAGCCTGTGCGTTCATGAAATAGACACCACCAACCACGGCTGCTGCCACAATCACGGTCCCTATAACGACCCACAGCGTCTTCGCGCGAGCACCCATATCATGACGCAAGCGCGTCATCGATTCCATCACTTTACGCTCGTCTGGAACACTCGTTTTGCTTACCGTTTTGATCTTAAATGCCATGCATTCCTCACCTTTCCGAAAGCTGCAAATTGCCTCTTCTAAACAATCATGTTATTACGTCATAGCATCTAAAGCTTGTCAAGCCACCACCATTCGACAAAAAATGTTTACACAGTCGCTGACCCATCTTCAGGAAACACATCTGCTCCGGACACTCCACCGCACTGAGTCTGAACAGGATGCTGAAGTCACCATCGCGGGAAAGACTGTTATCCTATTCTCATCTAATAACTATCTTGGCCTCGCCAATCATCCCAAGCTCAAAGAAGCCGCCATTGCTGCCATCAAACAATATGGATTCGGTGCCGGAGCATCGCGGTTGCTTTCCGGAACCATGAGCCTGCACGAGCGGCTTGAAACCCGCCTCGCATCCTTTGCACAGACTGCCGCTGCACTCACGTTTAGCTCGGGATATCATGCCAACATCGGTCTGATTCAAACCTTGACACAGGAACTTCAACCGCATTGTCTCGTGCTTGCAGACCGTGCATGCCATGCCAGCCTCATTGATGCGATTCGGCTCACGAAAGCTCGATTTAAAGTGTACCAACACCAGAACACCGAGCAGCTTGAACGGCTTCTCTCAACCCAGGCTGTCACTGACGCCAAAAACATTCTTGTCGTCACCGAAGGGGTTTTCAGCATGGATGGAGACATCGCTCCCCTCCCTCAGCTGCTCACATGCGCCAAGAAATGTTCAGCGACGTTGCTCGTTGATGATGCCCATGGTACCGGCGTGATGGGACGCACCGGACGCGGGACGATTGAGCACTTCGATCTCGAGACGAAAATCCCTATTCGCATGGGGACGCTCGGCAAAGCCCTCGGCTGCATGGGTGGCTTCGTGGCTGGACCGCGCGAACTCATACAGCTCCTCATCAACCGCGCCCGTTCGTTCATCTACACGACAGCTCCACCACCAGCCATTGCGGCAGCAGCACTCGCTGCGTTATCCATTCTGGAAGCTGAACCGGAACGCAGAGACCAACTGTGGCAAAACCGCGACTACATGCTCTCGAATCTGAAATCCCTCGGATACAACACAATGCACACCGAAAGTCCGATTCTCCCCATACTCATTGGTGATCCTTCACGTACCCTTCAATTCTCACAGCAACTCTTCGAACACGGCATCTATGCCCCAGCCATCCGACCACCAACGATTCCTCGAGGAACCAGCCGACTGCGGATAAGCATCATGGCAACCCACCAACAAGCCCAGTTGGACTACGCCTTAGACGTCTTCAGAAACGTCGGCCGGTCATTAGGAATTATTTCGTGACAGGAAGGTTCAAGACAGGCTGAACGAGCGTGGGAGGCGAGATCTGAGGTCCAAGACTAGGCGCGGCGATTCTATACTCCTCCAATTCCTCCGTGACCACTGTGGTGCGCATAGTGACGCCGCCCGCCACCGGAACATCAATCGTTTCAATATATTTGATCAGACCAACACCACGGACGAACCAACTCGTAAGCTGATCCCTCGCGACGATCACTTCGCCATCCGAGGACATCGTCACGGCAAATTCCATCTTCCCATTGAGCCTGAGTACATTCTGAAACGTCCCTGCTGGAACGGATAGGGTCTCCAACGACCCGACCGTTACCTCAGCGAACGCGTCGACACGCTCATTCATACCATCTCCGTCTAGGTCTTGAAAAAAGTTACGATCTTTTACGTCAAATTGCCGAAATGTGTGTTGTTCAACCAACGGGAATTTGACTACTGGATACGGGATGAGCTGCTGTTCAAATAACTGCTGCGGTTGGCTGCCATGATATATCACACCCTCATTCCCGACATGGTAGGAGCTTTCTGTCTCCCCCGTATTGCCAGGATTGGTTTCAATAAAGACAATCACACGCTGACCATCCTTCTGCATCGTCTTGACTGCAGTGGCACTGTTTGTGAAAACGTTGGTAGAAATGAGCTGCACTTCCCGTTCATGGAGCGTCCCTTGATAATGCCACACGCTTCCGATTGGAGCATGAAAATATGAGACTGGGTTGGGAATAGGGGTTGAAGCCGTAACGATCGATACGAACCCCGTATATAACACGACACACAACACCACCGCTCGTATATCCACCAGCTGGAATCTGCATCTCATCAGCTTCTTCACGAACATCCATTGACGACCATTGGGACGAGACCGTATCACATCATTGTCCGCGCGCTCAAGCGTTTCCTTCACACTTGCACTACTCTTCTTCCAATAATCAGGTAGTATAGGCGCATGATCCTGAATACATCTACCAGCTACACTCTTAAATAGCATTGAGACGTCTGAAGCTACAACACTGGTTTACAACTGGTCCACTCCAGCTGATTTTCAAGAACGCTGGGATTCTGCTCAGTGGGAAGTCAGTCGCAGGATTATGCAACCTCGGCTCTCTCGCCCTCGCAGCGCGCGCGCTTGGTCCTGACGTCTTTGGCACCCTCATTCTCATCCATACTGTCGTTCGGTTAATCATAGGCATTTTAAAATTCCAATCTTGGCAAGCTGTCATCCGTTACGGAGCGATAAGTCTACACACCCAACAACATCAGAACTTCCATGGCCTTATCATCTTTACCGTACTTCTTGATGCGGTAAGCGCCGTGCTCGGAACAACAGTGGCAATCCTCGCAGTACCACTTATTGCCCCATATCTCGGGTGGAGTGATGACGTGACATCCATGGCCATGCTCTATAGCATCGTCATTCTATTCAGTGTCACGGCCACACCGATAGGAATCCTTCGCCTCTTTAACCGCTTTGACCTTCTATCGATCCACGCAACCATCTCACCGGGGATTCGCTTGATTGGGGCAAGCGTTATTTATTTCGTCGGCATCGGTTTATGGGGATTCTTATCCGTGTGGTTCATTGCGGGTGTTGTCGGTGGAATCGTCCTTGTCGTGATGGGATGGTGTGAACTACGCAAGCGTGAACTCATTCCTCCGAGACATATGTCCTTCCGCAACCTCACCCAACCCCACCCCGGACTGTGGCGGTTCGTCTTCGCAACGAATATCCAAAGCTCATTGGAGCTGACGACCGGCCATCTCACGACATTGGTAGTCGGTTGGGTCCTTGGACCAACAGCAGCGGGTTTATTTAAAATCGCGAAGGAGCTGTCTACTGTGCTCTCCAGAGCCGGCGGGTTGTTGGCAGAGTCAATTTATCCAGAGCTAGCCAAGTTATCCACTCAAGAACAAAACCAGACCTTCCGCCGTGTGATTGTTAGATCTGGACTCGTCGCAGGAGGCGGTGCAACAATAATCTTTTTAGGCATGATCGTGCTTGGCGAACCGCTACTCCGGTTGACGGTAGGAACCGAATTTGTTGGCGCCTATCCACTTCTTCTTCTCCTGATTCTCGCCGAAACAATCGGAGCATTTGGTTTTGGCCTCAATTCAGCAATGTACGCGATTGGACGCGCTGGTATTCCATTGCAGGTCAACGTAACCGCGACCGTACTCTACCTTCCTTTACTCTTTTTCTTTCTGACACAGATGAGCACGATCGGGGCAGGCATTGCGTTCACCATCTTTTCGGCAACCAGGTTCGTCGCGATGGCAACGATCACCACTCGGCTGCTTCGTCGAGGAAAGACAACCCGCTAGCTGAAAGACGAGAAGGCGTCGCAAATCTTCTCAAGCTGCGTGTCGGTGTGACCTGCACTCACACTACAGCGCAGCAAACAACCTCCATTGGGAGCGGCAGGAGGTAAAACAAGATTTACGTACACACCACGCTCCATGAGTTGGCTCCACAACCCAATCCCTCGC
>DTRN01000103.1:0-1667 GCA_012965905.1 Nitrospirales bacterium | reverse complement strand
ACCAGTGCGGCAACTACCGGACTCGGCTCGGGACCCAACGTGAATCCCATATCCCGAAGGCGTTCATAAAGATATGTCGCACTTTTCCAGAGCCGTTGACGCAGTTCCGGATGCGTTCTGAGAACCTGAAGAGCTGCGCGCGTTGAGGCAACGACCGAAGGAGAAGGCGATGCTGTAAAAATGTAGGGGCGACTCGCATACCTTATCATCTCTAGTTCGGGACGCCGGCTTACACAAAAACCACCAGTGGCACCGAGACTTTTGCTGAATGTTCCCACGATCAAGTCCACGCTTTTCTCGACGCCAGCCTCTTCAGCAAGCCCTCGACCATTCTCGCCAAGTACCCCAAGGGAATGCGCTTCATCAACCACCAGAAACGCCTGATACTTCGTCTTGATGGCTGCAATATCCCCCAGAGGAGCACGGTCTCCGAGCATGCTGTAAATGCCCTCAACAAGAATCAATGCGCGTGAGGCGCGGTCGCCAAGCCTCCGCAATCGCTTCTCCAGATCGCTAGCATCGTTGTGCCGGAATCGAATAACCTCGGCATTGCCCATGCGGCAACCATCGTAAATGCTCGCATGACAGTCCGTATCCAGAAGAATGACATCATCTGGCCCCGCCAAGGTCGAAAGCACTCCAAGATTGGCAAGATACCCTGTTGAGAATACAATCGCCGACCCAACCTGAAAGAAGTCTGCGAGCTCGCGCTCTAATGCAACATGACCCGCAAACGTTCCATTGGCCATTCGTGACCCTGTGGTGCCCGTACCCTCTTCCTCCAACGCGATGCGTGCTGCGTTAATACAGTCAGGATGAAATGTCAGCCCAAGGTAATTATTGGTACCTGCGAGAATCGTGCGTTGACCATTTACCATCGCTTCAGTGGAGGAAATCACTCGATCGACGACGACATTAAACGGATCGGCCCCTCCCGAAAGTAGCGCTCGCCTTTCCTCTGCAAGCTGCTGAAATTTTTCAAAGAGGGGCATTATGAGTGGCGCGTGAGGCGTTCAAGTTGAACCGCAAAATCTTTGATGGTTCGAATATCCGGAATAATATTCAGGGGGATCGAGATATCAAAACGATCTTCCCCCTCGAGTAAGATCTGCATCACTTGTAATGAGTCCAACCCGATATCGGCAACAAGCTCTGTCCCCTCGTCAAGAGTGAGTTCTGTTTTGACATAGGGTGTGAGGATCGCGTACAGCTCGGTCAAAATCTCATCGTAGCTCTTCATCCGTGTTACAACGTCGGCCGGTGCGGAGCTCCCGTATCTGATGGTGATGACGAACGCGTGTGACACCCCCAATTAAAGGTTTTTCGTAGCCCCTCATCCAGCGCGATCTTGGGCGTCCAACCTATCACATCATGCATAGCAGCGTTGTTACAGACCCAATTATGATGCCGAAGCTCACGAAGCTTACCTGGTGTAAACATCGGCGCATGCCTTGTAAGACGCGACACCGTGATGTTGCATAGCGCAACAACTTTCAACAGGAGCTCTGAAATAGAAAACCGAATCACACGCCGTTGGCAGAGTCGTTCTACGGTATCAATCACATCATTCCAGCTATATCCGCTAGGATAGCCATCATGGAGCTCCAAGACCCGAGGTGCAGAAGATGCATTCTCCAGACACATCACCACGGCATCCGCGAGGTCTG
>DTRN01000102.1 GCA_012965905.1 Nitrospirales bacterium | reverse complement strand
TCATGCCGGCTTGTCGATTCGAGATGATTGTCTGACGTCCTGTTTGGGGATCGACTTGAACGATTGTTCTGGGATTCGCGATAGTGAGTTTTTCCGCCTTTTCTTTTGCGAGATCCTTTGCTTTGATTTTAACAGAAAAGGTTTGGGCAGTAGCGGTGTTTATTTCGATCTGCCCGGCAAACTGTCCGCCACCTTGATCGAGTAAAATCATCTTTTCTTTGGTCTTGTCTACGAACTTTACCGTGACTTTCGTCTTCTCCGGATCGAGATCCCCGTCGGGATCCGACGCAGAGACGGAAATGTTTATGGTCTGAGAACCGCTTCCAAGCATGAGAATGGTGGGTTCGACGACGAGGTTGCTTAGGACGGGTGGTGCCGCTGATGCGACTGCTGGCGCCAGCCCAAGGAGTCCAGTGGCAGCGATTGCAGCGAATTGGCGTTTAGATATCATTGGAAGACGTTCATGCAACCAAGGGTTGAAACGATCAGCAGCTACTCTGCTAGCAACGATATTATGATTCTTGTAGGATGGTGTTGCAATGAAAACGTTTTCTTTTTGCCAATGACATGATGCGGGATTGTGATGAAACTCTGACGAGGGGAGGAATGGGATGTTGTGTAGACGCCGGATGTTGATGCTCGTCTTTGGCGGGTTACTCGTTGCAAGCGTTTCAGGTTGTATTGCAAATATCACGGGCCCAAGCGCATGGGTGTCCAATACGAGGCTGGATGTCAATGATCTCAAGGTTGGAGAGCATGTCATTACTGGCGAGGCCACCTCTTGGGCGGTGTTGTTAGGGCTTGTTGCGTGGGGAGATAGCGGATTTGAAGCTGCGCTGCAGGATGCCAAACACAAGGCGGGGATCAAGGTCACTGAAGTCTATGATGTGAAGACCGATCGGAAATTATACAACATCTTCGGATTATATATACGGTCCACCACCATCGTGACGGCATCGGTTGCGCAGTGATGCTCAGAACGTTCATTGTCATGTTGTGTTTCGCGCTGTCTGCTTCGCATGCGTGGGGGTTTGGACCACATGGCGACGGCAGGATCAGCGATGATCCTAATATCAGCATTATTCCTGGCGGCATCCCGATCATCCAAAATATCAGGCTTCAGAATTTCCAAGTTCCCGTTTCGTACCCTTCGCTGAGCAGAAGAGACCTTGTGCCTGCTGGTGAGGTGATAGACGTCGAAGGGATGAGTTCGATGAGAAAATTTACAGTTCCGCTGACGCTGCTTGGTATTGCGACTCCCATTGCAAGTCTTTCCGCTGATTTTGGCGATCGGGGGGTGCAGGAAGCGATCGCAGATGCCAAGAATCGATATGGCGTTCGAGATTTGTATGACGTCAGGATAGATCGAAAGCGGTTTTCGTTGTTGTGTATCGCGATCTTCTGCGCCTATTCGAAAATCACCACCATCGTTCACGCGAAGGGCGTGGTCGATACCGGGCTGCGCAGCCCCTGATGAAGCGTGCCGTTATCACGGGCGCATCATCGGGTATTGGCAAGGCGTTCGCAGAGCGCCTAGCGCGTGACGGCTATGATGTGGTTCTGGTCGCTAGGCGGCGTGAACGGCTTGAGTCACTCGCAACTGTTCTCCGTGATACCTATGGCCGACGGGTGGATGTTCTTTCGGCCGATCTGACGAGTCCATCCGATCTCACATTGGTCGAACAAAACATCCGCGACGATTCCAGTCTTGAACTGCTGGTGAATAATGCGGGTTTCGGAAAAATCGGGGCCTATGGCGATCTTGATCTCGACGTGGAAGATGAAGAGATCCGGCTCAATATTCTCGCACTAGTGAGACTGACCCATGCCGCGATTCCTGGAATGGTCGCCAGACATCGGGGCGCGATTATCAACGTGTCATCAATCGTGGCGTTTTTACCCGTGCCGTTTCTCGCAACCTATTCCGCGACCAAAGCCTATGTGAATAGTTTCACCGAAGCGATTCACGAGGAACTCAAAGGGACGGGAGTGAAAATCCAAGCGCTGTGCCCGGGAAGAACACATACTGAGTTTCACGAACGGGCTGGCATTAACACCAAGAATCATCCCTCCAAAGGAATGGAACCAGAGTCGGTCGTCAATGCATCGTTACGCGCACTTCAGCGCGACAAGGTCATCTGCGTTCCGGGGATCACCAATCGCGTCACAGCATGCATCATGTCACTTCTTCCCCGCGCACTGCTTCGCAAGGCAGCCGCGCCTCGAATGCGAAAGCTCACAGCAAAGATCGCTCGGCCCTAGGCCGGAGCGGTTTGCGGCGGCTCGGGTTTGGTTGATTCGATCAGCGCGAGGCCGGTTGCCATGATCATCGGGCCGGCGACGATGCCGACGAGACCGAAGGCTCCAATTCCGCCGAGGACACTGAAGAACACTAACAACACGTGCAGTTGTGTTCCCTTCCCGATCAGGTAGGTACGGAGAACATAGTCCGTTAAGAAGCCTATGAACACGACGCCCCATACAGTGAGGAGAATGGCTTTCATCGTTGCCCCTTGAAACGCAAGCATCACCGCGGCGGGTGCCCATACAGCCGACGCTCCCAACACGGGGAGAAACGCCATCATAGCAATAACCGTGCCCCACAAAACTGGAGTGGGGAGTCCCAACACCCAGAAGGCCAAGCCACCCAACAGGCCTTCAGTCAACGCAACCAATCCCACGCCATAGACCGTGGCATGGACTACCGTGTGCATCTTGCCAAGGAGTAGACGCTGGCGTTCCTGCGGGAAGGGGAGGACCTCAGTGATCCATGACATCAGGGTCTTTCCATCCCGCAAGAAGAAAAAGACGGTCACGACGGTGATGGCCAACTGAATAGTACCCATCACGATATTTCCGACCGCAGAAGACAGGATAGACGCGGCGGTTCCCCCAACCTGCCGCACATTGTCCAGCACAACCGTCCGAACGTCCTTTCCTTCCTGTTGGAAGTATTGCTCAACCCGCGAGACAAACTCCCGCACAAGAGGCTGCTGGTTCAACCAATCCAGCATGGGGAACGAACCGCTTCGAAGCGATTCTTGAAAGATGGAAATGCCGCGGACGAGTTCTTGGCCGAGCAGCATCGCCAGGTACACGGCGGGCATGATGATGAGAAGAATCATGCCTACACAAGTCAAGAACGCGCTCAATCCGTCTCGACCCTTGAGCCATACCGTGAGTCGGCAATGGACGGGGTACAAGGCTACCGCGAGAATGGCCGCCCAGACAATCGCGCTAAGGAAAGGCCGCATGACAGTAAAAAACAAGCCGGTGAGGCAAAGGGCAATCGTAAACGTGAACACGATGCCCGCCCAGAATCTTCCGGTCGAGGTCACGTCGCTAGCGGATGATGTGCTCATGAGGGAGGG
>DTRN01000101.1 GCA_012965905.1 Nitrospirales bacterium | reverse complement strand
TGTGGTTACTCCCCCCGAACGCGGCTTGACCTCACGGTCAATATCCTCACGAATCTAGCGATCAACAAAGGGCAAATTACGGTTTTTGGTGGCACGCAGAAGCGACCCAATATCCATGTGGACGACATTGCCGAGTTGTATGTCCAATTATTGGAATTGCCGGACCATATGATTGCAGGTGAAATTTTCAATGCGGGCTATCAAAATCATACTGTGGCGGAAATCGCAGATATTGTGCGAGAAGTGGTGGAGCAGGAAATGCCGGAGAAGGCACCGATAGAGATCGTCACCAGTTCGAGCAATGATTTGCGGTCGTACCATGTCTCTTCTAAAAAAATTGCTGAACGGTTGAGCTACGTGCCTCAGCGTTCGGTTCAAGATGCGGTGAGAGATCTGTGTGCGGCGTTCAAAGCAGGCAAGTTACCGAATAGCCTGAGCGACGACCGGTATTTCAATGTCAAAACGGTGAAAGGGCGTGCGTTGGTCTGATGTCTAGCGTGATCGCGGTGGTGACGGGCGCTGCAGGGTTTATCGGCAGCCATATGGTAGATCTTCTGCTTGAGCAGGGATGTCGGGTACATGCGATTGATAATCTCTCGAGTGGCCGTGAGGAGAATCTCGCGCACCACACCGCGAATCCTGACTTGAGACTTGATATTCGCGATCTTCGCGATGTGAGAACAGATGACAGTCTGTTTAAAGATGCTCACTACGTGTTTCATTTTGCGGGCATGGGCGATATCGTGCCTTCGATTGAGCGACCTACGGATTACATGGCTGTAAATATCATGGGTACCGTCCGGGCGCTTGAAGCAGCGCGATATGTTGGTGTGAAAAAATTTGTTTATGCAGCGTCATCTTCTTGTTACGGGTTAGCGACTGAACTTCCAACCACCGAGGACGCATCGATTGCTCCACAGTATCCTTACGCGCTCAGTAAGTATCTGGGCGAAGAAGCGGTGTTTCACTGGGGGAAGGTCTATCATCTTCCGGTCGTCTCGATCAGAATGTTCAATGTCTATGGTCCTCGGTCGCGAACCAGCGGTGCGTATGGAGCGGTGTTCGGCGTGTTTCTGAAGCAGAAGCTGGAGGGAAAGTCTTTTACGGTCGTCGGCGATGGCACGCAAACACGGGATTTTGTGTTTGCGACTGACGTGGTGCGAGCATTCTGGTTGGCGGCAACATCCGAACGACAGGGCGAGGCGTATAACTTAGGTGCAGGCGCTCCGCAATCGGTGATCCGACTTGTGGAATTGCTTGGCGATGGGGATGTCATACATCTGCCTAAACGTCCTGGCGAGCCGGACTGTACTTGGGCAGACATCTCGAAAGCTCAGGTGCACCTTGGGTGGTCCCCTGCAGTGCGCTTCGAGGAAGGCGTTGCGATGATGATGCAGCACATTGACTATTGGCGAAATGCTCCGTTGTGGGACGTCGCGTCGATTCAGGCGGCGACAGACATGTGGTTTAGTACTCTGTCAGCAGAGAAGGTGTGATGGGCAACGCAGCGAACGGTGACTATCGGCGCAAGATCAAAACCATCGAGGAATTGCGCGAAATTATTGGACCTCGCCCCAGGGACAAGGTTGTCATCATGTGCCATGGGACCTTTGACATTGTGCATCCTGGCCACGTCCGACATCTCATGTACGTGCGCGAAAAAGCAGACGTGTTGGTGGCTAGCATGACGTGTGACGCCCACATTTACAAAGCCAACCTCCGTCCCTTTGTTCCAGAGCAGTTGAGAGCCATGAACCTGGCCGCATTAGAAATCGTCGATTACGTCATTATAGATTCCAACGCTACGCCACTTGAAAATCTTAAAGTCCTGCAGCCGGACTATTTCGCGAAGGGCTATGAGTACTTTAAGGATGGGGTGCATGTAAAAACTCAGGAAGAAGTCGAGCTTATTGAGTCGTATGGTGGTGAGATTATCTTTACACCCGGTGATGTGGTGTATTCGTCATCTGCGTTTATTGAGCTGGCTCCGCCTCGTATTGCTGCCGAGAAATTGCATGTGCTTATGGAATCGGAGGGGGTCACATTTGATAGACTTCGTGATGCTCTGGGCGAGTTTCGGGGACTTCGGGTACACGTCGTCGGCGATACCATCGTCGATTCCTACACCTACTGTTCTTTGATTGGTGGCACGGCCAAGACGCCAACCTTTAGTGTGAAATATGAGCGACAGGTGGACTTCCCTGGTGGTGCGGCTGTTGTGGCCAAACATGTCAGACAAGCGGGTGCACAGGTCACATTCTCGACAGTCATGGGAGACGATGAGTTGAATAGATTTGTGTCAGATGATCTCAAGAAGAACGACATTCATTGCCATGTTTCTGTTGATCATACCCGTCCCACCACGCGAAAGAACGCATTTATTGCCGATGGGTATCGGATGCTAAAAGTGGATACCTTGGACAACCGTCCGATCTCCGACAGGGTATTGGAACATTTGCAGACCTCGTTGGCTTTGAGTCAAGCAGATATTTTCATCTTCAGTGATTTTCGCCATGGAATTTTTAGTGCCCGTACGATACCTGCGCTCACACAAGCCGTGCCATCGGGAGCATTGCGTGTTGCAGATAGTCAAGTCGCGAACCGGTGGGGCAACATTCTAGATTTCGAGGAGTTCGACATGATCACGCCCAATGAACGCGAAGCGCGTTTTGCGTTGGGAGATCAGGACTCCGTAGTCAGGCCGTTGGGATCGGAGTTATACACTAAGGCCCGATGCAAATATTTGATCCTCAAGCTTGGTGACCGAGGAATTCTCACCTATCGTCCACACGTACCAGGCGAGACGCGAGGTTTCTATACCATTGATAGTTTCGTCAGCACTGTTGTCGACTCTGTTGGTGCAGGGGATGCATTATTGGCGTATGCGACATTGGCATTGACGGCGACAAAATCAGACGTGATTGCTGGCATTCTTGGCTCAATTGCGGCAGCGGTCGCATGTGAGCATGACGGCAATAATCCCGTCGCACCTCATGATGTCCTCGAAAAACTCAATGCGATCGAAAAGCACGTGAATTACGCATGAACGTCGTCGTTGTTGGACTAGGCATCCAGGGGAACAAGCGGTTCGCCATAGCTGGTCAAGAAGTAGTGGCAACTGTCGACCCGGTCAATCCCAATGCCCGGTACAAAGCAGTAGAGGACGTGCCATTGTCCAGTTTTGATGCCGCATTGGTGTGCACTCCAGACAGAGTGAAGCTCGACCTCTTGGGATACTTACTTGGGAACGGGAAACATGTACTGGTCGAGAAGCCGTTGTTGGTTGAGGACGAAGCGCAGCTTGGACACCTGCAGAATATCTCACGGCGCACCGGAGCAGTGTGTTACACCGCATATAACCATCGCTTTGAAC
>DTRN01000100.1 GCA_012965905.1 Nitrospirales bacterium | reverse complement strand
ATTCATAATCCCGGGGAGCTCTTCCGGGGGAAAGGCTACATCCACGACGGGTCCGATTATCTGAACGATTTGTCCCGTTGCCACGCTATATCCTCCACATTATCGTGATCGTTAACTCACATCGAACCATGTTACGTCACTGCTGCAGATCCGGCAGCAATCTCTGATATCGCAGTAGTAATAGACGCCTGCCTGGCTTTATTGTAGGTTAAATTGAGGTCAAAGATGATGTCTTTGGCACTATCCGTAGCATTCTTCATGGCGATCATGCGAGCGCTGTGTTCGCTGGCAATATTTTCTAACAGCGCCTGATAGACGAGAAATTCTACGTACCTGGGAAGGAGACTATCCAGAACTGTTTCGCTCGAGGGTTCATAGATATAATCCCAACTCTGCTTCCTTTCCACCCCAGGAGGGAGCGGGCAGGGAAGAATTTGAGAAATCGTTGGTTTCTGATCCATGGTATTGATGAATTTATTGTAGGCGACGAAGACCTGATCGAGTGTACCCTTGAGAAATTCATCCATGGCCACTTTCACCGCAGGAACCACGTCAATGAGTTTTGGTTTATCCGCAATCCCAGTGGCCTCTGCCAAGATGTTTTGCCCGGTTCGTTTGAGAAAATCCCTTCCTTTTCTCCCCAGGGTAATGAGATCTGTAGAGGCCCATGCAATCCCGTGCTCGAGAATGGGCGATGACTTCCCCTTGATAAACTGAAGAACCTGCCGCAAGAGATTACTATTTAATGCCCCACACAGACCTTTATCGCTAGAAATAACGATCAGCCCCACCCTCTTTACCTCCCTGGAGATAATAAATGGATGTCGATACTCTGGATAACGTTCCGAGAGGTGGCTGAGGATTTCCCGAATCTTTTCCGCATACGGACGTGCTTCCACGACCTGAATTTGGGCCCGGCGCATTTTCGAAGCCGCGACCATTTGCATGGCTTTCGTGATCTGCTGCGTATTTTTAACGCTTTTGATTCGTCTCTTAATGTCGCGTGCAGTTGCCATGGTTCTTCTTAAAACATTGAGGTAGATTTAAAGTCTTTCAGCGCTTTTTTAAGGGCTTCACCGGTTTCATCACTGATGACCTTCTCAGAGACGATTTTGCTTCCGATATCCGGGTGGGTTGACTTCATATACACATGGAAGGCCTTTTCAAAATCCTTAATCTTTTCTACAGCAACGTCATCCATAAACCCGTTGATCACAGCAAAGATAACCATGATCTGTTTTTCCACATCCATGGGCTCAAATTGAATCTGCTTGAGAACCTCCGTCACTCTCATGCCCAGGTCAATCTGGGCCTTGGTGGCTTTATCCAGGTCAGAGGAAAACTGAGCGAAGGCCGCCAATTCCCGAAACTGAGCCAGAGTCAACCGGAGTTTTCCGGCAACCTGCTTCATGCCCTTGATTTGGGCCGCACCCCCCACACGGGACACTGAAAGTCCGGGGTTAATGGCTGGTCGAATCCCAGCGTAAAACAGATCCGTTTCCAAGTAGATCTGTCCATCCGTAATAGAAATGACATTGGTTGGAATATAGGCAGACACATCGCCTGCCTGAGTTTCAATAATGGGAAGAGCCGTCAACGACCCTCCTCCGAGTTCAGGGTTAAGACGGGCAGCCCGTTCCAACAGCCGGGAATGGAGATAGAAGACATCCCCAGGGTAGGCCTCACGGGCCGGTGGTCTTCTCAGAAGCAGCGAAATCTGACGATACGCCCACGCATGTTTACTCAGATCATCATAGACGATCAAGGCTTCTTTGCCGTTGTCTCGAAAGTATTCCCCAATGGCGCATCCGGAATATGGAGCAATGTACTGCATTGCAGCAGGATCGCTAGCGCTGGCTGTCACCACGATGGTGTATTCCATAGCCCCATGCTCCTGAAAGACGGTCACCACTTGGGAAACACTGGACGCTTTCTGACCAATCGCCACATAGATACAGATACAGTTTTTCCCTTTTTGGTTGATGATGGTATCTATGGCGATCGCCGTCTTGCCTGTTTGCCGGTCCCCGATGATTAACTCTCTCTGTCCTCTTCCAATGGGAATCATCGTATCAATGGCTTTAATTCCAGTTTGGAGCGGCGTGCTCACAGGCTGTCGGGCCATCACGCCGGGAGCAATCTTTTCCACAGGGCTATGGGAGTCGGTCTGAATAGGCCCCTTTGCATCAATGGGTTGGCCAATACCATTCACCACACGGCCGATGAGAGCATCTCCAACAGGAACCTCCATGATTTTTCCGGTGGTCTTGACCTGATCACCTTCTTTCAGGTGCTCATACCTACCGAGGATGACCGCTCCTACACTGTCTTCCCCCAGATTGAGAGCCATGCCCGTAGTTCCTCCAGGAAATTCCAGCATTTCACTGGCCATCACTCCCTTGAGCCCTGCAATACGGGCAATCCCATCGCCCACTTCGATAATAACCCCGGTGTCGGCAGCAAGAAGCGGCACATCCAAGTTCTCAATCTGTTGTTTGATTAGGGAGCTGATCTCTGAAGTCTTAATGGACATGAACAATCCCCTCTTTACTGATCGTGACTAGAAGATGCCTGGTGCCTTATTAGGCCACCAGGGTTTCCCTCATGTGCCTTACTTTTTCTCGAAGACTGCCATCAATAAGCCGGTCTTCAATCTGAATAATCGCCCCTCCAAAAATGGAGGGGTCCACCGATAGATCTAAACGAATCGTCTTTCTCAAAGAGGCCCCAAGGGTTGTTTTCACCGTTTCTTGTTCTGCTGGTGTTAGTGGTATTGCTGTCGTCAACTGGATGGAAACCACTCCCAAATCCTGTTCCCAGGACGCTTGAAATCGTTCACGAATCACTGCGACAAGAGAGATTTTTTTATTCTGAAGAAGAAGTTTCAACAGATTGCGAGTCTCGCGTCGAAGAGCGACCGTTTTCCCCTCTCCAAAGAATGATTCAAGAACATCCCACTTCTTGGCAAGGTCGAGTTTGGGATGGGAGAGAATCTGTGAAACCTTTGATGTATGAAGGACAACGAGGGCTTTCCCCAATTCATCGTCCCAGAGAGACTCTTCTCCCTTATCCTTGGCAAGCTGATAGATGGCATCAGCATATCGCTTTGTGGCCCGATGTTCAGGCACCGTTGGCCTTTACATGCTCTACCACATCGGTAATAAGAGCCATATGACGGTCCCTGTCTACGGCAGCTCCCAGGACCTTTCCCGTGGCCAAGAAAATGATGTCAGCCATCTCTCGCCTGAGTTCCACTCGCGCTTTTTCCCATTCGAATTGAATATCCTCACGGGACTTCTGAACAATACGTTTCGATTCTTCCTTGGCTTGAGAAACGATCTCGTTTTTGAGGGCCACAGCTCGATCTTGGGCTTTTTGGATGATCTCTTGGGCTTCGATTTTGGCTTTCACTTGCTGGTCTTCATAGAATGTTTTGGCATTTTCTAAATCAATACGAGCCTTTTCAGCAGCATCCAATCCCTCTTGAATTTTGGCCGTCCTCTGCTTCATCACCCTGCTGAGGGGCGAATAGAGAAACTTCGTTAGCAGAAAAAAGAGAAAGAAAAATGTTATCCATTGCCCAAAAATAGTCGCGTTCAGTTCCACAATTATCCTCGACTTTTCTTGTATTTAGCGTTTGTCTACGGTTTTTTTGGTGCTCACCCTGCCAATTGCAGCACAAACGGATTGGCAAAGAGAAACCAAAGGGCAAACGCCATCACAATAAATGGGAACGACTCCATCAGTCCTGCAAAAATAAACATATTAAAGAGGAGTTGCGGTCGCATTTCAGGTTGCCGGGCAATTCCCTCGAGAGCTTTTGCGGTGATCAGCCCCCAACCGATGGCAGAACCTAGACCGGCTGCCCCGAGAATAAGACCAATTGAAATGGCCGTTGCGGCTATAATGATCGTTCCTGGTTCCACGGTTCACCCTCCTTATTTATTTGCTAATTGATAGCTTGATATATCATCAATGTTCTTTTTGCTGCCCAATCGCAATATATACAATAGTCAAAATCGTAAAGACAAAGGCTTGGATAAGGCCGATGAACAAGTGCCAACCCAGCCATATAACCCCGACGGTCCAATTCATCCACCAAGGAATCATCGCGGCGATCAAAAGAATCACCACATGGCCGGCAAACATATTTCCAAATAACCGCAGGGAGAGACTTGCCGGCTTCGCCAATTCTTCTATAACTTTCATAAAAAAATTGACTGGAATGAGCCATTTTCCAAACGGGTGGAATAGAAACTCTGAAAAATATCCCATCCCTTTATGTTTAAGGCTAAAATACAGCAATAAGGTAAAGGAAATAAGCCCAAGACTGACCGTCGTATTAATATCGGCTGTTGGAGATTTCATCCCAGGGATTTCACCAATCCAATTTCCCAAAAGAATGAAGATAAACAGCGTGAGGGCGAGCGGGGTCACCCAGGGAACATAGACAGGGAGGTTTTCCTTGACGAGGTCCTCAATAAACTCAACGACGACCTCCAGAAAATTCTGAAGCCCAGTTGGGGCGCCATCATGCATATTGATCCTAAATAAAAAGAGAATGACCATTAAGAAAGCCACGACAATCCCGGTCATCACAAAGGTATCAAGGTTCACTGCATACCCGAGAACTGGGGTCACCCAATGTTCAAGATGTTCGGCTACGCCATGTTTCTCTCCAGTCATCTCTTCAGCATCCCTTGCATTGAATAATCACAACGCAACCCCGTCTTTCTCAGGAGATTTTTTCATGGCCTCTCTCAAAAGAACGAAAAGACTTATAACTTGGAATAGAACGAAACCGGCGATCACGCTTACGACATGAAGCTGAAAAAAATAAAATCCCATTCCCATTAACGCTAAAACAAGACAAAAACGGGTAACAACTCCCACATGCAAGAACAATTTCTGATTTTCAGGAACTACAAGGATAGATTTTTCCAAACGGGAGGCCATAACAAAGGCATTGATGCTTCCTAGGATAGCCCCAAAGAGAAGACCAAATCCCGCAGTAGGCATTCCTAAAAGGAGAAGAATCCCGGTGAGGGTTATCCCCCCCCAGAGTTGATACCGAATCAGTGGCCAGACTGTGGCAACAATCTTTCCACTTTCTACGCTTCCTTCGTTCATGCCTTGTCCATTGCCCATACAACCATTGTTCAACCGCTAGGACCAAAGGTGACTGCAAAGAAAACGGCCGACCGCAACCAATTTTGATGATTTAGAGTATCGCTACTGGCAGGCTGAATGAAGGGAGCTAGAGACACAACGCACCCTACACAGATCCCATTTTCTTGTCAAGAAAACCGCCATTTTTACGCGCAGAATGAGTCTTGTACCGATATTCCGTCTCAGGACCCAAGCGTAACCTGGGCCGCTTTGAGTTCCTCCAGCGTCAGGACCGTGTGGACGTGGACTCCGTGCCGTTGTTCGAGCTGCTGGCGTCCGTTTTGCTCCTGTCGGTCCACAAGAACCAATACGTGCTTGACGCTGACGTTGAGATCTGACTGTGCGACGGATTCAATCGCACGCACAATGGACTTCCCACTAGTCAACACATCGTCCACAATCAACACCCGATCCCCCGTACGCAGATCGCCTTCGATGAGATTGCTGAGTCCATAGTCTTTCGGTTCTTTCCGAACCATGAAGGTCCGCCAATGTGCCTTTCCCTCACTGATCTGATGCGCAACGATCGCCAGGCTAGTGGCAAGCGGAACCGCGCCAAGCACCAGACCCCCAATGGCCGTAATTCCCAGTGACGCCACCAGAGAATAGGCCGCTTCGGCAATCAGAACACAGTGAGCCGGATCGGACAAAAAGCGGCGACAATCGACGTAGTACTCGCTGTTTACCCCCGATGCAAGAACGAACGGCTTCGACTCGTCCCATTGAAACGCGCCGGTTTCAACAAATGCGCGAGCCAGCGCTTGTTTCGAACTCATGTGCAATCCGCCATCGCCCGAAAACCATCAGCACTCACGCCGACGCGCTTATTGCCGAGAACCGTTCGGAAGGTTTTCACAATTTGATCAAATTTTTCCAACGTATTCCAGTCATTACCATCTGCAGCTGCTATTAACTCAGGGACGGTCAGATCGCGAACGGCCTTTCTTCGTCTGGTACGGACGCCATCAGGACTTCCATCACCAATCAGGTAGTGGTCAAGAATCACAGAAGAGGCGGCCTCACCAAGGCGGGTCGCAAACGATTCCGGTTCCGCCAATGGGAGAAGCGGGCTTACGACACCAACGGTCTTCAATCCAACCTCCGTCAGTTCGCGCAGTGCAGCCAATCGCGCGGAAACCGAATAGGCATGTCGTGGAAAGCCTGGAAGCGTCTCCCGGTCGGTCTCGATGCTGATCTGCACCGTCAGACGACACCGTTCGTGGAGACGACACAAGGTCTCAATATCCCACAGCACATGCGGCGTATGAGTCTGAAGCACCAGCGTATCGGGTGGAAACTCCACCATTTCCGTGAGAATCCCACGTGTAATGCGATAGCGTCGTTCCTGCGGCACATAGGGATCCGTCACACTCGACATAAAAATTGAGAGTCGTTCTCCTTTTCGTCGTACTCGCGCGTGATCACGCCGATACAATGACGCGGCATTGAGCTTCACCTTTAACGATTGTCCCCAGGGAGCTGCTTCGCGGGAAGAAAACGGCATTTCAGCTGCGTAGCACGCCATTCCACACAAACTCCCACCCAAGGAACACCCCACATACGGATTGAGTGTATGGGAGAACCCTGTAAGAAATCCTCCTGTGGGTGTCAGGATTGACTTTGCTTCGATTTCGGCCACATTCATAGCGCGCTTCGCTTCACTCAGCATGCCCCATCATTTGTCGTTTGAGAAACTCAGGAGTGATGACCCAACGTACCACCCAGCTTTCTGAATCATGGCTTTCCAGACATACCAGAGTGCCGGTGGAGAAATTCACTACGGTTTGCAATGCGTCTGCACAGACGAGAAGTGCGCCCAAGCGATTCAGATGAGGCAAGTGACCGACCAGCATGAGGTTTTCGCGCTCACCAACCAACCGGTCTTTCCAGATCTCTGGATCAGCATTCGGGGACAGGTGTTTGTCAATCTGCATCAGCATTGACGAGGTGACAGCCGAGAAAATAATCTCAGCAGTTTCACGCGCGCGGGTTTTCCCGCTATGAAATACCGTGTCCACTTTGACGGCAATATTGGCTCGAACGAATGCGGCAACGCGCTGAATGTCATTTCGGCCTGTCTCGCTCAGAGGACGCTTCTCATTGGTCAACTCCGGTTCCGCTTCTCCGTGCCTCATCAGATATAGCTGCATTGAGGATGTAATTACACCGTCTTAGCGGGATACAAGATATAGAGCATGACATAGGTTGCGGTGCTGGTGATCAACGCAATCACAAACAGGGTCATGGTAAAACGCCCGAGCATGCGGTGGCGACGCGACCCGTCCGGCCAAATCCGTTCGATGACCTTCTCAAGCATCAACACCACGAGCACAATGATGAGACCGACAATGTAGACAATCACTAATCCCCAACTTAGCGTAAATTCGCCCTTTCCAAGTCTAATCAGGACGAAAATCAGGGCAAGGATCCCCAACGCCCACAGGACAATCTTTAACACGCCTCCCCATGTCAGCGTGAGTTGAACGTCGCTCAACACACGCTCACCCTCGACCGTGGTCGCCGCGCGAAACCCCAGGATGATCATGTAAATCGCCATAATCAACCCCAGCGCCACAACCGTAATGTGGACGGTCAAAATAGGGAGAAACACATTGTGATACAACTCCTCAGATCCCCCAAAACCTTCTTTTCCTTCAAGCGCGAGAACTCCCAAGTTCCGCGCGAGATAGTAGCCCGAAAAATAGACGAGCATCGCGACCATTGCCCAGAGAGTAACGGTATGATGATGGCTCCCTTTGCCTTTTCGCGCGAGCACCCATCCCCAAAGAAATAACAGCGTAAAGACCAACGCCAGCATGAAACTCAGATCGGCTCCAAATGTTCCGTGAGTTCCTAAGAAACCGGGTTTACCAAGCCACGCCTGCATAGTGATCCCTACCTTGCGTTACTCGCGACTGATAGTTGGAAGTCGCGGATCCTGACGAAAGCCCCATGCGCCGCACCAGATCGAAGCGATTCCCGCGCAATGGGAATCCCGTCTTGGATGGTCGCGGCCTTTCCACCCAAATACAGCATGGTCGCTGCATTCAGAACGGCACCCTCAGCTTGGATTCCAGTGATCTCATTCTTCAACAATCGTTCAATGTCCGCTGCCTCGGTTTGTACGTCTTTGACGGCAAAGTCACCCGCCGTCCCCGATGGAAGCGCAAAATCTGCCGGCCGCATGGAATGGGGCCGACTCATCGACGCATTCACCTCTAGCGTACGCAGCAATCGGACCATCGAAAGTTCGGGTTCGCCATCCGGCCCTTGAATAATCAGCCCATGCTCACAACCAAGCATGCGGAGGGTTTCACCCAATTTATCGAAATAAGGGCCGGCTGCCATGCCAATGAGGTGTCGCGTGGCGCGTCCAGGATTCAGAAGGCGCGCGATGGGATAGAAAAACGATGTGAGCCCGAGTTCTTCCGCAAGATCAAGATAGCGATTCATCGGTGGATGAAACATCCCGATGTCAAGATACCCAAACCCGGTTTTCCGGACCATGTCAGACACCGTACCCACCTGAGCGTCGACCTGAATACCTAAGGCCCGTAAGAGGCTCCCGGTATTCCACGATGACCCGTGCGGTTCACACCCGTGCATGAGCACGGGAACATCACACGCAACGGCAATCATCGCCGCGGGAACAAGCATCGAACGGCTCGTCCGCTCCCTGGCATAGGTAGGAACATCGAGAAGTCCGCTTTTGTCAGAAAACGGAGCAGCAGAAAGGTAATCGCGAGCGGCACTGGCAAATGCCGCGAGTTCGGTGACTGATTCGACTTTGATCCGTAGACCGACGGCCAATGCGCCGAGTTGAAATGGGGTGACTTGCCCTTCGACAACCCCCTTCATGACAGCTTTCGCCTCGCTCCACGTGAGATCTTTCGAATCTCGTGGACCTTGGCTCACCTTCGCAATGATCTCAGCGATAGGCATCATTTTTATTTGCTGATTCTTACAGTGCTATGTCGCTTTCCAGCAGGTATCGCTCGACATCCGGCTGGATAGATTCATCAACTAACGATCTCCAATCGTCGTTTTTATCTTTAATAGATTGTCTGATTTTTGTGGCGGAGATAAATCCAATGTTTTCTGGTGGGGTGAATTCATTGATTTCGTATCCCACACCTCGACCATAGTTCGCGCTTTCAATGTCAGGGATGATCATGACCTTCACATCATGATCATGCGCCGCATGAAATTTCTGGATCATCTCGACGGTTTGTTCCGTCGTAAACGGGTTTTTTTCATCCGCAGGAATGTCTCGCACCATAATCAAGGCCGGAATGCCCTGATTGATTTTCTGCATGATCAGTGAGATGTGTCCTTGATGATATGGTTGGTAGCGCCCCACAAAGATCGCATATTTCTTGCTGATATTGCTTGTTGGGTTCCCACCATGATTCTGACATTCCCATTTCTCTACTGCGATACTTTCTACTGCCGTATTTTCCACTTTCACCTCTCGTGTGTATAAATGAATTTAGGGTGACTGCACGTGAAGGCCACATTCCTTATGTTCTGGAAGTTCCCACCACCATCTCCCTGCCCGCAAATCCTCGCCAGCGGCAATCGCACGGGTACAAGGCGCACACCCGATCGATGGGTACCCCCGCTCATGCAACACATTGAACGGAACATGGTTCGCTTTGACGTAGTCCCACACTTGATTGACTGCCCAATCGGCTAATGGGTTCACCTTGACCATTCCACCACGATCATGATCGATCTCGACTTTTTTGGTTTCGGTCCTGGTCACCACCTGCGCGCGACGCAGTCCAGTAATCCACGCATCCAGATCGCCAAGTGCCCGGTTGAGCAAATCAACCTTCCGGATCCGACAACACTCTTTGCGATTCTCAAGGGAATGGTAAAACAAGTTCATCCCTTTCGTGCGAACCATCTCCTCCACCTTTTGCGCATCGGGAAACATCACTTCGATCGACACACCGTATTTGTCACGGATCTTATCCATCACGTCATAGGTTTCTTGATTGAGCCGGCCAGTGTCCAAGGTGATTATGCGCGCCTTGGGATTGATCTTAGCCATCATATCGATCAGGACGACATCTTCGAGTCCGAAGCTCGACATGAGCGCGCCGCGATCGCCAAACTGCCCAAGTGTCCACCCCACAACCTCTTCCGCCGATTTGGCATTCAGGGCATCATATTCCGCTTCTTTTGTATCCACTGTTTGTGTGTCCATTTCTCTAAGCATTCTCCACCACCAATTTAAAATATTCGTCAATGGGCTCTTGGGATAGGACGGTATGGCCGTCGTTTTTCAAACTCGCTGGCACGTTTCGAATAGGCTCTCCGTCATCAAGAAAGACGGCCAGGCGTTCACCCGAATCCATCATTTCCAAACGGAGCTTCGTTTTCACATAGTTGATTGGACATTGCACACCACGTAAATCCAGTACCGGGATATCGTCACCAACATCTGATGCTGGTAGCGCAGCGGCTACCTGACCTGGGTCTGCGACGTTCGTTAACTTCAAATCCTCACCAATCCCTTCTGAGGCCGCACGGCAAGCCTCCACAAACACCTTAGCCACTCGAATTTTTTCTTCGGCGAATGCCTCCGTTGGGTTCTTATCACCGAGGTTCCGAATGATCGCGAGATGCTCTGAAAACGTTTCCGGAAGCACACCGGTTTGTATCAATCGCGCATCGCTCAATCCCTTCGGTCACCAGGAGTGCCTTGGCGCCTGCCAGCACAGCCCGATAGGCTTTGTTCACCGTCATGCCATATTGCTGGCTTTGGATCAACGTCTCTGCCTGATACAACTCTTGGTCGGCTTCCAAAATACCGTCGGTGATCATTTCCACCGCGCCACCCGCACATTCTCCAGGACCAAGATCGACGAGGCTGAACTCAGACTCTGCTTCCCAGTCATAAAAATGTTCCGGCGTGTCATCAAAGTTCCCAATGATCGAATACGGGATGAGCGCCTGTTTGAGTTTGGCTTTCCCCGCACGATCGAGATATTGCGGGAACGATTCTTCGTTCTCACGCTCCTGTCGAAACAATCCCACCAGATGTGCAATCGCCTTCGGGACGTTTTTAGGCGGAAGTTTGATGGTCATCTGTCCAATACGCGCTCCGTCACCTGCTGCCGAGCCACCGATATGCATTTCGTAGAACGGCGCCAGGTGCTCCCCGTAACGTTTACTCACGCCGTGGAGTCCGATGGTCGCAATGTGATGTTGGGCGCAGGAGTTGTGACATCCACTGATTTTGATCGATGTCCCTGCAAGATCGTCAGCCGTATTCCCTGCCGGAAAGACATCGTCCAAGGCCCGAGCAAGGGCTTTCGAAGAGGTAATGCCGAGCCCGCAGGTGTCGGTTCCTGGACACGCCACAATATCCTCGACGAGATGGGCACCTGAATCGGCAAGGTGGACGTCAACCAGTCGAGAATACATCTCGGGCAATCGTGAGGTCGACATCCAGCGAATCAATACATTCTGGTCAATCGTAATTCTAATGTTGCCGTTCGCTTCAGTATCAATCAGGTCGGCGATGAACCGCATCTGCGTCGGCGTCATGTCACCTGTCGGGAGCTTCAAGGTGACCGCACTGAACCCTGGCTGGCGTTGGGGCGTGACATTCGTCTTTTTCCAACGCTCGAATGCGTTTGAGGCAGCTCCGTTCGCCGAAGATGGCACATCGTAGTCTACAGGCTCATCGGCATACGAAAGAAGCTCATAGCCGTTCGATCCGTTCTTGGTTTGTTTGATCGCCGCATATTCGACCTCAATCTGGCGGAAAAACTCATCAATGCCCAACTTGGTGACAACAAATTTCATCCGGGCTTTGGTACGATTTTT
>DTRN01000099.1 GCA_012965905.1 Nitrospirales bacterium | reverse complement strand
CAATTTCGCGATGCCTAGGAGCTTAATGGTATACCCAAATTCACGTGCTGCTTCGAGATCTAATGAGGTAATTGAGGTCACTCCCTCTGTGTACACATCGCTGAGATTTACCGGAGTACCAAAGGCAAGATTGATGAGGATGGCGAGCTTATGGGCTGAATCCAGTCCTTCAATATCCGTCGAGGGATCCGCCTCAGCATACCCGGCACATTGGGCTTCTTTGACAACCTCATCGAATGATACGTCGCTTTCACTCATCTTGGTGAGAATGTAGTTGGCGGTCCCATTGATGATGCCGTAGATAGCCTGAACTTTCTCACCGGCAAGCCCTTCGCGAAGCGTACGGATAATGGGCATCCCACCTCCAACGCTGGCTTCAAACCCGATATCCACACCCTGCTGTTGAGCGGTGGCATAAATCTCCTCGCCATGCACGGCTAAGAGTGCCTTATTCGCGGTCACGACTGGTTTGCACTTTTTCAACGCCGTGAGGATAAACTGCTTGGCTGGGTCCAGGCCCCCAATGAGTTCCACGACAATGTCGGTTTGAGGGTTGTCAATGAGTCCCTGGACGTCAGTCGTCAGGATGCCCTGGTCAAGGACAATGCCACGATCTGTGGTGATGTCCTTATCGGCGATTCCGACAATCTCAAGTGGAATGCCGACCCGTCGCCGAATAAGTTCTGCCTGGTCGATGAGAATCTTCGCGACGCCACACCCGACCGTGCCAAAGCCAATGAGGCCTATACCAATCCGTTGTTTCATCACGCGGTCAATGTTTTCTTGATGCCGCGGATGGCTTGACGAGTTCGATGTTCGTTTTCCACTAGTGCGAATCGGACATGTTCATCACCATACTCGCCAAATCCGATTCCGGGAGACACGGCGACCTTGGCGTCGCGCAGCAGCATCTTTGAAAAGGCGAGGGAACCCATCGCGCGAAACTTTTCAGGAATTTTGGCCCACACAAACATGGTCGCACACGGCTTGTGCACCGGCCAACCAATCCGGTTGAGCCCATCCACTAATACATCACGACGCGAGCGGTACGTCGCGACAATGTCTGCTACGGACTCATCCTGTTCGTTCAACGCGAAAATACTTGCGATTTGGATTGGCTGAAAGATGCCGTAGTCAAGGTAGCTTTTGAGTTTCGTGAGTGCGCCAACGACATCGCGATTCCCAACACAGAAGCCAACGCGCCACCCCGGCATGGCATAACTTTTTGAGAGGGTAAAAAACTCAATCCCAACGTCTTTTGCTCCCTCAACCTCTAAAAAGCTTGGCGCGCGATAGCCATCGAACACCAAGTCGGCATAGGCGAGGTCATGCAGGACAATCAGGTCATTTTCTTTTGCGAATGCCACGATTTTCTCAAAGAATTCGCGGTCAGCAGTTTCCGTTGTTGGATTGTGCGGGAAATTGATGATTAACAATCGCGGTCGCGGAAGGGCCTGACTATAGGCAACAGTGATCGCCTCGAAAAAGTCTTCACCCTCGCGTAACGGCACCCCACGGACCTCTGCTCCGGCGATAATGACGCTATAGGAATGAATGGGGTACGTGGGGGTCGGAACTAACACCACATCACCTGGCCCAACGAGAGCTAATACCAGGTGTGCAATGCCATCTTTGGATCCAATAGTTGCGATTGTCTCTGTCTCCGGATCAAGGTCGACGTCAAATTTTCGCATGTACCACGCGGCAATCGCGGCACGCAGTTTGGTGATGCCTCGCGATGCCGAGTAGCGCATGTTTTTGGGATTTCGCGCCGCTTCAACCAACTTATCCACAATCAGTTGTGGAGTGGGCATGTCTGGATTGCCCATCCCGAAATCGATGATATCATCCCCCTGGTGTCGAGCCTCCAGTTTGAGCGCCGTTACCTCCGCAAAGACGTACGGGGGAAGTCGATTGATTCTGTGAAAACCCTGTTTCATCAAGCCTTTACACCATTCCAGTTAACAAAAAAACGCGTGCGCGATTGTAGGAGATGTCCTAGAAGTTGTCAATTTGTCGACACGATGGTATCGTTTGAAACCGCATACAATTTGAGGAGGGTACAACACATTGTTAGTCCAACCACTGACGTCTGAAGAGGCCGGCAATCTCGAAAAAAACTACGATCGGCTGATGCAAATGGCGGCAGAACTTGATCGCGCCCTCTATAATGTCAACGTTGAAATGCAGGAGGCGTATAAGGGATTCCTCAAGGTTAAAACCGACCTCGATATGTTAAAATCAGAAAAAAGCACACTCATCGAACGTTCACGCCTCATCTCCCGCATGCTCAGTAAGTTCTGAGGAATTGCGGCCACCGTTGGCGTCGGTTTCACGTCTGATGTCTTTGAGTTAAATGGACTCCATCATCCTCTCCCTGCTGATCCTCGCAGCAGTCACCCTCCTGATCACACAACACATTCGTGCAGAAGTCACTGCACTGCTGATCATTGCGACCCTTGCTATGACTGGCATGCTGACACCGGAAGAAGCCGTCTCAGGTTTTTCAAGTTCCGCGACGGTCACGGTCGCAGGGATGTTTATTCTCAGCGCCGGACTAATTCGTACCGGCGCCCTGGACATGGCAATTACATTCGTTTTGCGATTTGCAAGGGAAAGTCGGCGCAGACTCTTTCTCCTCTTCACCGCTCTTGTCCCCACACTGAGCGCCTTTGCTAACAATACACCGATCGTCGTGATGATGATTCCTATCACGCTCACCGTCTGCCGACGACTGACGATTAGCCCGTCCAAGCTACTCATGCCCATCAACTACCTCGCGATTCTCGGTGGCACCTGCACACTGATCGGGACAAGCACCAACATCCTCGTCAACGATCTCTCGAAAAGCAATGGGGGTCCGGAGTTTGGAATTTTTGAGTTCTCATTGCTGGGAATTCTGAATCTCAGCATCGGAGTCGTCTATCTGTACTTCCTTAGTGACAGGCTCCTACCGGATCGAACGCCGGTCATCCTGCAGTCAACGCAGGATCGCGGAGGAACGTTCGACACGGAAGTCATCGTTCAAGCGGGATCATCGTTGATCGGCCAGCCGGTCTCAGCGGTCTTTGGAAAAGATGCAGAGGTCACAATTCTCGAAATTATCAGAGAGCGTGACGTGCTCCGGTCGCCCATTGATCCAACCACGATCATCCAACCTGATGACGCGCTGATCATTCACGGGACTGCCAAAGATATCCGCAATCTCATATCGAGTGTGGGAGTTGTTCTGGCGTCAGCTATCGAGGAAGGCGACGCCGCCAAACAACAGCCAGGCGACACTACTTTGGCTGAAGCCGTCATCCTGTCGAACTCACCCTATGTGGGCCGCCGGCTGAGTCGAATCGGGCTGCACCGCCTTTATGGGGTCAAAGTACTTGGAATCGAACGGTTGGGGCGACCGCATCGGTTGTTGATCCGCGAGACCCGCCTGAAAGTGGGAGACGTGCTGTTAGTTCAAGCCGACGTCGAGGGGCTCGTTCGGCTGCGGGAAGCCGGCGGCGTCATGGTGGTTGAAGAGATTCAACACACCATGGTTGAACGGGAAAAGGCCCCGATTGCACTGGCCATTATGGTTGGCGTCGTGACCCTCGCAGCATTCAACATGTTTCCAATCGTCTCGTTGACGTTAACCGGCGCCGCACTCATGCTGCTTACACGATGTCTCAGGTTATCTGAGGCGACGCAGGCGATGAATACGTCGGTCTTGCTCCTGATGGCGGGGACCATTCCCCTTGGTCTGGCAATGATCAAAACAGGGCTGGCTTTCGACATCGCGCATCATTTTCTCAGCATCATCGGTTCGACACAGCCATGGGTGGTCATTGGGGGAATCTACTTTCTTACTATGGTGTTTACCTCATTTTTCTCGAACACCGCGACGGCAGCGCTTATGGTTCCCGTCGCGCTGGGCGTGGCAACCGAAGTGGGCATGGACCCAGTCCCGCTCATGATCGCGATCATTTTTGGCGCCAGTTCATGCTTTGCGACACCCATCAGCTACCAAACCAATCTCATGGTCTTGGGCCCCGGCGGGTACACATTCAAAGACTTCGTACGAATAGGGCTGCCCTTAAATCTCGTCCTGTGGGTCTTTGCGACAATTGCCATACCGATCTTTTTCCCACCCTAAACGCGCTCACGTCGTCATCTTTTTCTCAAGCCCCGCCCTGCAAGAACCGATATATGTCATTGACAAGTTGGAATGATTTTCACCATTATCACGCTACATGCTAGACGTAGGGTAAATTGTGGAGGGCCAGAACATGATGAGCACTTCGATTCCCGACGACCATCCGCTCAGACATCTCTTCGGCGTGCTCGCCGAACGTAGCTTTCTCCACTATCTTCGGTGGGATGATCTCCATGTCACATCCTACATCAGTGAATTGCTGATGAAATTCATCGATATGGATCGGTTGTACACCATTCGCAATCGGAACGGGGAACAAGTTGGCACCGTCATGGAGATGCTCTATGAATCTGATGTCCTCCTGAACGCTAAGTCTTTCGAATGCGAGCACGAGATTCACCAACATATTGGCGACTTTACCCTGTTCATGAGCGGGATCTTTCCGCAATATCTCCAACGCATCAAGTCATCAGGGATGATTCATCATGGAGATTTCTTGATCGATTACATTAAGACCGGTAAGCGATCTTATTCGATCGCGGCTGAGCATACAGGCCAGGCTTCTAAAGAAGATCTCTCGGTATGGCAAAAACTTGCTGACAACTTCGAGCTATGCGTGGTGGGACTTGACCACGTGCGCTCATCACTGGATCACATACAGGAAACCCGCTATCTCCAGGCACGCCAACGCTTGGCACACTGAACGCCCGTCATGTAATATCCGTCGGTCCGCTCGTTGACAGCGTAACGAACGGGTTGTTATTGTCTTAGAATCGCGCCAAATCATCGAACAAGTAAAGCAGAGTCAGATTTCGTGTCGCGTTTCTTACCGATCCTTTTCAGTGTAGGCATGCTGCTCTCGTCAGCGTTTCCCTGCCTGGCGCAATCCTCCTCATTCATGCCTGGGTCCCCAGTTCCATCTCTTTGGGAAAAATCAGCCTCCACCATACGTGGCTTTGTTGCTCCAAGCGATCCTGGCGCTGAGTTTATCCATCGGGCAGAACGGGCGGTCAAGGTCTTTTGGCGCGATCTTATTAATGAACCCTATCAAACCGGTCCTGGCGCGAAAGCCTTTGGGAACGCTGCTGACTCTATCGTGTATATCATCACTGATAATGGAACCGGTACGGGCCTGATCATCGATAAGGGAGGGTTGGTATTAACGGATTGGCACGTCGTCAAAGACGCGAAAACCATCGCCGCGGTGTTTCGACCGAAGAGCGTTGCAGACCTGGGAAAAAACCTGATTATTGCCGCCAATGTGGTGAAAATAGACTCAGGGAGCGACCTTGCGTTGCTTCAACTGCCTCATCCACCAGGCAACATGAAGCCTGTCACATTTGGAGATGCGTCGAAGGTTCGCGTTGGTGACCAGGTGTTTAGCATCGGGCTCCCGACTCCCCACGGACTGAGATATGGCGATGCGCAGGTGACTGAACTTCACTCGACCATTGCCTGGTCAGAGGAATATTCTGAGCATATTGGGCACCAAAAAATCCATATACAGCCACTCGCGGTTCGTGCACGGGGATTCCTTGGGAGTTCGGGCGGCCCGCTCCTTAACGCATACGGAGCAGTGATCGGTGTAAAAGCGTTTGCTGACCCTAAAACATCTCAGATTTATGCCGTACCAGCAGACGTCATCACTTCGTTTCTTGTTACCGTGCCTGAACCTGAAACTGAAAACGTTGGAGACATAGAATCATGGGCCCAGGTGACGTTAACCACCTGGAGAAAAAATGGCATTCTGAAACAATTCGACACCAGTGGTGACGGGGTGATTGATCGCATCGGTATCGACTCGAATCAAAATACATATGTCGATGCGTGGATTGTGGACGAGGATCAGAACGGGGTCCCAGATTATCTAGCTCGTGATGTGAACAAGAACGGCAGATATGAGAAGAGGGCATACGACAAAGATGGCGACGGGACGTATGAAACTCATTACTTCGACCACAATAACAACGAGGTCCCCGATGTGATTGGAACTGATGTTGATGGAGACGGAACCGTCGACGTCTTTGCGATTATTCGAAAACGTGGCCTTGGTTCCACCAACATCAAAAGCCACTTACCTCCCCAGCCACTCTATCCCAGGTAGAGCGCACGCTTTCTTTTGAATGCAGTCTAAAACAGGGTACAAAGGAAAGAACGTTGTCGAACAGCGCGGAGAGGGAATTATTTCCTGCGCTGGAACTTCATGCGCTTTCTCAACTTCCGGTCTTTATGTTTGCGCATCTTCTTTCGCCGCTTCTTAACAACGCTGGACATCCAAATCGCTTCCAGTGCTACGCCGTGTCGGCCACGATGTGGGTGTCAGTTTCGTCAACCCCGTCGATCGTATGGATCGTCCGTATGACAAGATCGGAAAGACCCTTTTCATCTTGCACTTCGACAAAGCAAAACACATCGGGCTGGCCAAAACAGGGATGAACCTGCTTGACGCTGGACACGGCATTTAATGCCTTCACGACGTCTTTTGTTTTTCCTGTTTTAACCTTGAGAAGCACATACGCTTTTGTTGCCATGACCGTCCTCAGCGCAATCTACAATTTGGGACACCTTAGAAAGTAAGGATAACCTGAAAATTTCACGAAGGGGCATTATAGAGAGCGAAAACGGCATGTCAAGCGTTGACCACTAGGATGTCACCTGATTGCCTCAATCACGCTCGTCCTCCCACCCGCTCACCAACCCGCGCACCCGATCCTTAAGCTCCGGGATATCTTTCATGTTGTTCTGAATGGCCCCGATGATTTTCTCCAGTCTGGCCACTCGCATGGCTTCCCGATCGTCGAACACGAGCCTGTCATACTCGGCATACGCCGCAGCATAGGTTGATTCGAGAAACGGACGGATAGCCGCCAAGCCGGCGGCAATGTCCAACGATTCGGGTTCGGCAGGAGTCACGATCGCAAAGCGGTCATCGGAGAATACCAAGACAACGCTACCAGCTTTAGCTGGGAGTGGCACCACTCGCTCGACCGTGTGCCCTTCAATCTGCTCCCAACTCGTGACGAGGCCTGGAAACCGCTTCCTGAAGGCGACTTTCTTCTGATTGGCCTCCCACTTCGCTTCTGCCGACATGCCAATACTGCGTTACTTGGATGGAGAACAGGTTACACATGCACAGAGAGACCGGATATGCGGGAAGGCATAAATGCCACTGTTGTGCCCATCACTCCAGTCAATACGGATACCGTACAGACCAACAGGGTTGATCTCGAGGGGATGCACATCTTCGGGAATGCTGCCGGGCTCAATACGCTTTTCTCCGGACCATTCATCAACGCAAGCCGCACATTCGCACGCTTCTCGCAATGCCTTGACGGGATAACGGCTTTCATGGCCATCATTCCAAGTAATCCCTAAGATGTTGTCACTGATCTGTTGGATGCCGGCAGGGCGGAGGGTGTCGTTCACGAGGTGCGATCCGTCACGACCGAGACGCCGTCTTCCATTGCAATTTCAGGTCTGCAGGGTCGATAAGCTCCATGGCCCCCATGCTCAGCCTTGCGGCTATATTAGCCGCAATCGCTTGGTACGCCTTGGCTGCAGCAGACTCCGGATCCTTCTCCACAATGGGCATACCCGCATCCCCGCCAAGGACAATATTGGGGTCAATGGGAATCTCACCCAGGTAAGGAATTTGGAGCTCCTCACTCACCTTCTTTCCGCCACCATGGCGGAAAATATCGTGACGCTCATCGCACTTGTGACAGACAAAAAAGCTCATGTTTTCAATCAGTCCGAGCACGGGAACGTTGACCTTCTCAAACATTCGCAGGGCACGTCGTGCGTCAATCAGGCTGACATCTTGTGGAGTTGTGATAATGACTGCGCCGGCTAAGGGAGCTGATTGCGTGAGGGTCAACTGCGCATCTCCCGTCCCCGGCGGCATATCAACAATGAGATAGTCAAGTTCGCCCCACAACACCTGCCCAAGAAATTGTTGCAGGATGCCATGCACCATTGGCCCACGCCAGACCACAGGAGTATCATCAGAAACGAGAAAACCCATCGACATAACAGGCATCCCAAACGCTTCGTTTGGAACAAGCTTGTTCTCTGCTGTCTTCTTTGGAGCACCTTCAATACCCAACATGGTCGGAATGCTTGGTCCATAGATATCAGCGTCCAATAACCCGACCCGCGCGCCCGTCGCCTTCAGCGCTAACGCAATATTGGTGCTCGCCGTGGACTTCCCCACGCCACCTTTTCCGCTCGCGATGGCAAGAACATTCTTGACCCCTGGAATTGAGATCGAACTCTGAACCGCTCGCGAACGAACATTCGCGGTCATGGTAATGCTCGCTTCCGATACACCATCCAAGGCTATCACCTTGTCATAACATTCCTGTTTTAGTTGTTCCTTCACCGGACAGGCAGGCGTGGTGAGTTCAACATCGAAACTGACTTTGGGGCCGTCAATCGACAGATTCTTAATGAACCCGAGGCTGACGATGTCCTTGTGAAGATCTGGATCTTGGACGGTTTGGAGAACATGCAGCACATCCTCCTCACGCACAGCGTGTGTTGTATCCGACATGAACCCTCCTAACTAAGCTAAAACGACCTGAATTCCTTCGTCGACCTCTTTTTTGAGTACATTCTGTATTGCCATCATTGTTCCCGCGGTTGAACTTGGGCAGCTTCCACACGCCCCTTGGTAGTGAATTTTCAAGGTGAGGCCATCAAGGCCCAGGATGTTTAGCCCGCCGCCATCACCCGCCAACGCGGGACGAACCTTCTCATCGAGAACCGCGTTGATTTTTTCAAGGAGTGGAGTGGATTCTACAGCGGCAGTCGTAGCCGGCGCCTGGTCTCGTTCATCGCCGCCGTTCACGGCATCAACATTCGCTTCAATCGTCGAAATGAGCGTCCGCTCCAGAGCCTCCCACGAAACGTCGGGGGCCTTATTCACTGTCACAAACTCCTGTACGTAAAAAATTGACGTCACATGGTCGATCGCGAACAGGGCCCGCGCCAACGGATCGGTTGTTTCGGCATTGGTCCTTTCAAATGACCGCGTACTTCCCGTACAGACTGGACTATCCAACATGAACTTCTTTGCATGCGGGTTGGGTGTCGGTTCAATCGAGATAACTTTTCCCATCGTTCATCCCCCTTCTTTATGACCTGGACATGGTTGATATCGCATTGCTTAAACACGCTGCCGGTTATTGGGCAGTTGGAACTGACGGTTGTGGTGACCGTTCCTCTAAAAAGTGCTGTTTGATGCGGTTGGAAACCACCGCTTCCTTTCCGAGCAACTGCGCCAGGGTGATGTGCGACAGCGCGTGATACGCCTGCTCCGTCACCAGCAGCCACATCGCCCGGATCCCACAATCCGGTATATGGACACACCGTGGACAATTTCCGCTATGCGTTCGGCAAAATCCCTCATCAACCTTGGTGGCCTCAAGCGCAACGAGCACCTCAGTGAGCGTGATCGCCTCCGGCGAGCGGGTCAACAGGTATCCCCCTCGCACACCGCGAACACTGAGGACGAGACCGGCACGACGAAGCGGAGACATGATCTTCGCCACATACGCCTTCGATAACCCTTCGAGCGTGGCAATCTCCTCAACCCGCATTGATGTTTCAGCATGTTGAGCAAGCTGCAACACACACCGAAGACCATATTCTTCGAGTCGACTGATTTTCATGCGATCCTTCCTTGCATGGGGAAAGGTGCAGAATAACTAAAAGTAGAAATAAATGTCAACATTCAGTCTTTGCGAGTCAGCATGACCCACGTGTGGTGGGTCAAATTAACCACAATGACAGCCATATTCCCGTCCTTCGCGCGTGTGTATTATTGGGAATCTCCACAACAAAAATGCTACCATGTGTGATTGTTGCCTTTGATCTGTTCACGGTCTAACGGAGGAAAAGGAGGAGATTGCATGTCGGTTAGAATTACAGAAGAATGTATCAATTGTGGTGCCTGCCTTCCTGAGTGCCCCAACGAAGCCATTTTCGAAGTACGAAGCGACGCGGAAGCCAAAGGCTATAAGGTCTCCGAAGGCGACGGGGAAGACGACACGGTTTATGTCATTACCCACGATCGTTGCACCGAGTGCGTGGGCCACTTTGACGACATACAATGCCAAGCCGTCTGCCCCGTCGACGACTGCTGCATCCCAGATCCGCAATTCCCCGAGGCTAAGGAGGTTCTGCTTCAAAAAGCCAGGGATCTCAATCCCGACAAAGAGATTGACGAGAACCTATGTTGGAGTGAGGTGCGAGGGTAAAAATCACAATTGCATCGAGGCAAACCAGTCTCCATAGCCCGTTCAAGCGCTCGACTTGAACGAACGTCTCTTCCCTCATGGTTTCGCGTACGCCTCAATCCTGGACGTCATTATGTCCAGATGCGCCACCTTACCGAGGAATTCTCACTTCACACCATCTGTGAGGAAGCTCGATGCCCCAACATCTGGGAATGCTGGAACAATCAGACCGCCACCCTGATGATCCTCGGGGAAGTCTGCACCAGACGCTGCGAATACTGTTCTGTTACCACCGGCAAGCCCACCACAACCGAACCAGATGAGCCACTGAGAGTTGCCAAGGCTGTGGAACGGTTGGGGCTTCGGCACGTCGTTATCACCTCCCCCAATCGGGATGACCTCACGGACGGTGGAAGTTCTGTGTTCGCGGAGACAATCCACCATATAAGAGCGCGAACTCCCGAGTGTCGCGTTGAGGTATTAATTCCAGACTTCAAGGGGGATACCGATGCTCTCAACGTCACCCTTGATGCTCGTCCTGACATATTGAATCATAATATTGAGACCGTGCCGCGGCTCTTTCCTTCCGTTCGGTCTCAAGGCAGCTACCGTCGATCGCTTGATGTTCTCGCACATGCCAAACAACCTGGAATCGTCACAAAATCTGGCGTCATCGTTGGCATGGGCGAGTTGATGGCTGAAGTAGAGGCCGTCATGCAAGATCTCCGTTCGGTCAATTGCGACATGCTCACCATCGGTCAGTATCTTCAGCCAACCAAAGCCCACCGTCCAGTCTCGCGATTTTACGATCCAGCAGAATTTGAGGCGCTACGCAACACCGGCGTCAACATGGGATTCACGCACGTCGAATCCGGACCGCTTGTTCGAAGCTCGTACCATGCTGAACAGCAGGGGCGGGAGGTCCGTCACTGAAATCCCTGCTCCGCGTCCTTACCTTTATCCGACCATACCGGATTCTCTCCTCCCTCACTCTGGTCACAGCCGCAGTAGTGACTGCACTCGACCTTGTTCCGCCATGGATCGTCAAACTCATCATCGACGATGTCATCGTGGGACAACAGGGCGCTTTGCTCCCATGGCTCATCGGGGCGCTCCTCGCCGCACACACCGGCCGTAATATCGCAGCCAGCCTGCGCATTCGTTTCAACAACACCCTCGAGCAAAAAGTCATCTACGACATTCGGGAAAAAGTGTTCGAGTCTCTCCAGCGTCTCTCGATTGCCTATTACGAGCACCGACAGACGGGAGAGATTATGAGCCGAGTCAGCAATGACGTTGAAAACATCGAGCGTATCTTTATCGATGGGCTTGAAGCGCTCTTGATGGCATCGTTAACCTTCATTGGCATATCAATCATCCTATTTTCTCTTAACTGGAAACTTGCCCTTCTGGCATTGCTACCCATTCCAGTACTGGTGTTCGTTGCGGTGCTGTACACCAGAACCATCCATCGCTTCTATCACACCATCCGACAAGCCGTCGCTGAACTCAACGCCTATCTTCAAGACGCGCTCTCAGGCATCCGAGAGACCATGTCGTTTAATCGGCATTCCTACGAACGTGAACGATTCAGCCAGCGAAGCAAAGCCTATTGCGAAAGCACCCTGCAGGTGATGCG